>CADDZE010000078.1 GCA_902812465.1 Acidobacteriota bacterium | reverse complement strand
ACGGTCCGATGCCGAACGCCTGCGTCCAGATGCTGACGTTCGAGCCGTTCTTGCAGTCCACGTTATTGATGCGCGCCAGGTCGTCGTAGAGGTAACTGCAGGTCTGAGTGTTGGCCGCGTTGAACCAATCGGTGATCTGCAGGGACTGCAGGGTCCCGTTGGCGTTCCACCCCAGGTTGCCGGTAACGTTATGGCCGTTCACCGTGTATTGGTACTGCGTCATGCGGCCCGTGTTCGAATCGTACTGGAAGGTGTCCGAATCCCCCGAGCCGAAGGTGATTCCCGTACCTGGCTTGAGACATTATAGCTCGCGCTGCTCACCGGGTTCTGGCCGGAAGAGGCCGTCACCTGATTCACGCGCCCTTCGCCGTCCGGATAGTAGGTAATGATCGGGACCAGCAAGCCTCCTGCATTGTTGTAGAAATTGAGCTGGGAAGGCATGCCGTAGGGCAGCCGGTAGGTCTGGTTCACGTGATACCAGCCGTTCGAATGCGGCGTGGCCTCCCAGGTGTCGCTCACCTCGCCGCGCGCCGAGTAACCGAAGCCCAGGTCGGTCACCTTGGCGCCGGTGCACCCGCCGCCATGGGCCACAGTGAAGGCCTCGGCCAGCCGCCCCTTGGCGTTGGCCATGCTTTGGCCCGCGACGATGGCGCTGTCGTAGGTGAAGCACCGGTTGTCAGTGATGGCGGCATAGTTGCCGCTCGGATGGCTGATCGACGTGAGGCGATGCAAGGCATCGTAGCCATAGCAGATGGTGTTACCCACGGCGTCCACCTTCTTCACCAGATCGCCGTTCGCGGTGCCGCAGGTGGCGTCCGTGTCGTAGGTATAGGAGATGGGTATCTGCTGGTCGTTCGCGGGGTTCACGATCTCCGGGTTGGACTCAGAAATCAGCCGCCCTAAGCCATCGTATTGGTAGTTCCGGCTCTGGGTGATTCCGTTTGCGGCGTTGACCTGCGTCACTGCCGTTACGTCATTCAGAACGTCGTAACCGTAGGCAGTCCAGAAGCCGTTGGCGGCAGTGTGCTGCGCGCAAGGTTCGTTGCCGCCCAGCGTGGTGATCTCGCACACGCTGAGCAACTGGCCCAGGGCATTGTACTCGTACTGCGCCTGCTTGGTGTTCTCGTTGGGCGGTGCCGGCCCGACGGTCCGCAGCACATCGTTGTTCGTGTAGCTGAAGCTGACCGTGCCGCCTCCGCCGTCGGTGATGGTGAGCGGGCGATTCAGGGCGTCGTAGGTGGTGGTGGTGGCGGGCGCGTTCGAATTGGTCTGGCCTGCCGTCCCCTGGTAGGGCTGTGTCACGCGCGCCACCCGTCCCAGGGCGTCGTAGTCCGTCTCGACGGTGTCGTAATTCGAAGAAGAAGGCGACTGCTTGCGCTGGCTGACGTGCACGCGCCCTAACCCGTCCAGGGTGGTGCGCAGGTCGATGACCGAGTTGTTGCTGTTAAACGTCAGGGTGCTCTCGGTGGTGAAAGCTCCTGGGCAGTTGGAAGTGCAGTAGGAAATGTCCGTCTCGGCGCCCGCGGGGTCCACGACCTTGGTCAGCCGGAAGAAGTCCGGATCGTTGTAGGTGTAGGAGGTCGTGTGACCCTGGCCGTTCTCGTCGGTGAGCGAGGTCAGCACCCCGCCGTTGCAGTCCCAGGTCATCGAGCGCGTCAGCGACAATTGCTTTTGGGTAATCGTGGCCGGAAACGCCGAGGGCGTATTGTTCGGCCCGCAGGTGGCATACGTGTAGTCCGTCTCGCCCCCGTTCACGTCGGTCGCTGCCGCCACCGTCCCGTTGCTGTTGTAGGTGAATGAGCGGTTGATGGTCGCTCCGGTCTGGGCGTTCGTGGTGAGCGTCTGCGTCTGGAGATTGCCGTTGGCATCGTAGGTGTTCTTGGTCTTGGCCTTCAGGTTGCCCGCGCCATCGAACACCTGGACGGTGCACGGCCGGTCGAAGACGTTAGGATGGGTCACGCTACAGCCGGAGCCCTGGAAATTGTAGCTGATAGTCGTCTTTCGCCCTAAGGCGCCATTGTAGCCGTATTCGTCCGTCTCGACGGGCAGCCCATAGCTGACCTGGCTGGTGCTGTTCCAATCATAGTCGGTCACCGTCTTCGCTGTCAGGTTAGCGCTGCCCGCCGGAGCCACCGTCACCACCCGCTGCGTGATGTTGCCGTTCACCGCGCTCGAGTTGCAGGGATAAGCCGGCGCCGCGCCGCCATTGATGCCGTAACAGGTGTAGACGGTTTCGAGCAGCGTCCCGGCACTCGAGTTGGTTTGCCGCTCCGTCTCGTAGATGCCCTGGAAGTTCAGGCTCGTGGTGTTTTTCTGCGGATCGGTGATGGTGGTGGCCCAAGCCGTGCCGTTTTCCGAGTGCGTATAGCTCCAGCTACCGTCCGGCGTCTGGCGGATCAAGCCGGCCGCGCTGCCGTCCGCGCAGGTGATGCCGTTGCTGCCCCCTGAATAGCTGTAGCTGATCGTCCCACCCGTCGGAAGAATGATCGAGGCGATGCGCCCGGTGACAGCGCTCGCGTTACCGGGCGTCTGTTCGTACTGGAAGCTGTATGAAGTGCCATCCGGCAGGTCAATGCTGCTCACCAGGTAGACAGGCGTGGCAGGGAATTCGTTGATGCCGCTGCAGCCGAAGTTGGTCTGGACGGTCTTCTGCGTGTAATTCACCTGGACGTACCTCATCTGCCCGGTACCGGCCGTGTACTCGAACCGGGTGTAGGTGGGCGGGCTGCTGACCACCGTCAGCGCCGTCATGCCTAGGGTGTCAGTGAAGATCGAGCCGTCAGTGCTGACCTTGTTCCCGTTCGCGTCGGTTACACTTCCCGACCCAGTTCCGATCTGCATCGGTGGACTAATCGACGCGCCTCCGGGTGAGGTTAGAGTTGCTGTCGCCGTGGTCGTGCCGGCATACGCGGTGATGGTGTAGCCCGAACCGTCCGTCGCGGTCGTAGTCAACTGGGTGCGACCGGGCGGATTAGTGCACTTCTGCGAATCCGGGCTAAAGACGCTGCCATTGAACGAGTGGTGGGTTGTGATTGTATCGATGTAGGTGAATCCGTTAAAAACATAAAAGGTGTGTGGCTGGTGCTGTGAATCATAGCAGGTGTTGGGCCCGTAACTGAAATACGTCACGTAGCCAGTCACGGCTTCTGTAATTGCCCGCCAGCCCCAGTTCGCCAGTGGCTTCCATGCCCCATTGCTCGGATACCACACCGAGCTGTCGTACCCCAGCCGGTAGTAGAACGGCATCCCCACGCCCGGCTTGTTGATGATGGGGACCTCGAAGTGGACGTTCAGGTTGGCGTTGTTGACCGTGTCAAACGGCCCGCCGCTGAAGCTCCCGAAAGGCGGCAGGCCGGTGGTCACCTGTGCCCGCGCGCTCGCTGCAACGCCAAGCAGGCCAAAGATCAGGACGAAAAACGCGGGCGGGGGGACGAACGAAACCGGGAATCGTTGCAGTTTACGAGCCGAGCTGCCCTGGACCTTCACGAGCCCCTCCTCTCGCCAGCCTGGGCGCCCGATGGATCATGAGCTCGAAGCCGGCCGGCAAATCGCCGGGATCCTACCCCAGCCGGCCGACTATTATCAAGCGATTTTTTTGCCCCTTTGTCCTCGCTTGTTTCCTCTCGGCGTGGACCGCCCCGGGGCGCGCCTCATCGCCCGCAACTGCTTCTTCGCTCCTCCCGAACGTTGACTCCTGTCCGCCGCGCGCGCCCGGCGAAGAGAGATTTTTTGTGTTTCGTGCACTTTCCACTTGACAAGGCATCACTCACTCCGTATACATGGGAGTTGAAAACGCGCTCCGCCAGTAGAATGCTGGCGGAAAAATCAAGTCGAGTTGAGAGGAGAATAGAATGCCTGCGAAGAAGAAAGCAGCGAAAAAGAAGAAGAGATAAGCTTCTTCGGAAAAGTTGGAACGGAAACCTCGGGGACGCAGCGATGCGTCCCCGAAGTTTTTTTGGGGGGCCGGCCACTAGCCCGCAGAAACGGCCAAAGCATTTCACAGAAGCGCCCGGGTTACTCCGGGGCCGTTCCGTGCAAGCTCCGAAGCGCTGACCCGGATTCGCCAGCGAGCTCCAGCGACGGGACGCCCGTAAGTAGCAAACCATCGCCGCCCTTCCGATCGCAGCAAAGGCCCGCCTCAACGCTGCTCAGTTCCCTGCCGTCTCCGATTCGCCAAGCCGCGACGCTGATTCGGGCGCCGCCTCGTTCAGGCTTCGCTGTTCAGCCACAATGGCGCCGCGCAGAACGCCTTCCACGGGCGGCACGGCGCCGAGTTCTTCGCCTCTCGCCGCTCCCAGCTCCTTGAAACGCCGAGCCGAGACCAAGACGCGGCTCTCCAGCGATGCGGCCGCGTCGTTATAGGCGGTGAGGGCGCGCTTCAGGGCCGAGCGCAGCTCCTCGAAGTGGCCGAGAAAGGTTCGGATGCGGTCGTAGAGCTGCCTTCCTAGATCGCTGATCTGCTGCGCGTTGGCGTCAAGCTCGGCCTGGCGCCATCCGTGATGGACGGCTAGCAGCAGCGCGATCAGCGTGCTCGGCGTGGCAATCACCACCCGCTGTGCCATGGCGTCCTCGATCAACGCGGGGTCGCTCTCTGCCGCGGCGGCCAGAAAGGGATCACCCGGCAAAAAGAGCACGACAAATTCGGGCGTGCAGGCGAGTTGGCTCCAGTAAGCCTTGGAGCCGAGCTGCTCCATGTGGCGACGGACTTGGGCGGCGTGGCGCCGGCGATGTTCTTCCTTCAGGCTGTCAGACGCTTCCTGGACGAAGTCCAGGTAGGCGTCGAGCGGCGCCTTGGCGTCCACGACGATGTCGCGTCCGCCTGGCAAGTGCACTAGCATGTCCGGCCGCGCCCCTCCGTCCTCTGCCGCCAGGGAGGGTTGCTCCTCGAAGTCGCAATGGTTTACCATGCCGGCCAGCTCCGCCAGCCGCCGCAGCGAGAGTTCGCCCCACCGGCCACGCACCTGCGGCTTGCGCAGCGCGGTGACTAGGTTTGCCGTCTCGCGCTGGAGCAGCTTCTGGGCGCCGCCGATCTCGATCAGCTGCTGCTTCAGCTCGCCGTAGGCCTCGCGACGGCTGGCTTCGATTTGCTGCAGTTCCTGTTCGTAGCGCCTTAATACCTCCTGCAGCGGGCCAAGCAGCGCATCGATAGCCCGCTGCCGCGCCGCAAGGTTGCCTTCCGCTTCCGCCTGGAGCGCTTTAAACTTCTCGGCCGCCAGGCGGAGGAACGACTCTCCCTGGCGGGCCAGCGCCTCGCCGGACAGCGCCTGGAAAGTCTCGGCCAGCGCGGCGCGCGAGTGCTCCAGCAGCTGGCGTTGCTCCGCCACATTGCGGCGTTCCGCTTCGAGTTTGGCCTCAAGCGCCAACCGGCTCCCGCGCAGGGCCAGCCAGGTGATCAGCGCGCCGAGGGCCAGCCCGGCGATGAAAACAATCCCGCTCATCGTTCACGTCCCATGATCGACGGGTCTAGATTTCCCTTTCGTGCGCCGGGCAAAGCGGCACGAACTCGCAGCGCTTGCACGCAAACCCAGGGGCCGGGTCGAATTCTTGACGACGGATGCGATCCGCGACCTCGTGGATTTCCCGGCACGCCCGCTCGAGTTGCTGGCTGGTTCGAACGGCGGCAACGCTCTCATTGGTCGTCAGATTGTAGAACGTTACCCGGACCGGATCCAAAGACAGTTCGCGGCGCGCGGCGAGCGCATAGACCGAGAGCTGCAGACTCTTTTCCGCTTCCTGGGCCGAGCACGGTTTTCCCGTCTTGTAATCCACCAAAGTGACGGGCCGACGCCCGGCTTCTTGAGTTGCGCCGGGCGTTACCGACTCCTGGTTTGCGGGGCCAGCGGAGCAGGGTGCGATCTGATCGATCCTGCCGCAAAGCACGACGTCACCTAGGTCGAGCCGGAAGGCACGCTCGAACTCCATCGCGGCAACGAGCTCGGCTCGCTTGCTGCCGGCAAACTCGGTATTCTGGCGGGCGACAAAAGCGCGGAGCTGCTCGAGCCCTGCGTGCTTATACATCTGCTCCTGGTAGTCGTCCTCGAAGCCCACCGTAGTCCACGCACTCAGGTAGAAATCCCGGAGCTGCTCAAAGGTGGGAATTCCCGTGCGGAGCAGCTCAAAGTAGCGTCGGACGCACTGGTGCATGAGGTTGCCAAAGGTGAGCGTGGCCTGCGCGGCCGTAGGGATGCGGTAGCAGTAGGCGAGTTTGAACTTCATCGGGCATTCGCGGTAGGTCTCAATCATCGAGGCGCTCAGCCGCAGCCTTCCGGGACCGCCGGCGGCCGGCCGCTCGAGGGGCAAGGCGTCGGCCTCCGCAAGCGGGCGAAAGGCCCAGCCGGTGATGTCTGGCCGCGAGCGCAGGACCGGCTGAGCGTCAAAGAGGCTTCCTTGATCACCCGGCTGCAGGCGGGGCGCCTCGCGCGAGGAAAGGGGCGTACGGCAACTCGCTGCGGTTCGGGCCTCACCCTGTGCCGGTGGTGGCACCTGGATGCGCTCAACATCGCATGCCGCCACAGCCGGGTCGCGCAGCAGATCGTCGATGAATACCGACTCGCGTCCGCCACCGCGCCCGGTCGGTGCGACGCTAGAAATGTAGAGGCGCAAGCGTGCCCGGGTCATGGCCACATAGAACAGCCGCCGTTCCTCCTGCAAATGAATATCGGGCGGGGGAGCCGGGCCACGGCGTAACTCAGCGGGGAACTCGATGACGGGTCTTTCCTCGCGGTGAGGAAAGCGCTGCCGCGCCACGCTCAGAATGAAAACGACAGGAAACTCAAGGCCCTTTGCGGCATGTACGGTCATCAGTTGAACGGCGTTGGCGGATTGCGGCTCCGGCACCTCAATCTGGCCTCCCGCTTCGCGGAAGGAGGCGAAATACTCGATAAAGGACTGGAGCGTCAGGGAGCGGCGGCGATCTTCATGGAGTGCTAGCTCGCGCGGCGGAAAAGCCGAGCCCGGTTGGGGGCTAGATGAAGGAGGTGATGACAGCAGGAAACCGTAATCGGCCTGCTTGGCTTCCCACTGCTCCAGAAAAGTGCGAAAGGCTTCGACATAAATCCGATCGCGGTCGCTCGGCAGAAAGCGGAGCCCGAGCTGTTCGACCAGGAGGTCAAAGAGTCTGGTGACGGGCAGCTTCCGGGCCGCGGCGCGCAGGCCTTGCAGCCACTGGAGCAGTTCGGGCCAGCCGGTGTTCATCAGCTCCTGCCCCAGGGGCGTCCGTTCACGCGCTGCCAGCGCCTCGAAGAGCGAGCAGCGATCGCGGGCAGCCTGGCGGCGCAGGTCCAAAGCCAGCTCCTCAGGGAAGCGCCACCGGGGCGCCAGCAGAACTCGCGTGAGACTAATAGTATCGTGTGGCGAGTGAAGGACGTGCAGGTAGGCCACCAGATCGCGCACGATGGGGGTCGACAACACCGAAAGCCCGCGCACCGTAAACGGAATCCCCTTGCGCTGCAAGGCACTCACCAGCAGGTCGCGATAGTGATGGCTGCGATAGAGGACGGCGATGTCTCGAAAGGCGAACGGGCTGCTCTCCTCCGCGCCGCCTCGAGGAGGCGGTGAGGTGAGCCGCTCGATTTCGTCGGCCACCCAGGCCGCCTCACTTTCATAGTCCCGCGACTGAAGAAGGAAGACCCTCGACCCTTCGTCCTGGGACGTCCAGAGCGGTGGCTTCGCCTGATACCGATTGTTACGGGCGATCACGCAGGTGGCGACCCGCAGGATGCGTTTCGTGGAACGGTAATTGCGGTTGAGGTGCACCACCTGATGGTGCGGGAAAGCGCGGCCGAACATCTCGAAGGCGCCGTGCGAGGCGCCGCGGAAGCGGTAGATGGCCTGGTCATCGTCGCCCACGGCCATGATGTTGTGGGGCGGAGGGGTGAGCCGCCGCAAGAGCTCAACCTGAGCGTAGTTGGTATCCTGGAACTCGTCCACTAGCACAAACCGGAAGCGTTTCTGCCAGGCGTCCAGCACTTCCGGCCGCCGGTCGAACAGTTGCACCGCTTCGCTCACCAGGCTGCCCAGGCTCGAGCATCCCTCCTGCTCCATCAACGCGCGGCTGCGGCGAAAGACTCGCGCCAGCTCCCGCGGGCGCTCGAGCTCCTCACGGGCGAAGACCTCTTCCTGCGGACTAAGGGCTGAGTCCGACAGGGCGCGTTCGCTGCGGCGTACATAGGCATCAAACTGGTCGGGATCCACGAGTTCGTCCTGGCAGCGGGAAAAGAACTGGTTCAAGTCGTGCAAAAAGGCGCCGGGCTCCGCCAGCTTGCGATAGCGCTCAAGCCCCAGCAGCTCAAGTCGGCGGCGCAGGAAGATCCACAGGTCGATTTCGTCAAGCAGTGGCCGCTCGAAGTGCTGGGCGCGAAGCACACCATAGCAGAACGCGTGGAAGGTGGTAAGGAAAGGCAGGTCCGCCAAGCCAGGGAGCGCCTCGCGCACCCGCCGCTGCATTTCCCCAGCAGCCTTGTCAGTAAACGTCAGGGCAAGAATCCGGGATGGAGGCACCGGCTGGCCCGGCTCGACACCGTCGCGAATCAGGTGAACGATCCGCTGGGTAACGACGCGAGTCTTGCCGCTGCCCGGTCCGGCGATGACGAGTAAGGGCCCCTCACCGTGCGTAACGGCACGCTCCTGTTCGGGATTCAGGTGTGCGGTCACGTGTTTTCAATAACTTGGTGGCTTCGTTCCTGTATTTTTTACCGTCTGGCTCCCAACGCCTACTCCGGACCGCTCAGGCTGCGAAGTTTCCAGCCGCGCGATCCATTGAATACCAAAACCGCGGGCGTGGGCGCGTATAAAACGAAATTTACGTCTCGATTGTAAACGGCGAGCGGCCCTGCCTGAAGGCGAGGTAGCCGCAGCTTCCGGGGCCACCACGCCTGCCGGCCGGTGGGGGCCAAGACAACTAGTCGGCGGCGGCCCGGACGCGGGCTTCCGCGGTGGCCGTAGCAGGGGCGGTGCGAATGCGCATGCCGTAGAACGAGCGGTAGACGAAGAAGAGCGAGACGGCAAAGAATGCCGCGGCTAGCAGATGGGCCAAGCCGCCGCCGCTGGTCGCCGTCAGTTTTACGGCTAGCTCGACCGCGAGCAGGCCGAAGAGCGTCGTGAACTTGATGATGGGGTTCAAGGCCACGGACGAGGTGTCCTTAAACGGGTCGCCCACCGTATCGCCAACCACGGTGGCATCGTGCAGCGGCGTGCCCTTCTGCTTCAGCTCCACTTCGACGATCTTCTTGGCGTTGTCCCAAGCGCCGCCGGCGTTGGCCATGAAGATGGCCTGATAGAGGCCGAAAGTGGCAATCGAGATGAGGTAGCCGATGAAGAAGAAAGGCTCGGCGAAGGCGAATGCCAAGGTGGCGAAGAACACGGCGATAAAGATATTGAGCATGCCCTTCTGGGCGTACTGGGTGCAGATCTCCACCACGCGCTTGCTGTCGGCGACGCTGGCCTTCTCCACACCCTCCAGCTTGATGTGCGACTTAATGAACTCGACGGCGCGGTAGGCACCGGTGGTGACCGCCTGGGCGGATGCCCCGGTGAACCAGTAGATCATGGCGCCGCCGGTTACGATGCCAAGCACAAAGGGGGCGTGAAGCAGGGAAAGCTTATCGACGTTGGCGGTTAGGCCGTTGGTCAGGGCCATGATGATGGAGAAGATCATGGTGGTGGCGCCCACCACCGCCGTCCCAATAAGTACCGGCTTGGCTGTGGCCTTGAAGGTGTTGCCCGCGCCGTCGTTGGCCTCCAGCATGTCTTTGGCGCGCCCGAAATTCACCTCAATGTTGAAGTCGCGTCGCAATTCTTCGCGGATGTTGGGCGCCTGTTCGATGAGCGAAAGCTCGTAGACGGACTGGGCGTTGTCGGTGACCGGGCCGTAAGAATCCACCGCGATAGTCACCGGCCCCATACCTAGGAAGCCAAAGGCTACCAGTCCGAAGGCGAAGACCGGAGCGGCCACCATCAGGTTGCTAAGCCCCTGGGTGCTGACCCAGGAACCAATGGCCATGAGCAAGACCATGGCCAGGCCGAGGTAGTAGCCGGAGAAGTTGCCGGCAACGAACCCGGAGAGAATGTCCAGCGAGGCGCCGCCCTCCTCTGCCGAAGTGACCACTTCCTTGACGTGCCGTGACTCGGTGGAGGTAAATACCTTCACCAGCTCGGGAATCAGCGCTCCGGCCAGGGTGCCGCAAGAAATGATGGTGGAGAGCTTCCACCACTGCGTCGTATCGCCACCGAGGCTGGGAATGGTGAGGGAGGAGACCAGGTAGGTCAGTGCCATGGAGACCAGCGAGGTGATCCACACCAGCGAGGTCAAAGGAGCCTCGAAGTTCATCTCGCTGGCATTCCCGTAGCGCGCCCGGGCGAGGGCCCCATTAAGGAAGTAGGCGGCAGCACTGGCCACCAGCATGACGATGCGCATAACGAAGATCCACACCAGGAGCTGCACCTGGACACGCGGATCTCGGACACCCAGAAGGATGAAGGTGATCAGGGCTACGCCCGTGACGCCATAGGTCTCGAAGCCGTCGGCGCTGGGCCCTACGGAGTCGCCGGCGTTGTCACCGGTGCAGTCGGCAATCACGCCGGGGTTCCGCGCGTCGTCTTCCTTAATCTTGAAGACGATCTTCATCAGGTCGGAGCCGATGTCGGCAATCTTGGTAAAGATTCCGCCGGCGATGCGCAAGGCGGCAGCGCCCAGCGATTCGCCGATGGCAAAACCGATGAAGCAAGGCCCCGCGTAGTCCCCGGGAATGAAGAGCAGGATGAACAGCATCATCAGCAGCTCGACCGAGATCAGCATCATGCCGATGCTCATCCCAGCCTGCAGGGGAATATGAAAGATAGGAAAGGGCTTGCCGCGCAGGCTGGCGAAGGCCGTGCGGGAGTTGGCAAAGGTGTTCACGCGGATGCCAAACCACGCCACGCCGTAGCTTCCAGCCATGCCGATGACGCTGAAGAGTAAGATGATGGCCACCCGCCCGGCTTCATACTTCAGCAGCACGCCGAAGTAGAGGAGGATAATGGCGGCGATGAACATCCAGAGAAGCAGCAAAAACTTGCCCTGCGTGATGAGGTAGGTCTTACAGGTTTCCCAGATGAGCTGAGAAATCTCGCTCATGGCGCGATGCACGGGCAGGTGCTTCAGCCGGCTGTAAATGACTAGGCCGAAGAGGAGCCCGAAAATACAGAAGAGGATGCCAGCAGTGAGCAAACGGTGGCCGTCCACGCCCAGAAACTGAACCTGCGAGAGGTCGGGCAGCCTAAGATTGGCTTCGCCGGTGGGCGTTTCCTGTGGGGGCTGCGCCCAAGCGGCGGCGGGTGCTGCCAGCATGGGCGCGCAAAATGCGGACCGGGTGATGTAGGCCCGAATCCTGCGGCGTAGCCTCGATCGGGACATAATAGTGCCTCCCGCCAAAAGGGCACGGCTTAGGCCGTGCCGGTCGAAGTGCCATCTCTTCGCTTTGAGGCAGTGTTGGCCACCGGCCGGGTTGACCTCTCCCCGGCCCTCGGCTGAGCCCTCCCTAGCGAGTAATCGCGCTCAGGGTCGTGAGGATCTCAGCCCGGACTGGCTGCCCCACCACAGCGGTTCAAACCATCAAGGAGTGCTCGCCCTTTTGGAGGCAGGGCGCCAAGCCACACCCCTTGGCAGCCATCGCCGTGGGTTCGGCTCGGATGCCACGCGCCGGCGGCATCAACTCAGCTCGCCGGAATAGATCTTCATGATTGTTTCGAGGAAGCGCAGGGCGTGCTCGCGCGGTCGCTGGAACGAGTTGCGCCCAATGATGGAACCGAAGCCGCCGCCGTCGCGGATAGCGCGCGCTTCATCGAAGACCTCCTCGTCGTTGTCCTTTTTGGCCCCGCCGGAAAAGATGACGATGCGGCGGCCGTCAAAGGCGCTCTGAACGACGTGGCGGACGCGTTCCGCCAGCGTGCCGATGGGCACGCCGGCCCTGGTATAAGCTTTCTGTGCTTCCGGCTGCTCGATGTGCGACGTGGGCAACTTCACCTTAATGATGTGCGCGCCCAACTGGGCCGCGATGTGAGCAGCGTAGGCCACCACGTCGATGGCCGTTTCACCTTCCTTGCTCATACCAGAGCCCCTGGGGTAGGACCAAACCACCACCGCCAGGCCGCAGCGCTTGGCCTCCTCCGCCAAGGCGCGTAGCTGCTCGTACATCTGCCGGGCGTGCGCCGAGCCGGGATAAATCGTAAACCCGATGGCCACGCAACCCAAACGTAGCGCGTCCTGCACGCTGCCCGTGACGGCCGACATGGGATCCTTGTCGTCATGCAGCAGGTCGTGGTTGTTGAGCTTGAGGATGAGCGGTACCTCGCCGGCATGGCGGGCGGTAGCGGCCTCCAGGAAGCCCAGCGGAGCCGCATAGGCGTTGCATCCCGCCTGGATTGCCAGCTGGAAGTGGTAATCCGGATCGTAGCCGGCCGGATTCACGGCAAAGCTGCGCGCGGGTCCGTGCTCGAAGCCCTGGTCCACCGGCAGGATCACCAGTTTGCCCGTGCCGGCCAAGTATCCGTGGTTGAGCAGCCGCGCGATGTTGGTCTTGGTGCCGGGATTATCGCTCTCATACCAACTCAGTATCTCGCGAACGCGCTCGGTCATCCCCGCACTGTCGCGCTGCGGGCGCCCCGCTTGACGCCGAACCTCGGCCGCCGTCTCAATGACTGCCATGAGTAGCCTCCCGCCTTCCTGGCTCAAGGGATTGTCTGAGCTTCCAGATTACCACAACTGCCAGGATCGTTCGCCGGCTAGGCGCGGCGGCGAAAGGCGGTCACCAGCTTCTCGAACGTGGTGGCCAAGTCTTCGGGCAATACCCGAGTCTCGCCGATGGTGGACATGAAATTGGCGTCGCCGGCCCATCGCGGCAGCAGGTGCAAGTGCACATGGTCGGCCACGCCGGCTCCGGCCACCGTCCCCTGATTCATGCCCAGGTTGTAGCCTTCGGGATGGTAGGCACGCTCAAGAGCCGCCTGGGCGTCGCGAGCCAGTTCCATCATTTCGCTGAGAGTAGGCGAGTCCAGATCGGTGAGGCTGGAGACGTGTGCGTAAGGGACCACCATCAGATGGCCGGTAGTGTAAGGAAACAGATTCAGGATGATGTAGTTGAGCTGGGCGCGGTAAAGAACTAGGTTGGTTCGGTCCTGGCTGGTGTCCGCGCGTGCCTTCTGACAGAATACGCAGCCCTCGCCGTGGCGTGCGGCGCTCACGTAGTGGAAGCGCCAGGGGCTCCAAAGATAATCCATACGGGAGACGTCAGGAATCAGAGTTGCGCCACGATCTGTATGCCCCGCTCGCGACGGATGCCTAAGTGGAAGGCGTGGTTGCAGGAGGCGGCGACGGGGTGGCCGTAGCCTGGGGTGTCACGCCGTTGATGACATCCTTCAGCTCCTTGCTCGGTTTGAAGTAGGGGATGCGCTTGGCTGGAACCTCGACGCGGGCGCCCGTCTTCGGATTCCGGCCAACACGCGGCTTGCGCTGCCTGGTGCGAAAGCTGCCGAATCCACGCATCTCGATTTTTTCACCCGCCCGCAGCGACTTGATGATGCTCTCAAAGACCGTCTCGACGACAATCTCCGAGTCCTTGCGGCTTAGCTCCGCGGCACGGCAAACTTCCTCAATCAGATCGGCCTTGGTCATGAGTCACTCCTAAAGACCGGCGGGGCGGCAATCCGCCGACTGCTCCGTTACGATCCGCTGAACGTCACTGGCCGCAAGATGCGCCAGTGACGTCTACTCCGACACAGCCCTCCGGTCCGATCCTACGGCTGCGCCTTGGCGGCGGCTTCTGGGGTGGAAGCGGCGCTGCCCATGGCTTCGGCCGGAGAACCGGCTTGCACGCTGCTCGTCGGGTCCCCTTGGTTGGCTGACTCCGGTTGGCGGCGGGGCTGCTGCTCGACGTCGCGCAAGCTGAGGGCAATCTTCTTCTCGATCGGGTTCAGGCGCAGGACGCGAAAATCGAGTTCGGCTCCGATCTGCACCTTGTGAGGCCCGCGTTTCAACTGGTCTTCGTCCATCTCGGAGATGTGGCAGAGGCCCTCGACACCTTCTTCAAGCTCCACGAAGGCACCGAATTGCGCCATCCGCACCACCCGCCCCCGGACTACGTCCCCCACCT
>CADDZE010000077.1 GCA_902812465.1 Acidobacteriota bacterium | reverse complement strand
TCCCGACAGCGACGAGAAAGCCAGAATAAGGTCCGAAGGCCGAATCCCGGGTTTCGGCCTTTGCGCCTCTTCCGCCCGCCTCTGGCAGCGGCGGTCAGGGTAAGCGGCGGACGGCCCGCGTATGTCCAAGCCGCCGGCGGGATACGCGGCAAAGTGATCCGTGCTGTGGGTCCCTGGCGAACCTCGGGCGAGTGGTGGACCCAGAACGGCTGGGATCAAGACGAGTGGGATGTTCGCGTGGTTCGAGGTTCGTTCCGAGAGGCCAGCAATCTTTCAACCATCCTTGCGCAAATCTACCAGGACCGCCGCACCGGGAGCTGGTTCGTGCGAGGAATCTATGACTGATCGCCGATTCGGCAACGGCAAGCCATGGGCAGAAATGGCCAACCATGTACGTTGAACTCCACGCCCGCTCCGCCTTCAGTTTTCTGGAAGGAGCCTCCCTGCCAGAGGAGCTGATAGCCGCGTGTGCCCGGCTCGGCATGCCGGCCATGGCCCTAGTGGACCGGGACGGCGTCTATGGCGCTCCGCGCTTCCATCAAGCGGCAAAAAAGGCGGGGATTCGCGCCCACCTGGGAGCTGAAGTAACGTCAGCGGAAGGGTTCCGTTACACCCTGCTGGTGGAGACGCGCACCGGCTATCAGAACCTGTGTCGCCTGATTACCCGGATAAAGCTGCGCGCGCCCAAGGGGAAGGCGGCAGCCACCGAGGAGGACCTGGCCGAGTTTGCCCAAGGATTAATTTGCCTGACGGGGGGCGACGAAGGGCCGCTGCACGGGATTCAGAACGGCACCCACCCAGGAGGCCCTAATCCCGCATCTCGCCTTCGCCGGCTCTGCGACATTTTCGGCCGCGGCAACGTCTACGTCGAACTGCAACGGCATTTCCATCGTGACGAGGAAGCGCGCAACCAGGCAGTTCTGGAGCTGGCGCACGCCTTGCACCTTCCGGTGGTCGCCACCAACGGCGTTTGCTACGCCAACCCGGCCGGGCGCGAAGTCCTGGACGTCTTTACCGCCATCCGGAACCACCGGACGCTGGCCACAGCCGGACGGCTGCTGGCGCGCAATGCGGAGCGCTACGTGAAACCGCCGGAGGAGATGGCTCGCCTCTTTGCCGACCTGCCCGTGGCCATCGCCAACGCGCGGGAGCTTTCCGCGCGCCTGCAGTTCACCTTGAACGACCTGGGCTACCAGTTTCCTCGCTATCCCGTGCCGGAAGGCGAGACCATGACCTCATTTCTGCGCCAGCGCACCGAGGAAGGCGCGCTGGAGCGTTACGGCCGGGAATACCTGGATCCTCAGTCGCGCCCCCGCCGGCAGATTGAGCGCGAGCTGGCACTGATCGAAAAGCTGGATCTTGCCGGCTACTTCCTGATCGTCTGGGACCTGGTGCGTTTCTGCCGCGAGCACCAGATTCTGGTGCAGGGGCGGGGATCGGCAGCCAACAGTGCCGTCTGTTACGCGCTAGGCATCACGGCGGTCGATCCAGTGCGCATGGAACTGCTCTTCGAGCGGTTCCTTTCCGAAGAGCGCGGCGAATGGCCGGACATCGATCTGGACCTCCCTTCGGGCAGCCAGCGCGAGCGCGTCATTCAGTACGTCTACGAGCGCTACGGCCGCCTGGGTGCCGCCATGACCGCCAACGTGATCACCTACCGTGGCCGCTCGGCGGCGCGCGAGGTCGGCAAGGTGCTGGGCTTGGAGGCCGGCGTGCTCCACCGCTTGTCCGGCCTGGTGAGCGCCTGGGAGTACACGGACGAAAAGGACACCCTCGAGTGCCACGCCCGCGACGCCGGTTTGGAGCTGGCTGATCCGCGCATCCGCCAATTTCTCGAACTCTGCCAGCGCTTGCAGGACCTGCCGCGCCATCTCGGCCAGCACTCTGGGGGGATGGTGATCTGCCAAGGGCAGCTCGATACGGTGGTACCGCTCGAGCCCGCCACCCTGCCGGGGCGCGTCGTCGTCCAGTGGGACAAGGAAGACTGCGCCGACATGGGCATCATCAAGGTGGACTTGCTGGGCCTGGGAATGATGGCCGTGCTCGAAGATACCCTCGCCCTCATCCGCCGGCATTATGGCCAAGAAGTTGACTTGGCGCACCTGCCGCCGGACGATCCCCAGGTGTACGACGCCCTGCAGCGGGCCGATACCATCGGGATGTTCCAGGTGGAGAGCCGCGCGCAAATGTCCTGCCTGCCCCGCCTGCGACCCCGCGGCTTCTACGATCTGGTGGTGGAAGTCGCCATCATCCGCCCCGGCCCGATTGTCGGCAACATGGTGCATCCTTACTTGAAACGCCGCCAGGGACGCGAGCCGGTCACCTATCCGCACCCTTCGCTCGAGCCGGTACTGAAGCGCACGCTGGGCGTTCCGCTGTTTCAGGAGCAGTTGCTGCGCATGGCTATGATCGCGGCCGGTTTTACTGGCGGAGAAGCGGAAGAGCTGCGCCGGGCGATGGGCTTCAAGCGCTCGGAAGCGCGCATGAAAGAAATCGAAAAGAAGCTGCGGCGGGGCATGGAGCGCCAGGGCATTACCGGGGAGGCGCAGGAGCAGATTGTCCAATCCATCACCTCCTTTGCGCTCTACGGCTTTCCCGAGTCGCACGCTGCCAGCTTCGCCTTGCTGGCCTACGCCAGCGCCTACCTGAAGTGCCACTACTTACCGGCCTTTACCGCCGCGCTGCTGAATAACCAGCCCATGGGCTTCTACCATCCCGCTACTATCGTCCAGGACGCGCAACGGCACGGGCTGAGAATCAAACCCATTGATGTAACCCGTTCGGACTGGCTTTGCACGCTGGAGGGCAGGCTTCCGGACTCCGAAGCCAAGCCGCTGAGGGAGAGTACTCCCTGGCCGCCCGTCTCGGGCCACCCGCCACTCTCCGTGCGGCTGGGCCTCTGCTACGTGAAGGGGCTGCGGGAGGAGGCAGCCCAAGCCATTCTTCGCGAACGCCAGCGGGCACCGTTTGCTTCCCTCGACGACCTGGTGCGCCGGGTGCCCGAGCTACGCAAGTCCGAGCTGGTGATGCTGGCGGAAATTGGAGCCTTGAATTGGATCGGTGAGGAATCCGCCATCCGGAATTCGAGTCTCGGCCCCCGCCGTGCTGCGTCCCTCACGCGCCGCGACGCGCTATGGCAAGTGGAGCGGGCAGCGCGACCGGCGGGCCCGCTGTTGGAAGAGGCTGAGAGGCCGCCGACCGTTCCGGCCAAAGGCTTTGCGGAATTTTCAAAAACACCGCTGAAGCAGATGACGCCAGAAGAGCGCCTGGTAGCCGACTTTCGCGGCACGGGGCTGACCGTGGGCCCCCACCCCATGACCTACTGCCGCGCGACGCTGAAGGCCCGGGGCGTGCACGCGGCTAGCGAACTGCGCCACCTGCCCCACGGCAAGACGGTTCGCATCGCCGGATGCGTGATTTGCCGCCAGCGGCCGGGCACCGCCAAAGGCTTTCTCTTCCTGAACCTGGAAGACGAGACGGGCATCGCCAACGCCATCGTCATGCCCAGCCTGTTCCAAAAGCACCGCTTCGTCCTGGTGCACGAACCCTATTTGCTGATTGAGGGAAGGCTGCAGAAGCAGGACCACGTCATCTCCGTCCAGGCGCAACGCATCCTTCCGCTCCGCGCCCCCCGCGCCGAGGCGCCCTCGCACGACTTTCATTGAGCTGCGAACTCCGGGCCAGCGGCGCCCGCCGAGGGCGTCCGAAGCGCCGCCAGTTTGGCCTGGATGCGGTCGTGGATCCAGTGGGGATCCACCACTCGGTGGGGTTCACCGGGATGCCATCCAGCAGGACAGTAAAGTGGAGATGATCGCCGCCCGCCAGGCCCGTCTGCCCGCTGTGCCCGATGGTTTGGCCGCGCTTCACCTTGTCGCCCACTTTGACGCCGATCGAGCTGAGGTGGCCGTACAGTGTCTGCACGCCGCAGCCATGGTCAATGATCACGGCGTTGCCGTAAATGCCAAAGTAGGCGGCATAGATTACGACGCCATCATTGGCCGCCACCACGGGCGTGTGCTGGGTGACGGCGAGGTCGTATCCCAGGTGAACCTGGTGGTCCACCACCTGGCCGTTGTAGGTGTAGGTGCGATAATCGGCGAAGCTGGCCTCCACCTTCGAATTGCCCAGCTGGATGAAGGGCTCCTTCCAAAGGAACTCCGGGGCTGTCTTCTGAGACAACTCGATGAGCTGCTGGGCCTGGCGAGCGCGCAGCGGTCCGTTCACCTCGAGGAAGTTCTTTAGCAGGCTGCCCTGGTCGGCAAGGTCCGGCGTCTGGCTTAGGATGGGAGGGACGGCGCGGTTCATGAACTCATCTGTCAGGTTAATGGTGTCGGTGTGAAATTTCTTGGGGAAGACGCGGTAGTTGAAACTGCTTACCGTCTCATTGCCCGCGTCATCCCGCGCCACGAGCCGTGCCGGCGTGGAAGGATCGAGGTCGTAAGGATAAGCGAAGATGGCCAGCCGGGTGTCCGGCTGGGACGACCGAACCGGCCAGCTGGGGAAGAAGTATCGGCCCACCTGCACCCCGGACTCGACGGTGCCCGGCGAAACCTTGAACACCACCATGTCGCAGCCGCCCTGGTTGATGTAATGCTGCGAGGTGAGAACCTCCAGGCGGGGCGGCGTAAAGCGCACTGGCAGCGCCAGCGTCAAGGTGGACTGGCCGTCGCGGAACAAGTGCCCCCAGGAGTCGTTTACCGCGGTGATCACCAGCGTGGCGCGCCCCTCCTGCAATTCCGGAATCTCGCGGCGGCCGGCGCGGGCGGACAGGGTGAGGCTGGAGGGAAGAGCGCTCTTCCAGAACTGCCACCACGAGTGCGGAGCCCGCTCGGAGCGCATCACCTGCGGCACCACCGCCAACGACTTCCCGCCTTGGCGCACCTCCACCGTCACCTTCCGGATGCCGTGCTCTGCGTCCCGCACTTCAATTTCGAGCGGCGTGCTTTGTCCCAGGCCTTTGACCGGATTCACCAGCCGAATGGCCGGTCCCTGCCGGCTGGCCGCTTTCACGAGGACGAGGAGGAAGACAGCCAGCAACACCACAAGGGTGAAGACCCCCAGCCGTCCCACTCCCTCTGCCGACTTTGGACGTACCTCAGGCAACGGTGCGGTGCCTCCTCGCTTCGACCCCTTCGCCCTTTCAGAACCGCAGTATGCCGGAGGCGGCGATCCGCGGGGAAGCAGAATCCTGACGCTTCTCCGCCCGCCGCCGACGCCGGACCTTTCGTGTCAAAGGCAGAACCGCCGGTGCTGCTGCTGCACGTAGTTGTCAGTCATGCCGGCGATGTAATCGCAGACAATGCGATGAACCGGCTCCTGCTGCACCTGGGCATAGTAGAAGGGCGGCAGGCTCCGCGGGTTGGCCATGAAGTAGGCGAAGAGCTCTTCGATGGAGCGAATAATCCTCTTGCGCTCGGCATCCACCTCGCGGTGCGAGTAGAGGCGCCGGTAGAGGAAGGCCTTCAGGGCGCTGTTCTCCCGTGCCATCTTCGGACTAAGACCCACCACGCGCTTCGGATACTCCCGCACCTGGTGCGGGGAGCGGAAGCGCAGGCGGCGCAGGCGGCGGCGGGTGGTTTCGATTAGATCGGTGACCAGCGCGTTGAGCAAGGCCTTCAGCGCTTCGTTAAATTTCAGCTTCTCCGGCGCGGCCGGCCAGTTGTGGTCCACGCGCGCGTACCAGCGCTCGAAGCACGGAACGCTGCGGCGAATCAAGTCCAGGGTCAATAATCTGGATTCGTAGCCGTCGTCCAGGTCAGCGCAGTTATAGGCGATCTCGTCCGCCACATCGATCAACTGAGCCTCGAGAGGCGGCCGCTCCTCCAGCCGGTACTCAGCCAGCTCCGGATAGCTGGCGGGGTCGTAGTCGCGCGAGTGCTTAATGATGCCTTCGCGCACTTCGAAGGTAAGATTCAGCCCGGGAAAGGCGATGTACCGCTGCTCGAAGCGCTCCACCACGCGCAGGGCATGAAGATTATGATCGAAGCGGTCGCCGTGCTGGCGCATCAGCCGGTCCAGGACGGCTTCCCCGGCGTGACCAAAGGGAGGATGGCCCACGTCGTGGACCAAGGCCAGCGCCTCCACCAGGTCGGTGTTCAGCCGCAGGGCGCGGGCCACGGTGCGGCTGATCTGGGCCACCTCCAGCGTGTGCGTGAGCCGGTTGCGAAAGTGGTCCGAATAGCGACGGGAGAAGACTTGGGTCTTGTTTTCCAACCGGCGGAAAGCCCGGGCGTGGATGATGCGGTCGCGGTCGCGCTCGTAATCGTTGCGGTAGGGGTGAGCGGGCTCGGGATAGCGGCGGCCGAGCGAGTCCTCGACGCGCTGCGCGTAGCTGGCCAGGGAGATCCTCTCGGTGCACCGCGCCATTCGTCCCGGCAGAAGCGCACTATAGCACACTCCCGGCCCGGTGCTGGAGCCGCCGGCGCCTCTCCCACCTTCCTAGCCGGCTTTCTGCTGCAGGAGGCGGATGCGTTCTGCCACGTCGCGGTACTCGATGTTCTGGCCGTAGACTTCGAGGTAATTCTCGAGCGCCGGCTCGTTCGACCCCGCCTGCTCGTACGCCACGCCGAGCTCGTACTTCAGCGCCAGGCGAGCGTCCTCATCCAAGTCAGGCGCCTCCAGAGCGCGCAGGTACCACTTGATGGCGATGCTAGGCAGCCGCTTCTCCATGAAGCAGTGGGCCAGCTGGCTGCACGTCTGCAGAAAGCGCGGCGGCAGCCGGTCCTTGCGCGCGCCCTTCACCACCTTCTGGAACTCGCTGATGGCTTCGTCGTAGAGCTCCATTTCGCGAAAGGCGACGCCGAGATGATAGTGGGTCTCGGCATCGTCGCGGCGCGCCCGATCCTCCGCCGGTCCCAGGTCCGCCAACAGCGAGCGTAGCGAAACCTCCAGGCTAGAGCTACCAGCGGCCCGTCGCGGTAGGGCAGGAGTCGCCACCGCCTCCGAGCTGCGCGGCTGCGCGGCGGAGACTGGCAGCCCGGGCAGGGAAACCATTTCGGGCGCGGCTGCAGCTTCGAGACCGGACGCATCGCGGCCAAAGCAGGCGGCAGGCCCGCCGGCAGGCAGCTCGCTGCCGGCCACGCAGGGCATGGGAGCTGGCTCTGGCTCCGGCTCGGCTTCCTCAACTTCTAGGCTCTCGCTCCCTGCGGGACGGCATTCAGCCCTTCCCCGCTCCGGGTCTCCGGCCTGGCTGGGTTGCGGCTCGGTCTCGGCCGTCAAGCCAGACTCGGGCGCAGCCTCGAACGGCAATCCTGCGGGCGCCGGGAAACTCAGCTCCTCTGCGATCGGGGCGGATCCGACCGCCGCGTCCTCCGTTGCCTCCGCCACAGACTCCGCGACCAGCGCCGCAGTAGCCAGCCCTGCCTCAGCAGCCGGCCTGGCGGAGGAGGGGGAGAACTCTGGAAGCGATGGCGTGTCATCCTGGCAAGGGGCCTCGGCTTCTGAGGAACCCGCGGCCTCCGCTTGCGGAGTCTCCATCGCCGGCGCAGCCACCGGAGCCTGCTCCTCCACCGTCTGCCGGAGCGCCGCCACGTGAGGGTCGCCAGGGAATTTTCGCTCCAGGGCCAGCAACGCCTCGCGAGCCTCATCCAGGAAGCCGTACTCGAGGTAGAAACGGAGCGCCGTCCGCTGTTCCTCGAGGTCAAAGGGGGGTGGCGGCAAAGGTGGCTCCGGGGGCTCGGCCAGCGGTGCTTCCGCCCCCGTTTCCAACTCGGCCGACAGGTCCCACTCGCCATCGTCCACCTCCGGGGCGGGCGGGGCAGCGGCCACAGGCGCGGCGACGCCCGCACTGCCAGCAGCCTCCGCAGGTGGCGGCCCTCCGGCAGCACTCGCGGACTCCAGGGTTGATTCTTCGGAAGCGCCGGCCAGCCGGCGGGCCATCTCCGCGTAGCTGCGGGCGTGCGAGGGGCTGTTCTGCTGGGTGTAGAGGCGGCAAAGCTCCTCGGCGGCCCGGGCCGCTCGTGCCGGATTCTTCTCCTGGCAGAGGTCGAGGATGCGTTTGTGAATTTCGATGCGGTCGGGGTAGACCGCCAGAACCTTCTCGAGCTCGGCCACCGCCTTATCCACCAAACCGTAGCGCGAATAGAGTTCGCTGCTTTCCAGGGCTTCTTCCACCAGAAAGGCAGGCTCCGGGCTGGCTTCCGGCTCACTTGCGGTTTCCGCGGATTCGCCGGCCGGCGCCTTGCCGGCCTTCTGCAGCACCTGGTGGAGCAGCGCCCGGTTGGCTTCGCTCTCCGGCTCCAGCTCCACCAGTTCGCGGTAAGCTGTCTCCGCTTCCTCCAGCCGCCCCGCCTGCACATAAGCATGGCCGAGCGCTTCCAAAACTTCAGGCAGCATCGTCTCGTCCGCCGTGGCCCGCCCGAGACGCAGGATCAGCTCCAGGGTCGGGATGTGCAGCGGCCGGGCCGACCACAGGCTTCGCAGCGCTTCCAGCAGCGGCTCCGCCGGGCCAGCGGGCTCCTTCACAATCTCCTCAGCCAGGCTGGCCAGCGTCTCCAAGGCCAAGTCCAGCTCTCCGGCTTCACGGCAGCCGGCGCAGAAGGAAGCCAGAGGAGTAAAGTCGTTGGGCTGGGCGCGGAACATTTCGAGGGCCAGTTCGCGGGCTGCGGCGAGGTCGCCGGAGGCAAGGCAAGAGCGCAGGCGAAGCTCTTGCATGGCCGGATCCGAAGCGAGCTCGGGAGACGCGGCCAGGATTTGCTCCAGCTCCTCCGGCCGTCCAGCCTCGACGGCCAGGCGCGCCCGCATGAACTGGAGCTCGAGCCGGCCCGCACCCAACTCCTCCGCCTTGCGGGCAGCGGGCTCAGCCGTCTGCCGGTCGCCCCGCCGCAGCGCCAGATCCGCCACCTGGGCATACACTTCGGCTGCCTCCGCCCGGCGTCCCGCGGCCTCATAAGCCTGCGCCAGACGGCCAAGCTGGTCCGTATTTTCGGGATCGAGCGCGGCCAGCCGCCGCATCACCTCCAAGGCCTGGACCTTGTTCTTGCCGGCGCACATTTCAAACGCCTGGGCGTACTGCTCCCGCGCCTCCCGCATCAGCTTCTGCGCCGCATAGAGTTCCCCCAGCTTGAGGAGCGGATCCACCGCCTGGGGGTCCAGCTTGCTGATCTTCTTGTAGATGGCAATCGCCTTCACCCGGAAGCCTTCGGCCACATAGGCTTCACCCAAGCGGTTGAAAAGCCGCAGAGCGTCGCGGATGTTGCCCTCGCGGACGCAAAGGTCCCCGGCGGTATTGAGCAGGGCAAAGTCCTTGGGGTCCTTCTCGATGATTTCGAGGTATTGCTTGATGGCCTGGGCGTACTTCTTCTGGCTGACTAAGCGTTCAGCTTCGGCAAGCGCCCTGGCTTTGTTGAAGGGCATGGGGGCAGCGCGACCAGGTGACGGCTATTTTAGGGCTTCATTACTCATATCGTCAACCCGACAGTCAGGGTTTATGGATACTCCTTCCCTAGCGCACAGGCGCTCGGCTTGGGGCAGGAACCGGGGCTCAGCCGCCATCCGGAGTCTCGAATGTCAACAACGTACGGTTTGTAAGCAGCCCCGTCGCCAGCCGCAGGGGTAACGTTTGCTGACAACGTAAGCTTCCAGAACACGCCCCCCAGCAGAGCGAGCCGACCAGTGCCGAGTTCATGGGAACTTGACAAAACGAACCGGATAGGTTGTTGAAAGATCGAGGGCAGCGTCTGCACCAAAGCTCTTGGTTCAGCCGCGCCTGGCGCGGTGTAACCCGTCGCCTTGCCGCCGCCAGCCAGCGGTTGACCCCTGCTTCCCCTTGCAGTACCCTCGCCTGTTTCCGCGGCGGCGCCGGATGCGTCTTGTCCGCAATACAGACTCAAGGACCCAACGTAAACAAAAAGCGCTGGCCGACGGCTGGCGCTGGGAGGTGGTCGAGTGCGTGGTTTAGAGTGTCGGATCGGACGGCCTGTTTCCGTCAAACGCTGGACCTTGCTGGGATTGGTGCTGACTTCGCTCGGCTTGGCGCGGCCCACAGCCGCCCCCGCGCCTTCCGGGCCGCCTCACCTCATCCTCGGCACCGCGTGGTATCCCGAGCAGTGGCCCGAAGAACGCTGGGACGAAGATTTGCGGCTGATGCAAGCGGCCGGCATCAACGTGGTGCGGATCGGCGAATTCGCCTGGAGCCGCCTGGAACCGGAAGAGGGCCGCTACGACCTCGACTGGCTGGCGCGGGCCGTGGACAAGGCGGCGCAATACCATATCGCCGTGGTCCTCGGTACCCCCACCGCCGCTCCGCCTGCCTGGCTGACGCAGAAGTATCCCGACACGCTGCGAATAGATGAGCACGGCCGGCGCGCCGGACACGGCGGCCGCCAGCACTTCTCCTTCACCAGCTCGCGCTATCGCGACTTCTGCCGCGGCATCGCCGAAGCCATGGCTCGCCGCTTCGGCCACCACCCCAACGTCCTTGGCTGGCAGATCGACAACGAGTACGCCGAAGTGTCCTATGACGAGGATACCCGGCAGAAGTTCCAGCAGTGGCTTCAGGCCAGGTACCGCACCCTCGGCAACCTCAACCAGCACTGGACCACCGCCTACTGGAGCCAGACCTATTTCGACTGGTCGCAGATTCCCATCCCCGTCGGCTACCAGAACCCGGGCCTCATGCTGGAGTGGAAGCACTTCATCAGTGACACGTGGCGCGACTACCAGCGCAACCAGCTCGAGGTGATCCGCGCCCACGCCGATCCCCGCCAGTTTATCACCACCAACATGATGGGCTGGTTCGACGGCTACGATCACTACGTGGTCAGCGCCGATCTCACCCTGGCTTCCTGGGACGACTACGTCGGCCAGGGGCAGCTCGATCCGGACCGCAATGGCATGACCCACGACCTCACGCGCGGCTTCAAGCGGCAGAATTTCTGGGTGATGGAGACCCAGCCGGGCAACGTGAACTGGGCAGCGGTCAACACCTTCCTCAACCGGGGAACCATTCGCACCATGGCGTGGCAAGCCGTCGGCCACGGCGCCGACGCGGTCAGCTACTGGCAGTGGCGCAGTGCCCTGAATGGCCAGGAGCAGTACCACGGGACGCTGCTGGGCGCGGACGGCACACCCGTCCCCGTCTACTTCGAAGTGCAACAGATCGGCCGCGAGTTCGCCCAAGCTTCCGAGGCTCTCGCCGGCACCTCACCGGAGTCGCCAGTCGCCCTGCTGCACGATTACGACAGCCGCTGGGCCATCGACTGGCAGAGGCACAACGCCCGCTACGATCAGATCCAGGTCTTCGAGTCCTACTACCGCGCGCTGCGCGCCCTCACCCAGGCCATGGACGTGGTCAATCCCTATGCCCCGCTCGAGCGCTACAAGCTGGTCGTCGCCCCCGACCTCAACCTGATTCCGGACGACCTCGCCCGCAACCTGACCGCATACGTCCGCGCCGGCGGCCATTTAGTGCTCGGGCCTCGCTCCGGCATGAAGGACCAATACAATGCCCTGCTCCCCCAGCGCCAGCCCGGCTTGTTGGCAGACCCCTTGGGCGGCCGCGTCGAGCAATACTACGCTCTTGACCAGGACGTCCCCGTTTCCGGCAACTGGGGAAGCGGTCATGCCAGCATCTGGGCCGAACAGCTGGCGGCGCGCAGCCCCGACGTGCAAGTGCTCCTGCGCTACGGCGCCAGCAACGGATGGTTGGACTATCAGCCGGCCGTCATCTCCCGTGCCTACGGTAAGGGCCGCATCACTTACGTCGGGGCTTTGCTGGACGATGCCTTAATGCAAGCGGCCGCTCGCTGGATGGTGGCCCAGGCCGGCCTCTCACCTGCGCTCGGCCCGGTGCCGCCCGGCGTCGAAGTCTGCCGCCGTGTCGCGCCAGGCGCAAGCCCAGGGAAGCCCGCCAAACAGGTGTTCATCCTGATCAATCACACGGCGCAGCCCCAGCACGTTTCCCTGCCGCGCGCGATGAGATCCGTCCTCACGGGCCACCAGGCGCAATCGCTGGACATGCCTGCCTATGGGGTAGAGGTCCTGGTGGATTGACGAAGTTTGGGTAAACAACGAGCAGCGTGCCAGGGAAAGATCACGCCCCCGCAGTCTTTTCCAGCGCCGGCAAGATATAGCGCGTGATCAGATTCGTGTACTGCGTGCGCACCTCATCGGTAATCGGGGCCGAGGCCAGCGCACCGGCGCTGTTGGCCTCCACGTAGACGTCACCCGTCTGGCCAAACGGCCCGGCGTTGATCTTTTCGAACTTCGCCACGTCGGAACCAAACCCGTAAAGCTGCTCCACGGAATACTCCTTCAGCTGCGCCGCCGTGGGCTGCATGACAGCCCGCACGTCGATCTGCAGCCGGCCGAAAAAGCGCTTCTTGTCGTAATTCACCCGCAGGACGTGCTGCAGCGTCTGGCCCGGCTGGTCAGGATCGGTGTAGGTATCTGCCAGCAGGTAGAAATCCGTCAGGCGGCCGCCGTAGAAGTTGTCCAGCAAACGAAACAGGCGGTAAGTCGGATCATCGGGACTTACAGTTTTTTCCTTGTCTTTGGGCCGCGCGACGGCCGCTGCCGCGCCGCACAGGATTACCACCCCCAGAATCGACAAAAATAGCCTTTTCCCTACTTTCTCCATGTTCCTCTCTCCCACAGCCGCCTTCCTCAGGCAGCCTGCTGCTTCTTCTCCACCTCGACCAAGCGGGGCCTCAGCGCCGCGGCGCGTGCCCTCCACAGGGCTGCCGGAACGAACGCCCCGACGAAAGCTCCGAGGATAGCCGGGATAATATATACCTCGCCGATCTGAGCCCCGCTAAACCAGTGGCCGAAGACCGGTGACCCGAGCCATCCTCCAATCCAGCCTGCGATCCACTTGGCCAAGAAGCCGTCCACGCCTTCAAGGAAGCGATAGCCGATCGCGTAATGCAGCACCAGCGCGGCGATCAGGCTGATGAGAAGCAGCGTCAAAAAGCTTGCGAAGTTCATGCCGAGCATAGCTCAACCTCCCCCTCACGGACTTCGTTGTTTCACCCAGGCGTTTCGCACCGGCACTGCCCTCCGCGGAGTTTTATTCCGAAGAGGATTGCGGGCGACAGCGCCGCTGCAAAGTGCCCGACCTTAGTTGGTCGAGTGACTCATCACCTTGGCCTCCGCTTTCCAGACTGCGGTTGCCAGAAAAGAACCGATGAAGCCTCCCAGAAACGCCGGGATGATGTAAACATCCGAGATATGCAGCGAGCCGAACCAATGACCTAGGACGGGCGAACCCAGCCAAGCCCCGATCCAGCCCGCCACCCATTTCCAAAGAAAGCCGTCCGCACCCTCTAGGACGCGATAGCGAATGACATAGTGCACCGTGAGCGCGGTTATCAGGCTGATGACGAATAGGGTCAGGAACGAAGCAAAGTTCATCCCGATCATCTCAAGCTCCTCCTTTTGGAACGCCAGCCGGCGAAGGACTTCACCGTGGCGGACTTGAGCTTCGCCGCCACGCGGAGCAGACACAACGAGCGGGCACGAAAGGGAGACAACCAGCCGCGAGCAGAGGCGCCTTGGCGGGCCCGCCTGCTGGCCGGACCCCCGGTGGGCAGCCTTAACCAAAGCCAGGATTTGCCGCGGAAGTCCGGCGGGAACGCCAGCGAAGAAGACGCCAACGTGTTGGGAATGCGCAGAACCAACTGGCTCACCCCTTTGTGCGGAGCGCCCTAGTTCGTCGCCAGTAGGTATTCGCTTAATTTAGGATGCGAGGCGGGGGGAAACCGTTGTCAAGGGATAGGACAGCCGCGCCGTGTCTAGCTTGCGCGCCTCGCACTCAAGGCAGGCAACCCTGGACTCCCCAAGGCCGGTCCAAAAAAGCGAAGGTCTTCGCAAGGAGGTCGTGAAGGAAAGCGATGAAAACTCGAGTGGGAGCAATCCTGTTGGCTGCGGCCACTGCTTCCTTTTTGGCCGCTAGCACGGCCTTTGCGCGGTTCGGCAAAGGCAGCCACCCGAAATCGGGCGAAATCACCGTTATTTATCCTTCGAAAATCGCTAATGGTCCGGAGTTGAAACCCGGCACCTACAAAGTAGAGGTCAACGACCACACCAGCTCGCCCCAGGTGGCGTTTTACCAGGATGGCAAGCTGGTGGCCCAAGTCCCCGCTAAGCTCGTCGACCAAGGCAAAAAGCTCGACACCACCCAGGTTTATTACGACACGGTCGGGAATGACCGCGTCATTACCCAGATTGATCTCCAAGGCTGGACGCAGAAGGTGATGTTTGGTTCGTCGAGCAGCGGTGCGACCAGCTAATCCAAATAAACGCCGCAGCTCAGTTTCCGGGTTGCGGCTCACATCTAGCGAGGACCCGGGTTCCGGGTCCTTTTTTTTGCCGATGAGCCACAAGCCGCTCTGTCAGCCGGTGGTCCTGCCACGAATTCATGCCTAGTCGGGTGAGTGGGCTGGCGCGCAACCTCGCCAACGTCGCACGGAACGTGTAGCGTGGCCTGCGCCCTCTCCCCGCCCGGCGCACCCTCGCGGCGCAGACTGCGACTCTAACTCGGCGGCTTCGGTGCCCCATTTTGGCTCGGCGCCCCTCGGCTTGGCGGGAAGGATCAGGGATGCCAGCGCCCGATGTGACGCTGCAAAACTCGTCCGGTGAGGCGGGCGAGGGCTGCGAGG
>CADDZE010000076.1 GCA_902812465.1 Acidobacteriota bacterium | reverse complement strand
AGTTTAGCGGCCGCCTTCATCGACTATGACAACAGCGGCCATCCCAGCTTGGTCCTCGCCGGTCTGGGCGGCCTGACCCTTTACCACAACGACGGCAAAGGTTCGTTCGCTGACGTGACCGAGAAGGCTGGACTCCAGGGCAAACCCGGCGAACTCGACACCAGCGTGGTGGCCTTCGATTCCGATGCTGACGGCTTCCTCGACCTGCTAGTGACGGTGTACACCGACCTCAGCCAGCCTCCCGGAAAGGACACCTTCGCCTTCCCAGCGGATTTTTCCGGTGCGATGGTCCGCCTCTATCGCAACAACGGCGACGGTACTTTCCAGGATGTCACCCGGGCTTCAGGGCTGGGGTCTGTCCGGGGGCGCTGGCGGCAGGCGCTGGTAGCCGACTTCAACAAGGACGGTTATGCCGACGTGCTCCTCTTGCGTGATGACGGCAAGCCGGTTCTGCTCCTTAACCAGGGCGAAGACAAATTTGTGGACGCAACCGCCCGCGCCGGACGCGATCTGACCGCCGAAGTGGCGGTCGAAGGGGCCGTGGCCGACTTCGATCACGATGGCAATTTCGACCTCGTTCTGTGGAACCCCACGGGGTACGAGGTACTGCTGAATGGCGGCGACGCTCGGTTCAAAGCTGTCTCGGGCTTGCCTCCAGTTCCCCCTCCCACGGGCCTTTTTGCGAATCGCGGACTCGTAGCGGACGTCGATGGCGACGGATTTGACGACCTTCTCGTGAATTCCGGCACCTGGCACCTCATCCGCAACCACGCTGCCCACTTTGTGGAGGTCCCGCTGGCCTTCCCCTCCCCTTCCCCAGAAACGAGGGTCGAAGGAGCGGCGCCTGGCCCCGCCGTTCTAGGTGCGTGGATCGACGCGGTCGGAAAACTCCAGGTCCTTGCGGCGGATCCAACCGGGGCGTGGCGCCTCTTTGAAAAGCAAGGGCCTCCGCCGCACTGGCTTGAAGTGCGCCTCGACGGATACAAGAGCAATAAGCAGGGGACTGGGACGATCGTGGAGTTGAAGGCCGGCAACTTTTACAAGAAGGTGATGGCCGGCGGAGGACCGGTCAGGATCTTCACCGGACCGCTTGCGAAACTGGATGTGGTGCGCACCACGTGGCCCAACCTGGTGGTCCAGAACGCGCTCGACGTGCCCACTAATCAGCCGCTGGAAGTAAAAGAGTCGGAACGGCTGGCCAGCTCGTGTCCATTCCTCTACGTGTGGAATGGCAAGCGGTATGTCTTCTTCACCGACATCATGGGAGTGGCACCGTTGGGAGAGCTTTTGCCGGACGGCTCGCGTCTGAAGCCCAACCCGGAGGAGCTGGTGCGGCTGGGCGATGGTCTGCGTGCTCAGGACGGCCGGTATATCTTCCAGATCACAGCCGAAATGCGCGAGGCGGACTACTTCGACCGCCTGCGCCTCTTCGCTGTGGACCATCCCGCGCTGCAGCACGTTTACGCCAATGAGATTTATTCCTCTACGCCGGTTCCCCCCGCGCTGTACGCAGTGGGCCACAAGCGCTTTCCCGTGTCGGCGGTGGATGATGCGGGACGTAACGTTCTGCCCCTCATTCGCTATGCCGATGGCCGCTACCCCACCGCATTCCGCACGCATCGCATTCTCGGGCTCGCGGATTTACACGCGCTCACGCTGGACCTGGGAGCGTTTCCGCAGTCGAGCCACGTCGCACTGTGGCTCGAGGGATGGGTCTTCTGGACGGACTCGAATGCCTCGCGCGCCCTGATGACCAACTCAAAATTGGAGATGGTGCCGCCCTACCTCCAAGTGCGTGACGCCCACGGCCAGTGGGTCACCGCCGTGCCCGACATGGGCCTGCCCAGCGGCACCAACCGCACCATGCGCGTTGACCTGACCGGCAAGTTCCCAACGTCCGATCACCACCTGCGGATCGTTACCAATTTCTGCGTCTACTGGGACCAGATCTTCTTTACCACAGACGAGACTCCCCTGCCCTGGCAAGCTACAACCGAAGTACCTCCTTCGACAGACGGCAGCCGGCACGATGCCTTCAGGCTCCTCGAGCTCCCGCTGGCCTCCGCTGATCTTCACTACCGGGGATTCTCCGCGGTCACTACCGACCCTCAGCACCGCCGGCCTGACAGGTTTGATTACCATCGCTTACTGGCTTCTGCCCCTTGGAACCCGCTGCTGGGCCATTACACCCGGTATGGACCGGTCAGCGAGCTGTTGCAGTACGATGATGACCGTCTGGTGGTGATGGCCGCGGGAGACGAAATTACAGTCGCCTTCGATGCGCACCGCCTGCCTCCGCTCAAACCCGGATGGCGGCGCACCTTCTTCCTTTACGCCTCCGGGTACGCTAAGGACGGCGAGCCTAATACCGCCTACTCACAGACTGTCGCTCCCTTGCCTTACCGCAGCATGCCGGGCTACCCTCCCGGCCAGCCGCCAGAGATGGACGCCGCCAGCTACCACCGGTATCTGGACGAGTACCAGACGCGCCCTGGACATGTGCTGATCCCCGGCTTGGCGCCGGCGCTGCGGTGATTCGGATGGAAGCGCCATGGGCCCGCCACGGGAGAGAGCGGCAGCGCCCTCTGGCGAAACGGCAAGCCCCTTACCTGGTGAAGGATAGCGACGATTTCTTGACACGCGAAGCTCCCCAGCTATAATGAAAACGGGTATTCCTGTGTTTATCTCCGTTGAGGAACTGCAGTTACATCGAATTTTACTGTCTGAAGCGTACGCGCCCGAGGTACTGGACTACCACGGAGCTGACTTCCGCCAGCGGGGCGAGCTAACCTTCAAGGGCTCAGCCGAGCTGGTAGGCAGTGAGATTCGGGTGCGTGGCCATCTGGCCACCCGCCTGGAGGCGCCTTGCGACCGATGTTTGGGCGCGGTCGAAATTCCCATCGAGCGTGACGTGGACCTTTTTTACCGCCCGATGCAGGAGATCGCGCGCGAAGAAGAAGTCGAAATTTCGCCCGATGAACTCGATGTAAGCTTCTACGAGGGCGACGGCATCGCGCTGGCTGATGTGGTGACCGAGCAGGTTATTCTGGCGGTACCCATGAAGGTGATTTGTCACGCCGATTGCAAGGGGCTGTGCCCGGTTTGCGGCGCCAATCGGAACCTGGAAGCCTGCGCCTGCCAAGAACCTCGTCGTGAGTCTCCATTTTCGTCCTTATTGGAACGGTGAGCGGCCGTTCTGATCTTTGAGCTTCCGTCTTCTGGCTTAACGGCCGAAAGAGGTTGCGCCCCGGCCCCCGCAGCCTTGTGGAGCCAGCAGACGTGGAGAGTAGGCAAGAGGGGCGATCGTCAGCCCCGAGAGCCAGACTGGGCCATCTTGAAAAGGAAGCTATGCCTAATCCTAAGCGAAGACATTCCAAGGCGCGCCGGGACCGGCGCCGCGCTCACGATCATTTGAGGCAGCCGGTGCTTTCGGAGTGCCCGCACTGCCATGAAATGAAGCTCCCGCACCAGGCCTGCCCACACTGCGGCTACTACCGGGATCGTGAGGCCATCCTGGTGGAGGAACAGGCCTGACGTTTTCCCAGGCACAACACCTACGACCATGCGACGCATCGCTCTCGATGCCATGGGCACGGACGCAGCTCCGCAGCCGGAGGTTGAGGGAGCGATCCTGGCTGCACGAGAGCGGTTAGCCGAAGTGCTGTTGGTGGGCCCACAGGAGTTATTGCGGCAGGAGCTGCAACAGCACAGCGCGCGCGGCTTGCCCATCCACATCGTCCACGCCAGCGAAGCGGTAACTATGAAGGACGCTGGCGCCAAGGCCTTCCGCCGCAAGCGTGATTCCTCGATGCGCGTCGCGGCACGCCTGGTGCGGGAGGGAAAGGCCGACGGCTGGGTCAGTGCCGGCAACACGGGCGCCGTGATGACCACGGCAAAGATTACCCTCGGCGCCCTCGAAGGAGTAGACCGCCCTGCGCTGGCCGCCGTTTTTCCCACCTCGAAGGGTACGGCTGCCGTCCTGCTGGACGTGGGGGCAAACGTCGACTGCAAGCCAGAACACTTGGAGCAGTTTGCCGTCATGGGCGAGATCTACTACCGCGTCATCTTTGGCGCCGCCCGGCCGCGGGTGGGCTTGCTCTCGATCGGCGAGGAAGACCACAAGGGCAACGACCTCACCCGCGACGCTTTCGCCCGGCTCAAGCACCTGCCGCTCAACTTTGTGGGTAATGTTGAAGGGCGCGACCTCTACAACGGCAACGTGGACGTCATCGTGTGCGACGGCTTCACCGGCAACGTCGCGCTCAAGATCAGTGAAGGTTTGGTGGAAGCCGTCTCCAGCCTCCTGAAACAATCGCTCTCGAGCACGCTTTCTTCCAAAGTCGGTTACGTCCTGGCTCGCAAGGCGTTTCGAAGTTTCAGAAAGCGCGTGGACTATTCCGAGTATGGTGGTGCCCCCCTGCTCGGTGTGCGCGGAGTCTGCGTCATCGGCCACGGAGGCTCCAACGCCAACGCTATCAAGAACGCGATTCGCGCCGCCGCCGAATTCGCCGAAGGGCGTATTAACGAGAAGATTGAAAAGGAGCTCGCGGGCGCTGTGCTAGGACAGGGCGGTTCTTGACGTGCTTTCAAAGGCTATAAACCGAGCCTCAGGAGCATCCTCCTTTCGGAGCCCGCGGTGCTCCGCTGCGCTTATAGCGCCCTTGGCTTCCCTTGGCCCTCCTCCCTATGCCAGACCGACGGGGAAGGCTGGCTATTTTGCCGGGGCCAACTCCCACCTGAACCTAGAGGCGGGCTGATCCCAGGCCGGATGGGTTTGACCGTACACCGCTCCGCTGTAAACTCGGCTTTTAGGGTCCGCATCCAAGGTGAGGTCGCTCGTTCGACCTGAGAGGAGCTCCTTATGGCTGACGAACGCAATCCGGCGAACGCAGTTTTTGGCCTCAACGACGCCCGCATGAGGTCGAGCGCGCCATCCGAGAGCGCAAGCCAGCAATATTACGCAGCAGCGCCCCCCGGGACTCCCGCCGCGCGCTCCGCCACGCCGACCGTCGTCACCGTGCTGCTGACCGTGCTGGTGCTTGTGGCCGGCGTGACCTTGTATCTGACGGTCAGCGGACAGCACCGCTTGAATGACCAGCTAGCCAAGCAAGCCGACGAGCTTGAGGTATTGACGCACCGCATGGATGCGTCCGACCAACGCTATGCACAGTTGAGCGGGGAGTTTCGCGTGACGGCGCAACGCCTCGGCCTGACTCAGCAAGAGCTGAACCGCGCCCGCGCCCTCGCCTCGGACATTCAACGCAAGCAGCAGGAGGCTGTGGCCGAGCTGAACAACGCCATCGCCCAAAAGGCGAGCGCCGAAACCGTGAACAAGCTTCAGGCAGACGCCAACGCCAAAATCGGCGGCCTGACCTCAGACGTGGCAGACATCAACAAGAAGCTCGGTGAAACCAACCAGGCCCTCAACGGGGCCAAGGGCGAGCTCTCAGGAGCCATCGCGCGCACGCACGACGAACTGGTGGCCCTGGCGCATCGCACCGACCGCGACTACTTTGAGTTTACCCTCGCCAGCCGCGGCGCCCGGCAAAAGGTCGGCAACGTGATGATCGAATTGACTAAGACGAATCCCAAACGCAACCAGTACAGTGTGAACCTGTACTTCGATGACAAACGCACGGAGCGGAAAGACAAGGCGCTCGACGAGCCGGTGACCTTCTACATGCAAGGCGCGCCCAGCCCCCTCGAGCTAGTGGTGAACAAGATCGGCAAGAACAGCGTCTCCGGCTACCTGAGCGCGCCTAAGGGCTTTTTCGCTAACACCCCCAACGTCCTCAGTGCCCGGCCCGGTGTGTAGTTCCCGATCCGGCGCGGCCAGCCGTGCGGCTACAGCGCGATGGTTTCGTTGAAGGCGGGCACGGTCACCTCCCAGCCGAGCTGCTGGCGGATCTTATCGCGCATGGAGCCCGCTCCGGCGGGCTCGCCATGAACCAGGAAGGTCTTGGCGGGAGGCTTCGGGAACCGGGCCAGCCAGCGCAGCATCTCGCCGTAATCGGCGTGACCGCTCAGGCTGCCCAGGCTCTCGATGCGGGCCCGCACCGGCACCTCCCCGCCATGCATTTTCACGGAGGCTGCACCCGACTCGAGGAATTGCCCTCGCGTCCCCGCCGCTTGGAATCCCACGAACAGGATGGTGTTCCGCGAATCGGGCAGAGCGCGCTCGAGATGATGCAGCACGCGTCCGCCGGTGGCCATGCCGCTTGCCGAGATGATCATCAGCGGGCCGCTCGCGTCGTTCAAGGCTTTAGACTCATCGACGGTGCGGTCGAGGTGAAGGCCGGGAGGCGAGAAGGGTCGAATGCCGCCCGCCTCGAGGCGATCCATCTCGAGGTTATGGTCTTCGTGGTGGCGGCGATAGAGGTCCGTCGCGTCGATGGCCATGGGACTGTCCACGTGAATAGGAAGGTTGGGCATGCGCCCCTGGGCTGCCAACTCCCGCAACAGGTAGAGCAACTCCTGCGTCCGTCCCACGGCGAACGCCGGTACCACCAACCTGCCGTGTTTGTCAGCCGTCGCGGCCAAGAGCGACGCAAGGCGGCTGCGCACGTCATCGCTGGGGTGGAGGCGATCACCGTAAGTGGACTCGAGCAGGAAGTAGTCAGGGGGCTCGGGGATGGCTGGCTCACGCAGGATGAGCTGATGGGGGCGGCCGACATCGCCGGAGAAGAGTACCTTGCGCGCCACACCGTTCTCTTTCACTGTCACTTCCAGCATGCGTGCGCCCAGGATGTGCCCGCCGGCATAGGTGCGCACGCTGAAATGGGAAGAGAGCTCGAGGGGCTTCGATTCATCCATGGCCTGGAACTGCTGGAGCGCGTCGATGGCGTCCTGGTAAGTGAAGAGCGGTAACGCCGGCTGGTGCTTGCTGAAGCCTTTGCGGTTGGCGTACCCGGCGTCTTCCTCCTGCAGATGACCTGCATCCGGCAGCAGCAGGTGGGCAAGGTCGACGGTGGCGGCGGAGGCGAAGACCAGGCCTTGGAAACCGTCCTGGACGAAGCGCGGGATGTAGCCGGTATGGTCGATGTGAGCGTGGGTCAGCAGCAACCATCGGACGCTGGCGGCGGGAATGGGCAAGGGGCGCCAGTTGCGCTCGCGCAGCGCCTTTTCGCCCTGAAACAGCCCGCAATCGACCATCAGGCGCTCGCCGCCGGCCTCGAGCAGATAGCGCGATCCGGTCACCGTGCCGGTGGCACCCAGGAAGGTCAGAGTCGCCATAAGATCAGCGGATACGCTCGCGGCTGCCGGCCAGCTCGGGTTCACTGGCGGGCTCGGAATCGTAAGCCAGATTCGGCGCTAGCCAGCGCTCGACACTGGCCCGGTCCATCCCTTTGCGGCGTTGGTAGTCTGCCACCTGGTCACGACCGATCTTCCCGACCGCGAAGTATCGGGACTCGGGATGGGAGAAATAGAGCCCGCTGACCGAAGCGGCGGGCAGCATGGCGAACGTTTCGGTCAGGCGAACGCCGATCTGGTCTTCGGCACGCAGCAGTTTGAACAGCGTGCCCTTCTCCGTGTGGTCGGGGCAGGCCGGATAACCTGCCGCCGGGCGGATGCCGCGGTAGCGTTCGCGGATGAGATCCGCGAGGCTGAGATTCTCGTTCTGGCCGAAGCCCCAGGCTTGGCGCGCGCGTTGGTGGGCAAGCTCGGCCAGCGCTTCGGCCAGGCGATCAGCCAGCGCCTTGGTCATGATGGCGCTGTAATCGTCGTGCTCCCGCTCGAACTGCTGGACCAGAGCGTCCACGCCGATACCGGCCGTCACCACGAAAGCTCCCAGGTAGTCGGGGCGGCCGCTCTCTTTCGGAGCGACAAAATCCGCCAGCGAGTAATTGTAATGGCCGGGTGCCTTCTCCATTTGCTGGCGCAGCATGTGGAACCTGGCAAGGACCTCCGAGCGGGACTCGTCCGCGTAGACCTCGATGTCGTCGCCAACGCTATTGGCTGGAAAGAAGGCGATGATGCCGCGCGCCTCAATCAGCTTCTCCTCCACGATTCGTTGCAGCAGTGCCTGGGCATCTTCAAAGAGCTCCCGCGCCTTGGCGCCCACCTCCCGGCTTTCCAGGATCTTCGGATAGGTCCCGCGCAGCTCCCAAGCGGCAAAGAAGGGCGTCCAGTCGATGTAGGGGACAATCTCAGCCAGCGGCACGGGGCTGCACACCTTGATGCCGAGGAAGCGGGGCTTGGGGACGTCGTAAGTCTCCCAGGCGAAGACCGGGCGGCGCCGGCGTGCCTCTTGGAGGCTCAAGAGCGCTTGTGCGGGCGGCCGGGCGTGCTGTTCCCGAATGCGTTCCTGCTCCTGGCGGTTCTGCTGGGCAAAGCCCTGGCGAAGCTCGCGACTGCGGAGTTGTCCGACCACGCCGACGGCGCGCGAGGCGTCGGCCACGTGAACGACGGGCTGGCGGTATGCTGGCGCGATCTTCACCGCCGTGTGGACCTTGCTGGTGGTGGCGCCACCGATGAGCAACGGAATCTCGAATCCTTCACGCTCCATCTCTTTCGCCACATGAACCATCTCGTCCAGTGACGGGGTAATAAGACCGCTGAGGCCGATCATGTCCACCTTTTCACGTCGGGCGGTTTCGAGAATCTTCTCGCAGGGCACCATCACGCCGAGATCGATGACTTCGTAGTTGTTGCAGCTCAGCACGACCCCCACGATGTTCTTGCCGATGTCGTGGACGTCTCCCCTCACCGTCGCCAACAGCACCTTGGCCTCGGCCTGCCGGTTGCCGTTGGCACGCTTTTCCGCCTCCATGTACGGCTCGAGGTAGGCGACCGCCTTCTTCATCACCCGGGCGCTCTTGACCACCTGGGGCAGAAACATCTTGCCGGAGCCGAACAAGTCCCCGACCACGTTCATCCCCGCCATCAGCGGCCCCTCAATGACGGCCAGCGGCCGCCCGTACTTCTGCCGCGCCTCCTCGGTGTCCGCCTCGATGTAGTCCACAATGCCCTTCACCAGGGCGTGGGTAAGGCGTTCTTCAACGCTGCCCTTGCGCCAATCCTCCTCGGGGGCAGCGGCCTTGCCTTGGCGTTTCACCGAGTCGGCAAAGGCCAACAGGCGTTCCGTCGCGTCGGGGCGGCGGTTAAGCAGCACGTCCTCGACGAGCTCAAGCAAATCCTTCGGAATCTCCTCGTAGATGGCGAGCTGGCCAGCGTTCACGATACCCATGTCCATGCCGGCGCGGATGGCGTGATAGAGGAAAGCGGAGTGCATCGCTTCACGCACCACATTGTTGCCGCGGAACGAGAAGGAGATGTTACTGACGCCGCCACTCACCTTGGCGAGCGGCAGGTGGGTCTTGATCCACCGTGTGGCCTCGAGAAAGGCGAGGGCGTAGTTGTTGTGCTCCTCGATGCCAGTAGCCACCGTCAGGATGTTGGGGTCGAAAATAATGTCCTGCGGAGGGATACCGCACTCCTCGGTGAGGAGGCGGTAGGAACGGGCACAAATCTCGATCTTCCGTTCGGTGGTGACGGCTTGACCCTGCTCATCAAAAGCCATCACCACCATGCCAGCACCGTAGCGATGAATGAGCCGCGCGCGCTGCTTGAAGACCTCTTCACCCTCCTTAAGGCTGATGGAATTCACAATGCCTTTGCCTTGTAGACACTTCAGCCCTGCCTCGATCACGCTCCACTTCGAGCTGTCGATCATGACCGGGACGCGGGCGATATCCGGCTCCGAGCCGAGGTAGTGGAGGAAGGTGGTCATAGCCTGCTCGGAGTCCAGCAGGCCCTCGTCCATGTTGACGTCGATGATCTGGGCACCGCCTTCGACCTGCTGGCGCGCCACTTCGAGCGCTTTTTCGTAGTCGCCGGCCAGAATGAACTGAGCGAATCGCGGCGAACCCGTCACATTGGTGCGCTCGCCGATGTTGACGAAATTCGTGTCCGGACGGATGGTGAGCGCTTCCAGGCCGCTGAAGCGCGAGTACGGCTCCGGCTTGGACAACTCGTGCGGAGGCAACCCCCGCACCGCTTCGGCGATCGCCCGCGTGTGTGCCGGGGTCGAACCGCAGCAACTGCCGACGATGTTCAGCCAGCCGTTGGCCGCAAACTCGCGCAGCTCGGCAGCCATCCTCTCCGGCGTCTCATCGAACCCGCCGAAGGCGTTCGGCAAGCCCGCGTTCGGATAGCAACTGATGTAGACGGGCGCCAGGTGCGAAAGTTCCTCGATATACGGCCGCATCTGCCTGGGCCCCAGCGAGCAGTTAATACCCACGCTCAGCATGGGGACGTGCGAGACCGAGTTCCAGAAAGCCTCGATGGTCTGGCCGGAAAGCGTACGCCCGCTCGGGTCCACAATGGTGACCGATACCATGATGGGAAGCTGCCGCCCCAGCTGGTCGAACAGTTCCTGGATGGCGAAGAGGGCAGCCTTGGCGTTCAAGGTGTCAAAGATCGTCTCCACCAGCAGCAAGTCAACCCCGCCCGCCACCAGCCCTCGCGCCTGCTCGTAATACGCCTGACGTAGCTGGTCAAACGTCACGCCGCGGGCAGCGGGATTCTGGACGTCCTGCGAGACGGACGCGGTACGGCTGGTCGGCCCCATCGAACCGGCCACGAAGACCCGGCGTCCCGGGTGCTCGGCCATGAAGCGATCCGCGGCCCGGCGGGCCACGCGTGCGCCCGCCACGTTCAAGTCATACACGCGACCTTCCAGGCCGTAGTCGGCCATCGAGACGGCGTTGGAGTTAAAGGTGTTCGTCTCGATAATGTCTGCGCCGGCCTCGAGGTATTGCCGGTGAATGGCCTCGATGATTTGCGGCTGGGTCAGCGAGAGAAGGTCATTGCACTGGCGCAGGTCCTTGGGGTGGCCGGCAAATTCCCGGCCGCGGTAATCCGCCTCCTCCAGATGGTGGGCCTGGATCATCGTGCCCATCGCCCCGTCGAGGATGGCGATTCGCTCGTCGAGTATGGACTTGAGCTCAGGAGGACAGGTTGGAGATAAGCTCACGAAGGCAGTACTGCTCCTCAACACTTAGCATACCATGCCGAGGGAACCAGTTGGCCTGCTGCCTTAAAACCATCACTAGTGCAACCGCGGGGCGGCTACCCACCGCCGCCAAAATGAAAGACCCCGGCACAAGGCCGGGGTCTTTCGAGTTCATCCCGGACCTACTCTCCCACGCCGTCGCCCGCGCAGTACCATCGGCCCTGGAGGGCTTAACTTCCTTGTTCGGGATGTGAACGATGAACCAGTAAAGCCTCTTCTTCACGTAAGGCGCGACCTTATCATGGAATTCGAATTCCTTCGGCAGGCGGGGCTGCAATACAACTCCACACTACCCAGCTCATTTCCCAGCCCAGCACGGCATTCGACGGACAGCATCAGATGGAGACACAACTCTTGCGTGTGCTGGGTTTGCTGCCGTCGTTGAGTTGTTCCGAGGAGCTTCCACTGATAGGGAGGAGAATCGCCAGGCCGCGTATTGCCGCCAGGGACGAAAATGAAACGAAGCCGCTGTTTTCTATACTCGATGATGCGACTGGGGATGAAAGGGCGCGGATTTTCGTGTTCGCTCGAGACATCGCTTGAGGGTTGACCACACGGGTGACGCGCACAGTGCGACGCTCGCAAGACGTACGAGGGAGAGACAAAAAGACTCAGGCCATTCCTCCGGCTGCTTTTCGCCGAAGTATTGGAACAAGGTGGTCGCATCACCGGTCGAGACTAACCCGGCTTCGCCGCCAGCAGGATGCCCGAAACGGTCCACAACGGTCCTCGGAGTTGTGACCTACAGTTTACCGATGACCTTCGCCATCTCTTTACTCTGGCCAGACCAGGACTTGTCAAACTCCCTAAGGCAATCGGCTCGGGAAATCCAAGTCATGTGTCTATTCCTTCAGTCGGCGTCCCCTGTAACTGAGTAGGTTCAGCTGGTGCGGATCGTGATTTCTTACGGCACTGCGCGATCAGCTTTTTGACGTGCGAGGATTCACCGGAAAAGACCAAGGCTTCGAGAATTCCACGCAGCTCGCGGAGTTTCCGCTCTGTAGAGGCTGCATTCCCGGAGGGCAGAATAGGTAGCAAAATTGCCCTCACCTTCGCTATGGGTACCGCAGCTACTATCTCACCGCCGAAAGCTTGGACCACCCTAGGAGAACGTGCAGTGCCTCCGCCGCTTTTGCATCGGGCCTGCCTCTCTGCTCTTCGATTTGCAGGAGTGCGCGCAGCAATCGACCTACCTCCGGTCAGGTCATCAAAATCTCGGCAGCCCCGCCGCGCTCGAAGGTCATGCCTATTACAGACCCGAAACTTTTCATCCGCAGTTTGCCTTTTCCAATTGTCTGGCACATCGGCTTCTCCAGACCGCGTTAATATAGCAGAATCAAGTGGTGGTACGATACGAGCCTTACCAATCTTCTTTTTTGACCAAATCGGCCCCTCAAGTGCCAAGCAGTAAATTTCGGGTCGACGAGTGCGTTACAAACGAAAGCGCCCGCCAAGATGGCGGGCGTTCTGGATTCATCCCGGCGACGGCCGGATCTCCCACAAGGTTGCCCTTGCAGTACTATCGGCCCGGGAGGGCTTATAGCCGCCTCACGCGGTTTCCCTTGCAATCGCCGGCAGCGAAGTCGTTTCAATCCTGCTCAAGCCCAGTTTCTCCGAAGCGTGGTCGATATCAATTCCGACGATGTTCCCTTCGGCGTCCAAATCCAACACAAGCAATCCGCCGATAGAAAACCGGCTTGCGATTTGCGAGCCCGCTTTGCTGCCGGCTGGAAGCGGGCGCTACAAACAAGAACGCCCGCCAAAATGGCGGGCGTTGTGGATTCATCCCGGCGACGACCTACTCTCCCACGCGGTCGCCCGCGCAGTACCATCGGCCCTGGAGGGCTTAACTTCCGTGTTCGGGATGGGAACGGGTGTTTCCCCTCCGGTATGATCGCCGGAAAACTCTTCTGCTCCCAATCCGAAATTCGGGATTGGGGAAATACCGCATGCCGAGCATGCGCTTCTGAATAGTGCGGCGTCTCGGATAAGTCTGGAATTTGAAATTTGCGATTTCAAACTCCAGAGCGTGTGTTGGGCAGAATTTTATGGTCAAGCCGAACGGGCGATTAGGACCGGTCAGCTCAACGCATTACTGCGCTTACACCTCCGGCCTATCAACGTCGTAGTCTTCGACGGCCCTTCATAGGGATCGCAGTGGCGTAGCTTGCCACCGCTCACCCTTGGGAGATCTGATCTTGGGGCGTGCTTCACGCTTAGATGCCTTCAGCGTTTATCACTTCCAGACTTCGCTACCCAGCGGTGCCACGGGCGTGACAGCTGGTACACAAGAGGTCTGTTCATCCCGGTCCTCTCGTACTAAGGACAACCCCCCTCAAATCTCCTGCGCCCACACCAGATAGGGACCGAACTGTCTCGCGACGTTCTGAACCCAGCTCACGTACCGCTTTAATGGGCGAACAGCCCAACCCTTGGAACCTTCTACAGCTCCAGGATGCGATGAGCCGACATCGAGGTGCCAAACCGGGGCGTCGATGTGAACTCTTGGCCCCGATCAGCCTGTTATCCCCGGCGTACCTTTTATCCGTTGAGCGATGGCCCTTCCATACGGAACCACCGGATCACTAGGTCCCACTTTCGTGTCTGCTCGACTTGTCTGTCTCGCAGTCAGGCCAGCTTATGCCCTTACACTCGACGGCTGATTTCCAAACAGCCTGAGCTGACCATGGAGCGCCTCCGTTACCGTTTAGGAGGCGACCGCCCCAGTCAAACTACCCGCCTAGCCGTGTCCTTGACCCGGCTCACGGGCCCAAGTTAGACCCACAGAATCGCCAGGGTGGTATCTCACCGTCGGCTCCTCCCGGCCCGAAAGCCAGGATTCACAGCCTCCCACCTATCCTGCGCAGACAACCCCATAGATCAGGGCTAGGGTATAGTAAAGGTGCACGGGGTCTTTCCGTCTAGGTGCGGGAAACCGGCATCTTCACCGGTACTACAAGTTCGCTGAGTCACTCGCTACGACAGTCGCTCTATCGTTACGCCATTCGTGCAGGTCGGAACTTACCCGACAAGGAATTTCGCTACCTTAGGACCGTTATAGTTACGGCCGCCGTTCACCGGGGCTTCAGTTCGAAGCTTCCCCCGGATTGCTCCGGGATGACCTCTCCCTTTAACCTTCCGGCACCGGGCAGGCGTCAGCCCCTATACGTCGTATTCGACTTAGCAGAGACCTGTGTTTTTGTTAAACAGTCGCAGAGCGCGTTTCACTGCGGCCTCCTCGGGCTCTGAACCCTAGCGAGGCACACCTTCTTCCGAAGTTACGGTGCTAATTTGCCTAGTTCCTGAGCGAGTGTTCTCTCAAGCGCCTGTGGATATTCACCTCGTCTACCTGTGTCGGTTTGGGGTACGGTTGCTTCGGGAGCTGCTTAGCGGCTTTTCTCGGCAGTGTGAAATCGCGGACGTTACGAGGCCAAGCCTCTTGGCCCGCACCTCAGAGTTGGCTTTGAACCGGCCCGGTGGATTTGCCTGCCAGGCCCTCCTCGATGCGTGCAGGGTCCATGTCCAATAGGACCGCCTCCGCTATCCTTCTGCGTCCCCGCCTCGTCGTAACGCTCCCGCTGCAGTCACGGAATATTAACCGTGCGCCCATCAGCTACGCCTTTCGGCCTCGCCTTAGGGACCGACTCACCCTGAGCGGATTAACCTTTCTCAGGAAACCTTAGACTTTCGGCGCGGAGGGTTCCCACCTCCGTTATCGCTACTTATGCCGGC
>CADDZE010000075.1 GCA_902812465.1 Acidobacteriota bacterium | reverse complement strand
TTTACCAGATAGAGCCGCGCCATCCCTTCCGCGCGCCCGTTGGCACGCGCCAGTTCGCAAACCTTCTCCCAAGCGTAGGATTCCTGAAAGGTGAGATTGAGACGTAAGCGGGCGGCGTCGCGGGTGAGACGCGCCCAGTGCCGCCCAAACTCGAAGGGCGTGCCGCGATACAGCCGCAAAGTGGTGAAGACTCCCCAGCCGGCGAGCAGGCCCGCGAAGCTGGGAAATATCCTAGCTTCTTCCAGGGGGATGATGGAATTGTTTCGGACGATGAAGGGATCCACGGACGGCGCAACCATGGCCCGGGCGCCCTGGCGGATGCGGGACGAATGGATACGGGGAGAGCTGCCGGCCGTTCGCCCGGTTCTTTGTCTACCACGGTACGCGCACGGTCAGAGGATAGTCCAGCCGCACGCGACCGCTGGACTCGGGTGGAACCACGACCTCGCTGCCTCGATGCCACAGGAACTGGTAGGCTAGCCAGGCAGCGCCGCCGGCGGGCAGGGCCGTCCACAGGGCTCCCGCACCTGCTGTCGCCGCCCGGGCAGTTACGAATACACCGGTTGCTGCCGTGCCGCCCACCCAAGCCTTCCATCCCGATCGCGGTGTAGCTTTCAGATATCCCTCCGAATCAACATGGAACTTGAATCCTCCCGCGTCATCCAGATGGGAGAGGACAGCCCGCACGGGTTCCACGTCGCCATCGGGCAGGGTGACCTGCTCGAAGCGGAGGCCTAGCAGGGCGGAGCGGTGCATGCGCCCGGCAGGCCGAATCCGCGTAATGCGCCCATCTAAGAGTGTGCCCGTAGGCAAAGCCACCTTGCCGTCCACCATGACGGGGCGCGTCAGGCGGGCCACCACCCGGTCATCCACCCGGCTGACCAGGGTGTGAATTCCGGACAGGATCTCGACGGGAGCTTCTGTCTCCGCTGGGATGGTCAGCGCTGAGGTCCAGCTGGCTGAAGGTAACAGGCTGGCCGGGCGGGCGTGGTTGATCTCTCCGGCGCCCCGGGAAGGCCCGGTTGCCCAAGAAACCGCGAAGACCATCAAGCAAGCCACGGGACGGAGCATGCGTACCTGCCATGCAAAGGAGGATGCTCACCCGCCCAGCCTGGATGTTGCCATCGCACCTTGCAGAGTCATCAGCCAGCGACCCTCTGCACTGCTGGCAGCCAAGATTCTCACTGACGCTAGGGTGCCCAGTCAAGCCAAATCGCAGGCAGCATGGCTGCCTGGCTGGCAAGGGAGGCCACCGCCGTGCCGACTACACTCCGCGGCTGGAGCTGCAGGGGCGATCGGCCCGCGCACTCGAGCATTCCTCACCCCGTGCGGTGGCCCGCCTGCGTCGCCCGCGTGAGCTGCTTGCTGGATTCGGGAAGAAGTTCAGGTTAGCTTCGTAACCTTGTCGGCCTGGGGTCCTTTCTGTCCTTGAACGACTTCAAATTCGACGGCATCGCCTTCTTGCAGGGTCTTAAATCCTTCCATGTTGATGGCCGAATAATGGACGAATACGTCCGGTCCACTCTCCTGGCCGATAAAACCGTACCCCTTGGTGTTGTTGAACCATTTCACCTTACCTTGAAGTCGTGCCACTAGTCCTGCCTCCTCAATTCGCTTTAGGATCGATCCAGCCGCCCTGGAGATTCCCGCGCCCGCTCGCTCAACTGGCCAGGAGGGGCCGGCTCTCGACGGACTCGGCTAGCCGAATCCGCGCCCATAAATACATACATAAAACGGGCTTGTCAAGCGGAATTCGATGAAATCGGGGCTTGTAGCCGGCGAGTCGCCCTGTTAACTATCCAGTGCTGTGAAGGGGCCGGGGCGCAGCCCTGCGCCTGGCCCGGCCGACTTCGCGGTTGTCTGGTATGCGAGTCCCACGCTGGAGGCAAGGAGTCGCCGTTACAATGACTGCGGCCGTCGCTGGCGAGCACTCCGATCATCGTCGCGTAGCCACCACAACAAGCCGACCAGCGTCTTGCCATCCTGGCAGCGCTTGGCGGAAAGCACCCGTTCGATGTCAGCCCGGGTAAAGGCGCGGCTTCGGATCCGTTCGTCCGATTCGGGGCGTGCGCGCCCTGGCCGCAGGTTCCACGCCTCGACCAGATACATGCGCTCCGTGAGAAATCCGGGGCTGGGATAGAAAGAGAATAACAGGCGGAGCGACTGTGCCCGATAGCCAGTCTCTTCCAGCAGCTCGCGCCGCGCCGCGGCAAGCGGGCGCTCGCGAGGCTCGATGCTTCCTGCAACAAGCTCCCACAGGTATTGGCGTGCGGGATGACGATACTGCCGGACCAGCAGAATCCGTCCGTCGGCGAGGCGCGGAAGCACCACCACTGACCCTGGGTGATGGACCACCTCGCGTTCGGTGGTGACCCCGCCAGGTTCGGCCACGCGGTCAATAGTCAGCTTCACCACTTGACCCTGGTAGATCGTCCGGGTGGCCAGGATTCGCGAGGGGGCAGGCATAATTGCTGGAAAGCGCTCGTCGCAGCTCGCCTTTCGAGCCCAGACGTTGCCATCAAGTGGAAACGTCAAGCTTGGCTACCAGTTCCTTGGCGTTCTTCGGATCTTCGGTGGACTTGAGCGCGTCGCGCTCCGCTTGAAGTTTGGCCTTAAGCTTGGCATAAGCTTCCTGCTTGGCCTTGTAAGCTTCTACCTGATCCTTGGGGGCGGCGGCATCCTGACTGGCCTTCTGGTAGCAGCTAACGGCCTGATCCACCATCAGCAGCAGGAAGGATAATTTGCTCAGGGCGTTCTTCTGGTGATACTTGTTTTGAAAGTCTTCCAAGCTTTCTTTCCTGACCGTGTCCACAATCTCGACGACGCTCTTTTTGGCATCGTCGAGCATGGCTTCCTCGTCTTTGCAGCTTTCAGCCCTCAGAGGGCGCGCCGCCAACATGGCGAGCCACACTAGGGCAAGAGTCACGCGCAACAGCCTGATTTTCATGACGAGCCCCCTGAATTTTGTGTCCGCACACCTGATATCACGGCGCGCAAACCGTTCACTGCGCGCGCCGGAGTCCCCGTCACGTTGCCGGTATTATACGCCAGCCGGGCGGGCTGCGGCGATTGCTGCTCTGGGGTGGTCGGCCGCGTGACTCAGGCAAGGCTCATCGTCCTTTGCGTCCATCTGCTAGACTGGGGAACGTGATCATCGGAGTGCCCAAGGAAACGTTTCCTGGCGAGCGCCGGGTGGCACTGGTGCCCGCGGTGATCCCGCAGTTGCTGAAGGCTGGCTTTGAAGTGTTGGTGGAGGCGGGTGCGGGAGCCGGGGCCGGCTTCCCTGACTCGGAATACGCAGGAAAGGGCGCAAAGCTGGTTTCCGACCGGGGCGAGGTTTTCCGCGCGGCCGACATCATTCTGCAGGTTTTGTGTTACGGCTCGAACGATAAGACGGGCAAGGCGGATCTGCCGCTGCTGCGCCCTGGGCAAATCCTGATCGGCTTCCTCCGCCCACTCGGCTCCCTGGAAGTGATTCAGGAGGTCGCCGCCACGGGCGTTAACGCCTTTGCGGTTGAGCTGATTCCGCGCATCACGCGTGCCCAAAGCATGGATGCGCTCTCCTCCATGGCCACCATCTGCGGCTACAAGGCGGTGTTGCTCGCGGCGGACACCCTGCCGCGGATCTTTCCTATGCTAACAACGGCGGCCGGCACCATTCCCGCCGCCCGCGTCTTTGTGATTGGGGCGGGAGTGGCCGGCCTGCAGGCCATTGCGACGGCGCGACGGCTGGGCGCGGTCGCTTCCGCCTACGATCTGCGGCCGGCCACTAAAGAGCAGGTGAAGAGCTTGGGCGGCCGGTTCTTGGAGATGCCCATTGAAGCCGAGGCTGCCGAGGACGCGCGCGGCTACGCGCGGCCGCAGGACGAAGCGTTCTACAGGCGCCAGCGCGAACTGCTGGGACGCGTCGTGGCGGAGAGCGACGTGGTGATCACGGCCGCGGTGGTGCCGGGGCGGAAGCCACCCGTCCTCGTCACACGGGAGATGGTGCAGGCGATGGCGCCGGGCTCGGTCATCGTGGACCTGGCGGCGGAGCAGGGCGGCAACTGCGAGCTGACGCGCGCCAGCGAGACGGTGGTGGTGAACGGAGTCACCGTCATCGGCCAGATCAACCTGGCCAGTACCGTACCGTATCACGCCAGCCAGATGTACGCACGCAACTTGACGGCGTTCCTGCTGCACTTGGTGAAGGACGGCCAGCCGCAGCTTGACTCGGGCGATGAAATCACGCGCCAGACCTTGCTCACCCGCAACGGCCAGGTGGTGAACGAGCTGGTGCGGCAGTTCTTCTCGCGTCCGGCGGCCTAGATGCCCCAAGCCTCCGGCGCTTCTAGACCCAAGCTTGACTCACGGAGGGAACGTGACTTCAGACCTGATTACCAGCCTTTACGTCTTTATGCTGGCGGCTTTTTTGGGCTTTGAGGTGATCCGGCGCATTTCGCCCCTGCTGCACACGCCGCTGATGTCGCTAACCAACGCGCTGGACGCCATCGCGGTGGTGGGGGCGATTGTCTTGGCCGGTGAGCGCCGCACTAGGTTATCAACGGTGCTCGGCACCGTGGCCATCATCGCCGCCACCAGCAACGTCGTGGGCGGTTTCCTTATTACGGACCGCATGCTGAAGATGTTCAAGCCCAGCAGGCCTAAAAAGCCATGAACGCGCCCTTCGCCACCCAGCAGATCATTCAGCTCGCCTACCTCATCGCCACGGCGCTGTTCATCCTGTCGCTGAAGTGGATGAGCGCGCCTTCCACCGCCCGGCACGGCGTGAGGGCCGGCGAGCTGGGCATGCTGCTGGCCATCGCGGCCACGCTACTGCGTCACGAGATCGTGGACTATCGCTGGGTCGCCACGGGCTTGGCGCTGGGCAGCATCCTCGGCGTCCCCCTCGGCTTGGTGCACATGACCGCCGTGCCCCAGCGGACCGCGCTGAGCCACGCCTTCGGTGCCTTTTGCGTAGCCCTGGTCGGCACCTCGGAGTATTACCTTCGGGCTCCGCACATTCCACCGTTCGCCATGGCCGTGCTGGCTATGGAGGTCATCCTCGGCTCGCTCACTTTCACGGGTAGCTTGATGGCGGCGGGCAAGCTTCAGGAAGTGCTACCCCAGCGTCCCCTTACCTATAAGGGCCAAAACGTCGTGAACTTTGCCCTGCTGGGTATAGCCGTTGCCGCAGCTATCGACCTGGTGCTTCACCCACAGCACACTCGCATGTTTCCACTCCTGCTGACCATTCCCTTGGTTTTCGGCGTACTTATGATCATCCCTATCGGCGCGGCGGACATGCCTACGGTCATTTCCTTGCTCAACTCCTACGCCGGGCTCTCGGCCGCGGCCATGGGTTTTGTCTTGGACAGCAAGCTCCTCATTATCGCCGGCGCCCTCGATGGCTCCTCGGGATTCATCCTCTCGGTGATCATGTCCAAGGCCATGAACCGGTCTTTCACCAATGTCCTCTTCGGAGCTTTTGGGCAGGTGCAAGCCTCCGCGGCGGCCGAGCAGAGAGCGCGCACGGTGCGGACGGCGACAGTGGAGGAGGCCGCTGCCATCCTCGCCTCCGCCAGCAGCGTAGTGATTGTTCCGGGCTACGGCATGGCGGTGGCCCAGGCCCAGCACCGCGTCCGGGAACTCTACGACATCTTGACGCAGCGCGGCATCGACGTGAAGTTTGCCATTCATCCTGTGGCTGGCCGCATGCCCGGCCACATGAATGTCCTGCTGGCGGAAGCCGATATCCCATACGACAAGCTGCTGGACATGGAGGCCATCAATCCCGACTTTCCCCAGACGGACGTCGCCCTGGTGATCGGTGCCAACGATGTAACCAATCCCGCCGCGCGCAAAGACCCGAAAAGCCCCATCTACGGCATGCCGATCCTCGACGTCGACAAGGCCCGCACCGTCATGGTCATCAAGCGCAGCCTGAGCCCGGGCTTCGCCGGCATCGATAACGAACTCTATTATCTGGATAAAACCCTGATGCTCTTTGGCGACGCCAAGGCGGTTGTCGGCGAGCTGGTGCGCGAGTTAGGAGGCGGCCGTAGCTGAAGGAGCGGGCGGAACTAAGTCAGGGCAGGCTCATGGTATGAGCTCGCAGATCGGAACCAGAAACCGGCTGCGGCCACCGGGTAGAACCCTCAGCGCTGCGGGCTAAGCTTCCCGCACGGAGGAAATCACCATCTCGCGTGCCGCACGCAGGCTTTGCACGGCATCTCCCCGAGGAATGAATTCCATAGCCACGTAGCGGTCATAGCGGAGCTGGGCGAGCTTTTTGTAAATGTTCACATAATTGATCTCGCCCGACCCGGGCTCGTGCCGGCCCGGCACGTCGGCGATGTGGCAGAGACCCACCTTGTCGATATTCTTCTCCAGCTTCTCGATCAGGTTGCCCTCCGAGATCTGCTCGTGGAAGAAGTCGTAGAGAAACCGCACCTGCGGGTGGTTCACCTCTTCAATGATCTTGAAGCCCTCGGCCACTGAGGTCAGGTAATACTTGGGATTCTCCTCCGGGTCGATATTCTCGAGCAGCAAGCGAACGTTCCTACCCTCGACCAGGTCGGCGGCGCGTTTCAGGCCCTCGACGCAGCTCCGGTGCTGTTCCTCCCGGCTCATACCGGGCACCACGTCACCGGACATGATGATGATCGAAGGGCATTCAATTTTCTCCATAATGGGCAGCGTCTCCTTGAGGTCGGCCAGGAAAGCATCCCGCGCTCGGGGATCGCCGACGCCGTGCTTCAGGCCCGCCGTCGTATCAAATTGGATGCCCAGCTCTTGGCGCTTGCGGTGGGCACGGCGAAAGTCGTCCTCGGACCAGTGCTGATATTCGCCCACCAGCTCAACGTTCTTGTATCCCGCCTCGGCTATCTTTTCGAGGCGCTGCTCAAAGGGAAGCTTGGGATAAACGGTCCAGAGCATCACCGACAACTTGAAAGGCAGGACATCACCTTCCGCGCTGGGCGCTCCGTGCAGCCGCGTTGCAGAATTCGTTGCCCAAGATGCCACGCCGAGCGCAGAACCCGCGAGTTGCTTGGTAAAAGTCCGCCGGTTCATGTCTCCTCCTTCGGCCCTTCTATCTTACTCGCAGTTCGGACAAATCCAAGCGCCTCACCAGGCAAAGCCTACCTCATCCCCGCAGAAGCGGAAATGTGCGCCGCTTTGCGCTCTCCGAGCCTAGGTGAGGGTAATTCTATGGGTGCGCCGGCTGCTTCGGCAAGGGTCCAGCTTCGGATGGAAGAGCTGAAATCAGTTTGATGCCGCGCGGAGCGGGTAACCGCAGTTATGACCGCCAAGGCGGTGCCGGCAAGCCGGGCCGCGGCGCAGGACCCGGGCACCACAAACCCGGGGGCAACTAGCCCTAGCCTGACGCGAGTCCGGCTTCGTGTACCGCCGGGAGAACGGAACCGCGGCGCCGGCCTGGGACGGCTGCTCAGTACTTGGGCACGCTGGGGTCGATTTCATCGGACCAGGCCAGGATGCCACCCTTCAGGTTGTGAATCTTGCGGAAGCCCGCCTGCATCAAGATCTGAACCGCTTTGGCGCTGCGCATGCCCGACCGGCAATGTACCACGATCTCGTCGGCTGAATTCAGCTCGTTCATTCGCTTGGCGATCTCCCCGAGAGGGATGAGCGTGGAGCCCGGAATACGGCAAATCTCGTACTCGTGGGGTTCACGGACATCGATGAGGACAAAGCGCCTATGCTCATCCATCATCTTCTTCAGTTCGGTGGGTGTGATCTCCGGCACTCCGGCAGGCTGCTGCATGGGTTCTCCTCCGCGGATTCCGCAGAATTCCTCGTAGTCGATCAGCTCGTGGATCGTCGGATGCTCGCCGCACACAGGGCATTCAGGGTTTTTGCGCAGTTTGAGTTCGCGAAACTGCATCTGGAGTGCGTCAAAGAGCAGCAGGCGGCCGATCAGCGGCGCGCCCTTACCCAGGATCAGCTTAAGGGTCTCGAGTGCCTGGATGCAACCAATGATTCCCGGCAGTACACCCAGCACGCCTCCTTCGGCACAGCTCGGAACCAGCCCGGGCGGTGGAGGTTCGGGATAGAGGCAGCGGTAGCACGGACCTTCCTTGGCGTAAAACACCGAAGCCTGCCCCTCGAAGCGAAAGATGCTGCCGTAGACGTTGGGCTTGCCGAGAAGCACACAGGCGTCGTTCACCAGGTAGCGGGTGGCAAAGTTGTCCGTGCCGTCGGCGATGATGTCGTATTCGCGGAAGATATCGAGAGCGTTGTCGGAAGTGAGGCGCGTCTCGTACAGGTCGACTTCGACGTGAGGATTAATATCCTGGATGGTCTCGCGCGCGGACTGGAGCTTCGAGCGGCCAACATCGCCCGTACCGTGGATCACCTGGCGCTGTAGGTTGGTAAAGTCCACGACGTCGAAGTCGACGATTCCCAGTCGGCCCACACCCGCCGCGGCCAGGTAGAGCGCCAGCGGTGAACCCAGGCCGCCGGCCCCCACGCACAAGACTCGAGCCTGCTTCAGCCTCAGCTGGCCCTCCATGCCGACCTCGGGCATGATCAGATGGCGGCTGTAGCGCAGGACTTCGTCCTTGGTCAGTTGAGCCGTCGGAGTCAGAGTTGTTGTCGCCATGTCGAAACCTCGAAGTTCTGAGTGGCCGGGGCGCCAGCCGGGTGAATGAGAATGCCCGCGGCAGGGAGGCTTGCCGACCGAGTCTGCCCGATCCCGCCCGGGGCGGGATCAGGCTAATGACAGATGCAGCGAAGGGGCAGGTCTTCGGTGAGACCGCCAGCAATGGAGGGAACGATGCTAAGTACGTCGTTATCGTGCAGGGGAGTCTGGTCCTTTTGCAGGTAGCGAATGTCTTCGTCGTTCAGGTAGATGTTGACGAAACTCCGCAACTTGCCATCCTCGGTAAACAAGTGACGCCGCAACTCGGCATACCGCGCCGTAAGTCCTGCCAGGGCATCACCAACTGTCTTGGCCTGCTCGGCCTCCAGTTCGATTCGGTCCAGCTTCCCGGTGTACTGACGGAGCGGCGTGGGGATAATCACCTGTACAGCCATCGAGTCTCCTTCGGTTCACCCTTCTCGGGTCTGTGATTTTCAGTCAATTCGATAGGTTCGGGCTCAAACCGGCTGCGGTCACTAGCCAACACCCAGGATGCATAATCTCCGGGGCGGCCCTCCGCTACGTTGATAATAACATACGAACACCATGGCCACGCGTACTCGCGATCGTACTCGGAGGGGCGTGCTGGATGGTCAGGGTGCGAGTGATAGTAGCCAAGCACCTCGAGTCCGCGCTGCCGGGCATCCTTCTCCACTTTGAGCAAGTCTCCCGGATCGATCAGGTAGCGGTTGCGCTCCGACTCTTGCCAGGGGTCCGCCAGGGGCAGAAATTCCTGAGCGCGGGCGGCATCATGGCGCAGGTTTCTTAGCGCAACCACTTCGCGAACCCGCTTGGCGGAGCCGTCGGCCAGTCCCAGTAATACGCCGCAACACTCGCTAGGGTATTCGCGTGCTGCGTGCTGGCGGATGGCTTCAAGCTGATCGTGTGCGATGAGCAAAGGCATGTGGTCCGTCAACTGCACAACCTTGGGCCTTCCACGACCGGCCGCGGCCAGTCCCTAATTTTCGTCCCAAAAACGCTCGCTAAGATATTTATCACCACTGTCGCAGAAGATGGTAACGATGACCCCCCGTTCAATCCGCCGCGCAACCTCAAGTGAGGCAGCCATAGCGGCGCCCGAGGAAATACCCACTAGCAACCCTTCCTCCCGAGCCAGCCGACGAGTCATGACGTACGCCTCCTCGGTGGTGATCCACAGGTTTTCATCTGCCAGGGTCGGATCGTAGATGCCGGGCTTAATCGCACTGGGCATGTGCTTCAGTCCCTCGAGGCCGTGGAAGGGCGAATCGGGCTGAAAGGAGATGCAGCGGATGTCCGGATTCAGCTCCTTCAGCCGGCGCGCCGTGCCGACGAAGGTCCCACTAGTGCCCAGCCCAGCGACAAAGTGCGTGATGCGGCCGGCGGTCTGCCGGCAGATCTCAACGGCCGTCCCGTAGTAATGGGCTTGCCAGTTCGCAGGGTTATCGTACTGGTTGGCGTAGAAGTAGAGATCCGGATGCTCGGCGGCCAGCCGCCGCACCTCGCGAATGGCGCCGTCCGATCCTTCCATAGGATCGGTATAGATAACCTCGGCACCGTAGGCGTGCAGGATGCGCTTGCGCTCGATGCTGACGTTCGCGGGCATCGCCAGCTTTAGCCGGTAGCCTCGCGCAGCACAGATCATGGCGTAGGCGATGCCGGTGTTGCCCGAAGTCGAGTCGAGCAAGATCTTGTTGCGGGACATCAGGCCGGACTGCTCGGCCTGGCGGATAATGTTCAACGCAGGCCGGTCTTTTACCGAACCGCCCGGATTAGCCCACTCGCACTTGGCGTAGATTTCTACGTGCGGATACTGCCACCCGATCCGCTCAATGCGGAGCAACGGAGTGTTGCCGACCAGTGAAAGCAGGTCACGCGCGTGCGGCGGTCCCGACATGCAGACACTCCTGAATCATCCGCGGAAGTGCTTGCCTTCTGCCTCATGGTTAGACTAGATTCGCATAGGGGCGGAAAAGTTTCAATCCCCGCCGCCGAAGCTCTATGGGCGACCAACGAACTAGCCTGGCAGCTATCCAGCAGCCTTTTCGCGACGCCGGATTCGAAGTCATCCCGGGTGTGGACGCCGACGAGTTTGAGGTGAAGAAGAACCACTGTATCCGCCTCATCCGCCGCAACGCCCAGGGGCAGTGGCTGCCCGAAGGCCCGCCCTATTACCTGGTTCGCGGCCAGAAGTGTGAGCTTGAAGACCGCGGATACCAGAAGTTTTGGTACTCCAACGGAGCCCGGTTTCCCGTCCGGGTGGTAGAGCTGAAGGAGCTGCAGCGCTTTGACCAGGAGGTCCGCGCTCTGTTGAATGTCAAATCGCTCTACCACGAATCCCTAGGCACAACTTCAGCGCGCTCGGTGTACGACAGACTAGAGGGCCGGCCGGGATAGCGTGGGTCAGGGAAGAGGCCGACCGGGTTGGGCTCATTCTCAAACTCCGTCCGTCACGCGAAGAGTGTGAAAAGGGTTGAACCCTGACGGCGATTCTCACACAACTGGTCAGGAGTACGGCAAATCGCATCTCACGGGTAAAAGGAGGCTAGCCGCTCCTCACCGCAAGTGAATGGGTCCTCAGCCAGGGACGTGAGCAGTTGGCCGCTGTTCAGTGACTCCTGGATAACTCTCGAGGATCCATTCGGCGGTCAAGGCATAGCAAACCACCATTCGTTTTCCAAGATGAACGAATCCCGCTCTGCCGCCCCTCCGGTGTAGACTCGCCACGGCCTCGCTGCCGAATTGCGGCGCTCGCAACATACTAGGAAAACTTCACAACCGCCATGCTATCCCGGGAACCGGCACGAACGTCAGATCCGCCCGCTCCCGGGGTGTGAAACCACGGACGGCTAAAAGCAAGTACCGACCGTGTCGCGGTCACTTAGAGTGTCTGACCCCAGGCTGACACCGGTTAGGCCTGCCAGCGGCGTTGAATTGCCTTCCATCCCAGAGCCTGATAGACAGCCGCTAGCTCGACCAGACCGTATACCACCCGGCTCACCGGTGAAATGTCCCCAAACCGCATGCCGAAGATGAATGCGACCAGATCAAAGCGGGCAACGGCTACTAGTCCCCAGTTAAGCCCGCCAACCACGAGAAGAATAAAGGCTAGCACGTCTAGCTTCTTCATACTCATATAGTCTCCTCCTTGGGATTTTTCCTTTTCTCGCCTCGGGATTTACTGTAAAGAAAGAATATGTGAATTAACAGACAAATTTAAGCGCGCAACAAACTGCTTTGACTTATGGTAAAAACCCTGTCCTATTTTGTCGTGATACTCAAACTAGGAGGTAACCTTGCCAATTTCGAAAGCCCTCACCGATGAATTGAACCTCTACGAAATCGGACGTAACGTGCGAGCCCTGCGCCTCAAAAAGGAAATAGGGCTGGTGGAACTGGGGCAGCACACGGGCCTGTCTGCTGGCATGCTTTCCAAAATCGAGCGGGGCCGCCTCTTTCCGACCCTCCCTACCTTAGTGCGCATAGCCATGGCCTTCGGTGTGGGTCTCGAATATTTCTTTTGCCATGATGTCCGACGTCGACGGTCGGTGGGCATTGTACGCCGGAGGGAGCGCCAACGGTTTCCTGAGCGCCCGGATCGGCAAGACGTTTGGTATTACTTTGAGTCCTTGGACTTCGCGGCGGTCGAACGGAAGCTGACCGCCTATTATGCGGAGTTTGAGGTCCTGCCCGCGAGCCAACTCCGAGCCCATGACCATTCAGGGGCGGAGTTCCTCACAGTGTTGCGTGGTAGATTAGAGCTCACGCTGGCGAGGCGGACTTGCACGCTCGAGAGGGGGGATTCCATCTACTTTGATTCATCCATTTCCCATTTTTACCGCCGACTCAGCCGGACGCCGTGCACTGCCATTGTCGTAACTGTGCCTTGAATAGAAAATGCAGGCAAGGTCTTCTGTCTTGTTTAGCTCTCCGCCCAGAAAACGATTGAGGCGCATCAGAGCGGAACGGTTCCTGCGACTTTGAACTTCAAAGCGGCAATCCCTCTAATCCCTCCGGGCACCCTTTGGTGCTCGGCGGCCCTCACCTGTGCTTTGGGAAACTGCCGAGACCGAAGTTGGGCATGGATATCGCGCCAGCGACGTCCCAGTATTGGCGGTACAGAGTATGGGGCATGACGCCGTCAGGTATGAGCGAACACCTGCAAAGAAGCCCGCAGCGCGGCTGGAATCAACTCCGATGCGCCGGCGTTGATCTGTAGTCTTGAGCTAGCCAAATGCCAGCCGAGCGGGTAAGGCAGGTGCTTGTACCAACTGGCGCGTATCGTGACTGCGACTGCACCGATGAAGAAGAGCACCAATCCGGTGCCTGCAGCAAGACCAATCACCGGAAGACGGATGCCGGCCAGTAATCCAATCCCGCCTGCTGCCTTTAACAATCCGAGTACACCCGACCAATCCGGCGAAATCCCCAACTTGTGCGTATTGGCGAGAAGCTACGCCGGAAAGCGTTCGATGCCGCATAGATGTTTGCGGTTGCTGCAAGAGAAGTAGCTAGCTTTCGAGATACTCGTGTCCGCTATTTTCGTAGGACTTTAGATGACGCAAAGTTCAGCTATCAAAGTACGTATCGCTGTCAGAAAGGCTGTAGAACCGAGTAGCCGATACCCTTCGACCGCTTTCTTTCCACAGCCTTAAAGACACTGTTCACCGCTTCTTCAAGCTGTGGTGCGATATCCGGGTTGATTTTGAAACGCGCCATTTGTACGATCATCCGATGGTCGTCCCGTCACCCGTTGTTGGTTAGGTGTCTCACTACAACGACGCGCAAGGTCTGAGGAATGTGATGGGCTGCGGAGCGTTCCCCACTGAACGAAAAGGGATGGGTGGGCCAGCATTTTGAGGTCAGCCGCGGCTACTTGAGAGCGACTGCCGGGCTCGGTTGCAGAGGTCGATAACGCGGTGCAAGAATGCTGGCTTCGCGTGAGCCGCGCGGAGACGGACACCGTTGACAATTTCGAAGCGTGGCTGACTACAGTCCTAGCGCCCACCTCTCTTAACATGCCGCGGTGGCGCAACGTCCGTCGCGAAGAATCCCTATCACTTCACCCCATTGGGCTATCCGCTTCGAAGACACACTTGGACGCCGAAAGGGGAAACATAGCTGGCGGAAGAAGTCGGACTCGCGGCTAGGGTGGTTCTCCAAAAATTAACGCCTGCGGAACGAATCGCCTCGGTCCTGCACGATGTCATTGGCATTTCTTTCAAGCAGATTGCCTCAATCGTGGCGGGCTCGCCGGTAGCCGCGCAGCAACTGGCAAGCCGTACACGTCACCGCGTGAAGGGCACAAACACGAGCAATGCTGATCTTCCGAAACAACGCGACGCTATCGGAACCATTTCTGAGTGTGCTACGGGTGGGGTGAAGGCGATTGTAACCGTATTGGATCCGGCGATCGTGCGGCATGCCGATCGCATCCCCGTTAGGTCAGAAGTGGGAAAGGGAGCTTCACGGCGCCGGGCGCGTCGCAAGGGAGGCGGTTATCCATTTGGATCTTGCGCGATTCGCTCAACCGGTACTGATCAACGGAAATGTGGGAATTGTCGTTGAGCCCCGTGGGCCGTTGCGTATAGTCATCGAGTGAGTGTTCGAAGGACGGCAAAATTCCCGACGTGGATGTGATTGTCGATCCCCTTCGTCTCCGCGAGCCAGACCTGCTTATAACGGACGCCTGAGATGTTCGCAATTTCCTTCATTCTGACTGGACCACCACGGGCACATACGTCCACTTCCAAAGTGGCCGGTGGATGTTGAGAACGCTCGTCGAAGTCTTCAGAGGGCTGGCGGATGGAGCCACCCTTGACACGGCATGTGACAGCAAATATATTACGTGTCAGTTATTGCTGTTTATCGTACGCCATCTAGAGGGAGGTAAATTATGCGTTATGTACTGTTAGGGGTCGCCTTGGCATCCACGGTAAGCGGTTATGCGCAGCAGGGTGCTACTGCACCTCGCCGCCCAATTCCAGTTGTCGCACCGGCCACTTCAGGTTCTTCGCTGTATAGTGGTCCCAGGATTTCAGACCACCCAATAAGTTAGAATCTGGCGCAGTCGTAAACGCAGGAGCGGCGATGACGACAACGCGCAAGCAGTACAGCCCGAAGTTCAAGGCCAAGGTGGCGCTG
>CADDZE010000074.1 GCA_902812465.1 Acidobacteriota bacterium | reverse complement strand
TTAGCCGTCTCCCAGCTCGAAACTGGGCGCTGGCGCCGCCTCGCCTCCTCCGTCCAGAACGCCCTCGACCAATTCAACGCCATCTTTCAGTCCAGATTCGAGACGGAGGAATGAAAATCAATCTGCCAGACACAACATTCTTGACAAGTGCCGGCGGTCATGCCGTGACCTCCGCCGGCAGACGGCTCAGCCGGTACAGGTTGTAGGCCGCGCCCACGAAGCGAAACAGCCAGCCCACCTTTTTCCCGTCCTCGCCACTTCACCTTCTTCAGCAACCCGATGATTTTCATCCCACCAAACGACTGCTCGAGGCGTTTGCGTTTTTGCTGACGGACCGCGTAGCCCGCATGCCGCGTGGTGCGCTGGGCGATGGCACTGCCGCCGCGCCGGGTTCTGCGCCACGTGCGGCATCACACCCATCTTGCGCAGATTCGCGGAAACGTTGCGGGTGTCGAAGTCCCCACCTACAGTGATGCGCCGGCCTCCCGCTTGGCCTTTGATCATGCGCAGCGCCGCGTCCCGCTCGGCGGTGCCCGTGGCCCGGGTCACTGCCGTTTTCACCACCAGCCCGTGCCGGTTCTCGGTCAGCAGATGGCCCCAGATAGCACGGCTTGGCCTGGCTGCCCGCGCTCTTCTCGTACAGCCGCGCGTCGGGGTCGGCGGTGATTGATGCGTTTGGTTCGTGCGCTTCTCGCCGTGAAAGCCCACGTCCCGACTTTCCCGCTCGGCCCGGGCGCGCACGGACAGCTCGATTGCTTAGCGCCATCGGTTTCCAAGGCCGATCCGCCTCCTTGGCAGTATGCCCAGCCTGAGGCGGCGGACGCGACAAGGCCACAGAAACAGCAAGCGAAAGCCGCGTGCAAATCACAGCCGCCGACCACGTATTTTCAACAACTTATCCGGTTCGTTTCGTCAAAACTAGATGTACCTGGCGCGTTGAAACCCCAGTCAGACGTCTCCACGACCTGCACGATGTCTACAATTCTTACCACGTATACTAGCGAAACACCTGAGGCGTGGCCAGCGGTGCCATTTCACAACGGGGTGTCGTCACCCGATCGCAGGTGCCGCCGAGACACCGGTATGGCACGAATTCGTCGGGGAGGCCGTAGTCTATCCGCTAGCCTGAGTAACCGAACGGATAGCATCGGAGCAGGCTTTGCCGAGGTGGGGTTGGGTTCGGAAGAATATCTAGCGCTGATATCTAGCTTATTTTCAAATTGATACTAAGGATTTGACTGGAGAAGATGGTCCGGGCGAGGTTTTGGTACACGGGTTGCTACTGTTAATAGCGTCCTGCGGGTTCGAACTCGTCGAAAGCGAAATGCGATACCGACGGGGCCCGCAAGAGTAGTGAGATAGCCGACAGATTTGGTTCGCTACCGGAGGGGGCCTCGGATTGCTGGCAACTTTCCCGTCTCCGAGGAGTGGTAGCGGGAGCCGAATGACGCGTCGGGTCTCACTACCGGGGGGGACCTCGGGGACGGGGGAGAAGTTCCCCGTTCCCGGGTAGGTTTGGATTTCGTGGTTTGGTCGCGGTGCTCGATTAATGAGCCCGATTGGATTTTAATCAGCAGGGCCAGCACTTCCCCATAACTCACCTCACATAAGGGGCAGCCGAAGTTTGGCTTCGTGCTGCCCTCCCTTCTTTTGGCGAGGGGTGCCGCTGGCGGAGCCGCCGAATTTCTGCGCTTTTAGCTTAGAATCGTGTAGTGAGCACCTAACCGCTTCCGTTAGGGACCTGCCGCAAGGGGTGAGGGTGGGTACCGTTCGTCGCTACAAAATGTACGCTGGCGAGACCGGAGTATCGTACCAATACTTTTTTGCTTCGCGGCGGAGTGTGGTGCGGCCGGAGGGACTGGGCCCAGGAAGCGACTTCATCTTCGTGGTCATGGCTGACCAGCGCCCGCCCTTTACCTTGCGCATCTTCGTTTCGGAACGCTCGCTGGCCTCGTGGGAGCAGAGGCACGGCCGCCGCCTCGACGCCAACGAGCAGTACGCGCTGGCCAAGATGCGTCTCTTCCGCGCGTTCGACGAGTCCCCCCACTTGGCTCGGGAGGCACTCGGACTGGTAGTGGATGAGGCCAACGTGGAAGATTTGCTGGAGCCGCTGGACCTCGCCTGATCATCGAGATTCGGCCCTCCGCTTGGCTGAGCGCCTTGGAATCGCACGCCGGCCGGCGGGCCAGCCTGCAGCGCGATCAGGGCTTGCGTTTCGCACTCCCCCGGCCGGCTTTTACCGGGTGCCAGCGGCTTGACGGACACCCCTCATCGAAAGATGAGTGTCTTTCCGGAAGCAAGGCTCGGGCGAGACATAATCGGCCATGCGAGGCCCGGAGGTGTTGGGTGGCTTACCGCGAATATCGCTGTGTAGCTTGCGAAAAGCCGGAAAGTGAATGCCAATGCGACCGCTACTGCGCCCTCTGCTATTCTGACTATCGCGTCCGGCTGTGCGAGGATGGCCAGTATTACTGCGCCGACTGCCGCGAAATCTGCGACTACAAAGTTCAGGAACCCGTGTCCCGCCCCGGCTGACGGCCAGCCGAGTAGCGGCGTCGCCATGGCCTGAACCAGGAGTCGCTCTGGTCCTTGCCGGCAAGGCGTCCTGCCGACTTACCGTCGTCCAGCGAGGCAACTGCCTCCCGTCGGGTGGCCTTTAATCCTCGAGCACCCTCAGCCCTTCCAGCCCCTGCCTCTCGATGGTTCTGCGTTATTATAAGGGGCGGACCGTCTGCCATCCTTGGTGCCCGCGATGCAACCGATCTTATCCTGGTGTGCGCTCGCCCTTTACGGCCTGGGCATTCTGCTGGCGCTACCCTCTGTCATCCGGCGGCGTCCGTCGTTGTCCTCCAGCGCGCTGGGGGCGCTGGGGCTTGGCCTATTGTTCCACGGCGCTGCATTGGCGGCGCAGGCGGTCGCCCTCGGCTCGCTGCCCATCACTGACGTCCACAGCGCCGTCTCCTTCTTTGCCTTTGACGCGACCTTGGCCTTCTTTCTGGTCTACCTGCGCTATCGCATCACCTCCCTGGGCGTCTTCATGCTACCGTTCGTCTTCGTGCTGACTCTGGCGGGGACCCTGCGCGGCAGCCACGATTCGGACGCCGGGGGATTTCATGGAGGATGGCTGCTCATCCATACTGGCTCGATGATCCTTGGTTACACGGGGCTGTTTCTGACCGCGGTCGCGGCGATCATGTACCTGATTCAGGAACGGGAGCTGAAATCCAAGCAGCCGCGGGCGTTCTATTATCGCTTGCCATCACTGGAGGTTTGCGACAGCCTCTACTATCGCTCCCTAGTGTTCGGACTCACATTTCTGACCCTCGGCATCATCACGGGCCTCATCTGGGCTAGCCGAGCTTGGCACGGCCTCTGGGAATTCGACCCCAAGATAGTAGCCTCGTTCGTCACTTGGATCATCTACCTGATTCTCTTTTCGAGCCGTTGGACGGGAAGTTGGCGGGGACGGCGCGGAGCCTATGTTGCTTTATTTGGTTTTGCGGCCATGATGGTCACGTTTCTAGGGGTTAGCTTCCTGAGCGGACAACATGGCCTGCTTCCCAACCCAGGGGGCAGACGATGAGTCGAAATCGTACGGCCGAGGCCTCGAGGAACTGCCCCGCCAGGCGGTCATGAACCTGCTTCTAGTCGGCATCAGCCATCGCACCGCGCCCGTCGAGATTCGCGAGCGGATGCATATCCCCGCATCGTGCCTCAGCCGTGCCCTTCAAGACCTGGCGCGGCGCGAGGAAATCCTTGAAGGCCTTATCCTCTCGACCTGCAATCGTGTCGAAGTGCTGGCCAACGTGCGCGACTACGACGAAGGGGCGCGGGCACTCCGGCAGTTTCTGGCCGATTACCACCGCTTCGATCTTGCTCCTTACGAACATTACCTTTACTGGCGCCGGCAAGAGGAGGCGCTGCGACATCTCTTCCGCGTGGCGGCAAGCCTCGATTCCATGATCCTGGGCGAGCCGCAGATTCTGGGCCAGGTGAAGCAGGCCTTTCAGGCCGCCCGCGAGGCGGGCGCGCTGCACGGCACGCTGGAAGAGGCCGTGAACCAGGCCCTGGCCGCCGCGCGGCGGGTGCGCCGCGAAACGGCCCTGGGCACGGCCGCGGTATCTGTCTCCTACGCCGCCGTGGAACTGGCACGCAAGATCTTCGGCAGCCTGGCAGGCAAGACGGTGTTCCTGGTCGGTGCCGGCAAGATGAGCGAGCTGGCCGCCCGCCACCTGGCCGGCGCTGGGGCAGAAGCCATCTTCGTCACCAACCGCACCTACGAGCGTGCCCAGGAACTAGCGGAGGCCTTTCACGGCCAACCTGTCTCGTTCGAAGAACTCTTTGATTACCTCAGCCGGGCCGACATCGTGATTACCTCGACTGGAGCGCCCGGTTTCCTAATCAGGCGCGAACACGCCGAGCAATTGCTGGCCACGCGGAGGAATCGTCCCGTCTTCTTTGTCGACATCGCCGTTCCGCGGGACGTCGATCCCGCCGTCAACGAGCTGGATAATGCCTTTGTCTATGACATCGATGACCTGCAGCAGGTCGTGGCGGCCAACCTCCGCCAGCGGCAGCGCGAGGCTGTCTGGGCCGAAGAGATTGTCGAGCAAGAGGTGCAGCGAACCTTGCGCCGCCTGGCGGCACGCCAAGTGGTCCCGACCATTGTGGCGCTCGAAGAGAAGCTCGAGGCGATCCGCCGGGCCGAGACGGAGCGTTTTCGCGGCCGGCTCAGTACCCTGACTGCCGAACAACGTGAAGCGGTGGACGCCCTCACGCGGGGTATCCTAAACAAAATTCTCCATGGTCCCATCAGCGAGTTGAAGCGCGGCAGTTCGAATGTCGAGCGCGGTACCCTGGAAGAGCTTATTCGGAAGATTTTTGGCGTGGAGGAGTAATCGCCTGGCATGGTTTTCCGGCAGCCCTGCGAGCGAGGCGGATAACTGATGATGTATATCCATTAAATGGAACAGGGAACCTTCCTTCCACTTTGAGATAAACTTTTGCACACCGTCTCATCGCAGCGAGCCGCTGATCACCGCGCATACCGACAGTAGGCTTCCATCTCCTTGAAAAATTTAGTGGATCGAGCTTAGCCCGGCCGGGACGGGGGACAGTGATTAAGGCAGTTCGCTTGCATTATGCCAAGTGGCGACGGATGTTGGAGGTTCTAAAGGTACTTCCGAAATGTGCGGCGAGCCCATGAAGTGGGCGGGTGGTTCAGCCAAGCCAGCAACTGTCATGGAGCCGAGAAGGCTGAACAACGGGGTGGCTGGCGCTGAGCGGGACGACACCCCAGCGGTACCTTGAGGGGAGGAGCGACGGAACCTCGTTACTGTGGATTCGCTGCCAAAGGAGAGCTGACTATGAAAAGACGTGTACTAATGCTGATAGCCGCTCTGGCGTTTGCCGGGGTGTTTTCAGGAGTTGCGCGTGCCGACAGCATCGGGCCTAACTGCAACACCTGTCAGGGTTCCACCTACACGCTCCAGTATGCCCTGGAAGGCACCAGCGGCAATCTCAGCACTTACGACATCATCTTCACCATCGACACCAGCGGCTACAACGGTGGCGGCACGCTGCTGGATGATGTGGCTTTCAAAGTTAGCGCTCACGACCCCACCAATGTATCGCTCGATGCGGCGCCCAATGGGGCCCTCAACTGGACGATCATGCCTGGCGGCATTAATGCCGGTGGCTGCGACGGACATGGTTCAGGATTCGTTTGCGCCTTCGCAAACAGTTTGAGCTTCGCCGCCCAAGTTCCCGACGGAACCTATCAGTGGGTGTTTGACATCACCGTGCCGACCGGCAGCCTGTTCCTGGGTAGCATGGAGTCTAGCATCAAGGCTCGTTACACCAACGATGATGGGAGAAAGGTGGGAGCCTTGGTTTCTGAAGACATCACCCTTCAGCCAGCGGTCCCTGAGCCCGGCACGCTCCTGCTGGTGGGAACCGGCTTCCTGGGTTTGGCCCGTGCGATCCGGCGTCTAGTTGCGGCGTAATCTGTTGTTAGCTCTACCCGTATCAGAGCGGAGGCTGCTGACCTCGGCTCGCGCCGAGCTCTTTCCTTGCTGACGCGAACTATATCCTGCAGAGCCGCTCCCTGAGCGCCGGGAAGACCCTTAATCTTGAGTTGCAGCGGCCTCTGGCCGTAGGCTTCCCAGCGCGGAGCGAGTCCCCCGGCAGCTTTCCGAGTTTAGCCATAGTAGTGGAAGCCAGCCCAGAACGTCGGCCAGCTCTCCTTGAGGCCGCGGCAAACGAATATGTCGGGATGGTCTTGCGTCTCTTCATTGCGAACGCCGTCAATGCGGGGCGTGTGGCCGGCCAGTTCGCAAGACTGGAAGCGCCGCTGCATTTCCTGCTGCCCGAGCCCGAGCACAATAAGAACCTGCGGCGGAGGATCTCCGTAGCCGCGATACCAGAAAGAATTCACTCCGCTGATGGCGCGCGGCAAGCCGTATTGCGCTCCATAGAGGTTCACCGCGCCGGCCTCGCCATAATTGGTGGCGAGGATGCCTAAACGAGTGCGATCCTGCACCGGCAGGGCATCGCGAATGCGAGCCACTTCACGCACCAGTTCAGGCCAGCCTATCTCCTCGGGAAGATCGCCATTGAGGCTGCTGGCCCAGCGGAACCAGGGCGAGCCGACGGGCTCAATCGGCAGAAACAAGGCGCTCACCAAAACGACGTCGAAGGCCAGCGCCATCCAGACGGCGCAGCGCACGACGCCCTTCCATGCGGCCGAGAGAGCTTGCAGGCGCCTCTCGCCCCACACTGCCCCGGCCGCATACAGCATCGGGTATGCCGGCAGAAGATAGTACGCGCGGCCCTTGGCGGCGACGAAGAGCAGTAGCGGGATCACGTACATCCACCCCAATAAGCGAAAGCGCTTCCCCTCGCGCGAGATCAGATAAAACCAGAGTCCCGCCATACAAAGCGGTGCGCCTAGCAACGTCAGGTTGAGCTGGCCGGGTAAGAAGTCTTTGGTGCGTCCCAGGCGAACGTCTCGAGCATGGAGGTAGCGGAGAAAGTCGAGCGAAATGAAACCATGGCGCGCCTGCCAAGCAAGATTCGGCAAAAAGAGCAGAATGGAAACCGCCACTCCCATCCACAACCACTTGTTGGACAGATAGCGCCGGGCGTCGGTGAGCAGCGTACCTGCAGCGACGCCCAGGACGAAGAAGCCCATGGTGTACTTGGCTTCCATGCCGCAGCCGACTGCCGCGCCGATTGCAAGCCACCAGCGGGGATCGCCGGACGTGAGCAGCCGCATTACAAAATACGCGGTCAGCACCCAGCACAGATAGTCGAACGCCACGTACTGCATTAACATGCCCGCGCCGAGGCCCGCTGGAAGCAAGGCGAATACCGTCAACGACTGGGCGCCGCGACGGCCGCCGAGTTGACGCGCCATGAGTCCGGAAATCAGCAGCGCGACAGCCAATGCGAGCGAGGCGAAGAAGCGAAACCCTCGCAGCGAAGTTCCAAACAGAATGAGCGCGAGCCGGCCCAGTAAGGGTGTTAGTGGAGGATAGGCGACGTACCCCCAGGCAAGGTGGCGGGCATCGTCGAGCGTCTGGAGTTCATCACGGTGAAAGCCGTAGCGGTTCCCCACCAGCCAGTGCGCCAGAAGGGTGGCGGCGGCGAAGGCGACGATAATGGCGGTGGCAGTTCGATCCGTGGTGTCCGAATCGATTTGCCCAACCGGCTCCGGTAACAAGCGTCTCCGCCTCTCCTGAAGTTATAAGAATTAACTTCAGTCAGAGGATTCGTCAATGCCATTGATCCTCTGGATAGGAGTTTTAAGCCTAGCCGCCAACCGCCTCGCCTTGCCGTACGGAAAGTGAATCAGATATTCGGTTCAGGAGAGACTAATGCCACTACGTGGTTGAAAAGTGTGAAAGGCCCATGGACGCCGTCACGCCAAGTGCCGGGGTGGTGGGCCTTCGGTGCGGCGGGTCTGGCTTCACCCTAGGCCGGGCCGGGAACGATGGGGAGGCGAGGATCGAGGCTGGTCCACGTCGATCGCACCCAAACGTGCTCCGGATCTTCTGTGTTAGCCAAGGAGCGGGCACTGCCGGCGAGGCAGTTGAGATAGTAAATGTTATAGCCGTGGCCAGCCACCACGGGATGATAACCGTCGCGCACCAGCACTACATCTCCGTCCCGGACCGTGAGGGTGATGTCGCGCTGCCGGTCAGAAGAGTAGAGCCGGTGGTGGGCGTAGGCGGCCGGACGTTGCATGCGGTAGTAATAGATTTCGTCCAGGTCGACCTCAGCGGGTGGGTTGTGAACTTCATGCTTATGGGGAGGAAAGCTGGACCAGTTCCCAGCCGGTGTGTAGACCTCCACTAGCATCAGCTTGTCAGCCGGGAAGTCGGGAGGCAGGACGTCGACGATTTGGCGCGAGGCGTTGCCGCCCCCGCGCATGCTCACTTTGACGTCACGCGGCGTAATCAGGCGAGGTTTCAACTTTGCCGTGGAGGGGACACTGCAGACGGCCAACTCGCATTCGGTTTCCGCACAGAAGCGCCCGAAGGCGCCAGCCGGCAGGTAGACGACGTAGGGGAATCCCTCAAAGACGCTGGTCCGCTCACCGATTTGCTGTTCGCCCTCTCCCCAATCAGCTTGGCAGCGCCCGCTCAGTACCACAACCGCTGTCTCTTCGCGGTCGCTCGAAAACTCGCGGCGGGCGCCAGGAGCGAGCCGGTAGACGAAGAAGCTCATCCACTCCCAGCCTGCACGCTCCCGGGGCAGGCTCAGCAGTTCGCCCGATTCTCCGGGGGCGAGTGCTACACCGCGCGCCAGGTACCCGTCGTAGAGCAGCACCGTATTTCCCATTTCAAGCCCTCCCTTTATTATGCTGTGTTCCCGCCAAGCGTGCATTGGGCAGAGGCGACAACGCGAGCTAACGCGCAGGCTTGGCCTGCCGCTCGACGAGAAACTGCTCCAGCTCTTCCCGGTAGGGCATGGCGTCCGAGCAGCTCACGCGGCTGACCACGATAGCTGCGGCCGCGCTTCCGTAGCTCAGGCACTCGTCGAGTGGCATACCAGAATGAAGCGCCCAGAGAAAGCCGGCGGCAAAAGCGTCACCCGCACCGATCGCACTCACCACGGGCCCGGGGTAGGAGGACAGCGAATACGAGCCCTGGTCGGCGTGCAGCTCCACTCCCCGCGGCCCGAGCTTGCGCACCAGAATGGGGACGCCTGCCTCCCGAACAGCCCGGACCTGCCTGGCAGCACTCTCCTCGCCGGTCAGGATCGCGAGCTCCTCCTCGTTGCCCAGCAGCACTTCCACCCAAGGTAGCCCGGCGCGTGCCGCCTCCCCCGCGTCCTTGGGCGAGGCCCACGAACTGGCACGATAGTCAACGTCAAGCACCGTGCGCAAGCCCGATTTCCGCGCTGTCTGCAAGGCGGTCATCGTTGCCTCGCGCGAAGGGGAAGCGGCCAGGCTGGTGCCGTTGGTAATGAACATCCGGGCCGCGCGCACACTGGCCAGCTCGTCGTCGGCTACGCGCACCTGGGCGTCGGCCGGATCGCGTCGGTAGAACACCTGGCGGAAGCTGTGGGGGGGACACACCTCGGTCAGGCACAGCGAGGTATTGTAGCCGCGGACGCGCTGGACATGCCGCGTGTCGATGCCTTCGCGACGCAGCACATCGAGCAGGTAGTCGGCGAGGAGATCGTCGCCGACACAACTGATAATGGCAACGCGCAGGCCGAGACGCGCCAAACCCACGGCGATGTTAGCGCTCGAGCCGCCGAGGTGGCGGGAGAAATGTTCGACCTCCGGCAGCGGCCGATGGTGCTCAACCGCGTAGAGGTCGTAGCCGATGCGTCCCAGGATGCACGCGTCCACATCAACCTCCGCCAGCGCTTGGGCCGCTCCGGGTCTCGTCCAGCAGCCGTAAGGCCTGCTCGAGCTCTGCCCCCGTGTGCACCAGTGCCGTCAGGGCGCGGCAGACAGGCAGGGGATCCGCTTTGCCGGGAAAGAGCACGTTGCGCCCAATAATCGCCCCGCGCACTCGCGGTGAAGCGTGAAGCCCGCGGGCGAAGTCGCGCAACATCTCCACGGGATTTTCACGCGCTGGTCCGCCGAGGAGGAGGATGGGCAGCGTTGTGGCATTGCCGACGTGGGCCAGGCCATCAGCCAACGGGAGCTTCAGCCAGATGTGCAGGGACGACTCACCGAGCGCCGAGGCAACGCCGCAGAGGCGCACCAATGATTCGGTGTCCTTCTGCACCTCGTAGCCGTGAGCGCTGCGCTTAACGGGCAACGGCTCAACGAATGCGGCCAGCTTCCGCCGGGCCAGCGCGCTGATGGCGTCGGCACACCAGGCGACGGTGCGCCCAGAAGCGGGATCGCCGGGATCGATGCGGCAAAGCATCTTGCCGCCTTCACAGCGGAGTTCAGCGAGGCGGTTGGCGGAGAGGGAAGTGAACGCATCCTCCATCTCGAACGCCGAGCCGTCCAGCCCCCCGCGGTTCATGCTGCCGACAAGCACGCGGTCATCCAGAAAGCTGCGGGCGCCGGAGCGCTCGAGGGCAGCCAGCAGTAGGAGTTCCTCAAGGACGTCGCTGGTGGCGACGACGCCGTCCAGCAACGGATCGTCCAGCACGCGCCGGGCGCGTGCCAACAGGGCGTAGCGGTCGCCCATGGCCAGCGCGTCGCCGCCGATCGCCGTCACCCCTCGCGCCGGATGGTCTAGCGCCGCCAGTACCAGCTTGCCACTCGGCGCCAACTGCGAGCGCTTGCGGCGGCGGCGAGCCTCCCTCAGCGCGTACTCCGGATGGTGAATGCGCAGTTCGGTGAGAAGCTCGAAGCGGGCGCGGGGCAGGGAAGCTTCGGGAACAAACGCGGATGCGGCAGGGTTCATGTTGTGGCAACCGTCGGCATGGCTTTCCGCTTACAGGCCCAAATTGTGCAAAAACTCGCGTGCGGCCCGGGCGTTGGCCAAGGGTGAGGAGGCGCCGGCACCCCCGGCCAGAACGTCCTGTTCGGCAACCACCCAGCCCTCATACTGAAGTTCGCGGAGCAGGGCTAGTACGCCGGGAAAATCGACGCTGCCTTCTCCCAGCCGGGCGAAGACACCCTGCCGGACGGCGGTGAAGAAATCCAGGCCGCGACGGCGGACCTCCTCAAGCCGCACCGGGTCGACGTCTTTGAGGTGAACCCACCGAACACGGCTGCCGTGCCGCCGCAGCAGGGCGACTGGGTCGCCACCGCCGTAGGCATAGTGGCCAGTGTCCAGGCAAAGCCCAAGGTCCCGCGGGGCGAAGCGGTCCAGAAGATTGGCCACTTCTTCCGGAGTCTCGATGTGGGTGGCGGCATGGTGATGGAACGCCACCTTGAGACCGTACGGCGCCACGCGCGTCACGACCTGGTGAATCGCTTCTTCCGCCGTGCGCCACTCGGCGTCGCTCCAGCTGAGGCGATTGGCCTCCGACCTGCGTCCCGCGACCGTGGCACGCTCCGGGGCTATCTCGTCCGAGAGGATCAGCCATTGTGCTCCCAGGGCGCCAATCAACCTCGCGCTGCGCTCCACATGGGCCAGGCCAGCCTCGAGCGCGGCCGCCTGGGCGAGCGGAAAGGCCACAAACGCGGAACACAGCACCAGATGCCTCGGTTCCAGCTCCCGCTGCAAGGCAGCCGGGTCCGTAGGCATAAAGCCGTACGGTCCGAGCTCTGTGCCGGCGTAACCGGCTTCGGCAATTTCGTCCAGAACCCGCGTGTAGGGGTATTCCGAAGGAAACGGGATCGATTCCATGATGCCCCAGCTTACCGGGGCGCTGGCAACGGAGATGCCCATGTTCGGTTTGCGCTTTAGGTGCAAGTTGTCTAGAGTTCGGCCAGTCACACCGCGACGGGCCGCGCCTGCTCGTACGACCGCTGGGCGGCCAGGGCGCACGCCAGCGCCCGCCGGCCGTCTTCGCCGGTGATGGCCACGCGGCCGCCGCGTAAAAGGGTGTGAACGAAGTCCTGCATCTCGGTCCAGTAGGCGTCGGCAAAGCGTGCCAGCCAGTGGTCGACTACATCCGATACCGCACCCGAGGCGCTCAGCACCAGCTCGGCGGTCTGGCGCAAGTAGCCGATGCGCACGGTCCCCTTGGTCCCGACGATCTCGGTGTGAATGTCATAGCCGTACTGGCACTGCCGCAGAGATTCGACGTTGCCAATGGCCCCGCCAGCAAAGCGCAGGTTCACCAGGCAGGCTTCGAGATCCTCGAAACCGCCCAAGTCGGGGCCGCGCAGTGGCCGCGCGTACACCTGCAGCTCAGCGACCTCATCCTGCATCAGCCAGCGTGCCAAGTCGAATTCGTGGATGGTCGAGTCGACAAAGATCGTGCCGTTGACCCCGTCCCGAAGGAAGCCGAGCGGGGGAAGCAGCTTGTCCCGCCCGGTGGACTTGAAGATAATTGGCTCGCCAATCTCGCCCGCCTCGATGCGGCGCCTGGCACGGATGTAGGCAGGATCGTAGCGCCGCATGAATCCCATCTGGAGCTGGACGCCGGCCTTGTCCACGGCCGCCAGAGCCTTCTCGGCGTCCTCCATTGAGAGCGCCAGGGGCTTTTCGCAGAAGACGTGCTTGCCAGCCTGGGCCGCGACGCGCACCGCCTCGGCGTGGAAGCGCGAGGGCGACGCAATCACGATCGCCTGAACATCCTTGCGTGCCGCCAGCGCCTCCACCCCCGTACAGTGATGCCCGACGCCCAGTTCGGCGGCGACCTGTGCGGCGCGTGCCGCGTTACTATCCGCCACTGCCACTAGGTTCGCTTCGCCCATCTTTTGCAGATTTTCCGCGTGGCGCCGGCCCAGCACGCCCACACCCACGACGCCCACACCCAGTTTCGTCATCCAAGGCTCCGGAAGGCCAAAACGTTTCGGTTTCCCATCATAGCATTGAAAGCCGCCTCCCGCGGCAGCGGACGTGTTGCTTGGTCTTCAATAGGTCAGGCCGTAGCCAAACGGAAACAATGTCCGGTAACCCGGGTCACCCAAATGGAAACTAGTGGAATCGCCTCGCGGCCAGGTGAAGGAGAGCTTCCCGCTCGGCTGACGGTGCCCAAAGAGCACATCCGCCACGCCGCCGCCTTCAGTGCCGGGCAGCCACGCGGCCACTATGGCGTCCGCCTGATCCAGGACGGGCTCGAGTGCCAGCGGACGGCCGGAAATCACAACCACGACTACCGGCATGCCCGAGCGCTTGAGGTTACCGACCGCGGCGATGTCTTCCGAGTCGAGACTCAAGTTCTCGCGGTCGCCCATCATCTCCGCATACGGCTTCTCCCCGATCACTGCAATCCCGATCCGGGCGCTCTGGCCACCGGTCCCATCGAGCGAGAAGGTGACCCGCGTGGAATCGCCAGCGGCCTCGCGGATAGCCGCTAAGATGGTGGTGCCACCAGAGGTGACGGGGCCGCTCTCGCCCTGCCAATCGATCGTCCACCCGCCGCATTGGTTGCCGATATCGTCGGCGCATTTCCCGGCCACGTGAAGGCTTGCTCCCGGGGAAAGCGGAAGGACAGGGCCTTCGTTCTTCAGGAGCACCAGCGACTGGCTAACACATTCGCGCGCGACGGCGCGGTGCTCCGGCGATCCGAAGGATCGGTGGAGGCGGCGGTCGGTCAGCAGGAAGCGCTGGGGATCCAGCAGTCCCATGGCGAACTTGACGCGCAAGATGCGGGTGACGGCATCGTTGATGCGCGACATGGGCACGCGTCCTTCATGGACCAACTCCCGCAGCAGCCGGATAAATTCCACATACCTGTCCGGCACCATCACCATGTCCATGCCGGCGTTGATGGACTGTTCGATTTGCTGCTTGTAGGTGCCAGGCAGCTCGTTAAGGGCGGCATAATCAGAAATCAGAAAGCCCTCGAAGCCGAACTCGCCCTTTAAAATGTCCGTCAGCAGCACGCGGTTGGCGGAGCACTTGACGCCGTTCCAGCTGCTGTAGGATGGCATGATGCTGCCGACGCCTGCCGCCACTGCAGCCGCGTAGGCCTGCAGGTGAATGCGGCGAAAGGCGGCGTCATCCAGCCTTGTATCACCTTGGTCGAGGGGATAGTGCTCCGTCGAGCCTGCCCTTTTCGGGAGGCCCGTTCCAAAAACTGTGCCGCCGTCGCCGGCAAAGTGCTTGGCGCAGGCCAGGACACTGAGCGGATCCTTCAAGCCCGATCCCTGGAAGCCGCGAACTGCCGCTGTCCCAAGGGTCTTCACCACGTCGGGCGATTCGCTGAAGCCTTCGTAAGTCCGGCCCCAGCGCACGTCCTGGGGTACGGCAAGGCAGGGAGCAAAGACCCAATTGATGCCCGTGGCGCGCACTTCTTCTGCGGTTGTGCGGGCCGCTCTTTCGACCAGCTCGGCGTTGCGCGTGCATCCAAGCCCGATGTTGTGAGGGAAGATGACCGCACCTAAAACGTTGTTGTGCCCATGGACGGCGTCGATGCCGTAGAGGATGGGGATACGCGGACTGGTCTTCAGCGCTCGCGCTTGGTAGCGATCGTAAAGATTGGTCCACGACTCCAGGTCGTTGCCCGTGTCGGGGTCGGAATTGCCTCCGCTGAGCACCGAACCGAGGTGGTAGGTTTGCAGGTCATCGAGGTTGCGGATGAAATTCTTATCCGGCTGCGTCATCTGGCCAATCTTCTCGTCGAGCGAGAGGCGCGCCAGCAGTGATCGTATCTGCGGATCCCAGGCCGAGAAGCGTTTTGTGGCCGGGGGCCGGGCGAAGTTCAGGCGCGCGGCCAGCGCGCTGACCAGCATGCCAAGCGAACCCGAAAGAAATTGGCGGCGGTTGGCGGCCATGCGGGCTTGTATACCACAATTGCGTTCTCGGATGTGTAGAAACGGGTGCGGCAGCCAGCCAGTACTTCGACGCCGCTGACGATGTTGTACCTCGATGATAATGTCCCCTTTTGTGCTCGGTAAAAATGCCCCCTAATGGAACCTCTGAAAGGAGGTTCGAGTGGGGAGGACGGGGATGAGTGAAGGGGAATTGAGGCGCGTGGAAGTGC
>CADDZE010000073.1 GCA_902812465.1 Acidobacteriota bacterium | reverse complement strand
CTCCGCGGTGGCGCCCGGGGGCGGGGTGAAGTCGGCTGCGACCAGATAGACCTGGTGAGTCTTCGGATCAAGAGCCATGGTCCTTGCGCCACGCTGGGTGGGAACGTTATCAAGGACGGTAAACTGATCCGGCGCGTCTTCGTGAACTATCGTGAGCGTACCTTCGCCGTTCGAGCTGAAAGCCAGCTGGAGGCCCGGATCGAAGGCGTTGGCATCCACTCCCTTCCCGATGGGAAGGGTCGTCACCACCTTTCCCGAGTTGGTGTCCGTAATGGCCATCATTTGGTTGTGGCAGCCGCTGAAGAGCCGGTGATGATCGCGGTCGATGGCCATGCCGGAAGGCTCCTCGCAAGGGGCAAGAGGCCAGCGCGAATCAACGGTAAGCTTTTGGGCATCGAACGCCACCACCATGCTCTTATCCTCGAGGTTCACGTAGATCTTGCCTTGGCCGTCAGCCGTAGCGAACTCCGGGCGCCCGCCGAGGTCCACCGTACCCACCACGTTACCCGAACTAGCATCGATGGCCGTCGCATTGTTGCTGCGACCGTTGAAGGTGAAAACGCGCCTGGTGGCGGGATCGTAGATAATGGCATCGGGATTCTGACCGGTGGTCTTGACCTGGGTAATGGGCTTCAGCGTCTTCAAATCGAAGACGGTCACCGTACCGGCGCGGCCGTTGCTGGTAAACCCTCGTCCCAGTTCAGGTGCCAGGGCGATGCCATGCACACCCGGTGTGTCCGGAATGTCACCCACCGGCCGCAGTGAATCGGCGTCCAGCACCATCACGTGCGTGCCTCGCGAGATGTAGAGGCGGCGCGCTTCGCCATCAATGTTCAGATAGTCCCAGAACCCTTCGCCCCCAACTTTGATCCTTTTGATAACGTGATAGCCGGAACCGACGGCCTGGATAGCCGTTACGGGCCTGGCCGTTGCAGCCACTGCCAGCAGAATAGGACAAGTCCATACGACGGACGCGAATCTGAGCCTCATGCGTCACCTCCCGACCCTCTGTCGACGCCCGGCCAAAGCCGTGCGTGCCAGTCCTCCACTTGCCATCTGACTGCTTGCATGGTTCGACGATCCAGGTGAGCCGACGCAGTGCCTGGTTAGCCCCCGATCTATTGCGGCTGGACCCGCTTCAGCCCCGCCTTATGCCACTGGGGAGCACGGAAGAGCCTGCATGGTGTTAAGGTCTTCAGCCTTTCGCGAAGACGCTACCCAGCGAAGAGCGCTCTCCTGTTTCGGCTTCAGGGCGGTGAGCTACCAAGGTTGCGTTCACAGGCCCGCTGAGCTCAATCGAGAATGCTGGCAATCCACCCGCCACCCACCACCTCGTCGCCGTCGTAGAAGACGGCGGCCTGCCCTGGGGTAATGGCACGCTGGGGCTGGGCGAATTCCACGGCCGCTTGATCACTTGCCCGAGCTTCGACGGTGCCCAGAGCGGCAACATGCTTATGGCGCACCTTGATGTAAACCTCGAGCCGCTCGCCAAGGGCGACAGGCCGGATCCAGTTCACATTGCGCACCAGGAAGCGTTTACGAAAGAGCTCCGCCTCTGGTCCTACCACGAGCCGGTTCCGCGCGCGGTCAATGTCCACCACGAAGAGTGGCGAGCCGGTGGCAAACCCCAGGCCCTTACGCTGGCCAATCGTGTACTGGTAAAGGCCGCGGTGCTCCCCAAGCACACGCCCGTCCGTGGAGACGACTTCGCCCCGCTCGAACCCCTTCCCCACGCCGTGTCCGCCGCGGTCTGCGAGGTACTCCTGGATGAAGTCGCGATAGCTGCCAGAAGGCACAAAGCAGATCTCCTGGCTCTCGGCCTTCTCCGCCACTGGCAGCCGCTTGGCTCGGGCGAGGGCACGGACCTGTTCCTTCGTCATTTCACCTAGCGGAAAAATCGCTCGTGCCAACTGTTCCTGAGTGAGGCCGAAGAGGAAGTAAGTCTGGTCCTTAGTCTGATCAACTGCTCTCAACAGGCGGTGGCGTCCCGTCGACTCGTCCCGGCGTAGCCGTGCGTAGTGGCCCGTGGCGACGCGGTCGGCACCAATTTGGCGGGCGGTAGTGACGAAGCGCTCAAACTTGATCTCGCTGTTGCAGAGGCTGCAGGGTATAGGAGTTTCGCCGGCCAGGTAACCCTCGACGAAGGGCCGCACGACAGCGTCCTCGAAATGCCGCTCCAGGTTGATCACATAGAAAGGGATACCCAGGAACGCGGCGACGCGCCGCGCATCGTAGACGTCATCGAGAGCACAGCAGCGACCGTATCCGGGGCTAGCCGCTCCCGCCTTGCGGTTCAGGATGCTCGGGAGGCGTCGCTGATCCCAGAGCTGCATGGTGAGCCCTACCACGGGTGGCAGGCTGCTGCTCGCGCCCCAATGGTTTTCGGCTAACAGGGCAGCGACTGTGGAACTGTCCACGCCGCCGCTCATGGCTACAGCGATGGTCATAACTTATCCCGTTCAGCTGGCCGCCGCATACCCGACGCCGCGAAGTTGTCCAACAACCTCGGGCAGCACCTCTAGCGCGTAATCGATGTCCTCGGAGGTGGTGAAGCGTCCGAGGCTAAAGCGGAGGCTGGACCGCGCTTGGTCCTCCGTCTTGCCGATGGCAATTAGAACGTGCGAAGGAGTCACCGATCCGGACGAGCAGGCGGCGCCAGTGGAGCAGGCGATCCCCCGCAGATCAGCGGCGATGGCAAACTCCTCGCCCTCCACTCCCTCGAAGGCCAAGTTGCTCGTGTTGGGCAGGCGGTGTTCTCTGTCACCATTCGCGGCGACGCCCGGCACGCGGCAAAGCAGCTCGCGCTCGAAGTGGTCGCGCAAACTGGCGATCCGCACTGCCTCGTCCGGAAGGGCCGCCCACGCCAGCTCTGCTGCCTTTCCGAAGCCCACAATACCGGGAACGTTCTCAGTGCCCGGCCGCCGGTCGCGTTCCGAGTGGCCGCCGTGAAGCAGAGGACGAAGGGCAGTTCCCTTACGCACGTAAAGGGCGCCGACGCCCTTGGGGCCGTAAAGCTTGTGGGCGGAAAGGGAGAGCAAGTCGACGCCGAGTCTTTCGACGTCCACCGGGATCTTGCCCACTGCCTGCACCGCATCGCTATGGAAGAGCACGCCACGCTCTCGCGCCAGCCGTCCGATCTCCTCCAGCGGCTGAATGGTCCCCAGCTCATTATTGGCATACATCACGCTGATGAGTACCGTCTCTGGTCGCAGCACACGAGCAACGTCGGCCGGGTCGACGCGTCCTCTGGCGTCAGCAGGCACCGTCGTGACGCGGACACCGCGCTGAGCGAGAGCCCGGGCGGTGTGGAGCACGGCATGATGCTCAACAGCGCTAATCACCACATGGGGCGCGCGATGCCCGGCCGCTGAGGTCGCCTCGACCACTCCCACCAGGGCCGCATTGTCAGATTCGGTGCCGCCGCTAGTGAAGACGATCTCCTGCGCGCGGGCATTGATCAAGCGAGCTACCTGCTCCCGCGCCTCCTCCACCGCCGCCTTAGCCCGCTGTCCATACCAATGGATCGAGGAGGCGTTCCCATAGTCTTCCAGCCAATAGGGGCGCATTGCCTCGAAAACTTCCGGGGCCACCGGTGTCGTCGCATTATTATCCAGGTAAACCCGTCTCATCCCGGTCCAGCGCCTTCCTCGTTCCTTCTATCAAGCTTAGCACCTTCCCGAAGTCTGCCCAAGCCACTGGCTGGAAGCGCAACAGCACGGAGGGTTTGTCAGGACGATGGGTATTGTCTCCGGAGGGAGCTCGTGGTACGAATGGGGGGTTGACTGCGGGGCGCTCGGAGCAAAGTGGCCGGGCAATCTTCCACGCGCAACTGAGTCACCCCAGGGGTCATAAGGACTAGGGCAGTCAATTACAGCGTCTCCCCAGGAGGGTTCTATGGCCTATTGTGCCAAGTGTGGAGCACAGATCGGAGAGGGTGTTGCGTTCTGCGGCTCATGCGGGGCGCCGGTCGGAGCACCTGCAGCGGGCGGCGCCACACCAGCAGCTTCGGCAGGAGCCTCAACGGCAGCTATGGCGCCAAACGTTGCCGGCTTGCTCGCCTACATCCTCGGGCTGATCACGGGGATCATCTTTCTCGTGCTGGAGCCTTACAAGAACGATAAGTTCGTGCGCTTCCACGCCTTCCAGTCCATATTCCTGCACGTCGCCGTTATTGCCTTCTGGATTCTGTGGATGATCGTCTGGGGGATCTTGGGCGCGGTAACAGGCGGTATTCTGGGCTTGGTTAGCTTTCCCCTTGGCATGCTGATCGGTCTGGGCATCTTCGCCTTGTGGATCTTCTTGATGTACAAGGCCTACAACAACGAGCGCTACATGTTGCCTTATATTGGCGCCATGGCAGCCAAGCAAGCAGGATAGCAAGCAAGAAAGGAAAGACCGTGCCCCATGGTTCGTGGCCGGCGTTTCGCCCCGACCAGATAGGCCCGGCCACGTGCCTCGTCATTGAACTGGTAAGCCTGCCTTTTCCCATCCTGCCAGGCCCTCTTCATAAACCCTGACCAAATCAGGGCTGAAGCCGTGCGCCAGCAGGACGCGTCCCGCCGCCCGGCTGGCAGCGCATACGTCTGCAAGGTTGGCCGTCCCGCTCTCGTACAGCACCAACATCTTATCCTTGGGAAGCTCATTCCAGCGCCGAGCGATATCGTCCACCGGAATGTTGACGGCGCCGGGAACGTGTCCGTGGGCAAATTCCGCAGGGGAGCGCACATCGACAAACAGCTTGGGTGCATGGGACTGGAAAATGCGTTGGACGTCAGCGGTGTGAATCACCTCGGGCTGCTGCAGCTTGAGCTCATCGGCACTGCAAGCGATGGCAGACGAACCGAACGGGGTGAAGGTGGCGCTCGTCGACGCGTCAAAGATGCCACCCGCCGGCGATGAGGTCGTGGCGGATGCCGACTGACCCGGCGGGTTGCTGCCCGCCTGGCGAGCCAGCTCGGCGTCAATCATCTGCGCGAGCTGCTCGGCCGTGGGCGGGCCTACGTAAGCCTGCCGGCCCACGAAAAACGTGGGCGTACCCCGAACGCCCAGCGCGCGGCCGTCAGCTTCGTCCTCCCGCACTCGCGCCAGCGTCGCCTTGCTGCTTAGGCATTCGATGTAGCGCTGCACGTCAAGGCCCATCTGGAACGCGTAGCCCTTCAGCGCCGAATCACTGAGATCCTTCTGGTGGTTGTAAAGGAAGTCGACCGCCTGCCAGAACCTACCCTGTTGAGCCGCGCACTCGCTGGCCATGGCGGCCTCCTCGGCATGGGCATGGATCGCCACCATGGGAAATTGCCGGAAGACGAAGCGCACTCGGTCACCATACTTCTGCATGACCTCATGCAGGGCAGGCTGCGCGCGGCCGCACGCGGGGCATTCGAAATCGGCAAACTCCACTACCGTGACCGGCGAGTGCAGATTGCCGGTAGCGTGGCTATCGGGCCGTACCAAAAGCTCGGCAGGCACACCGCCCGAGGGCGCCTGGTACGCCCCTTCGCGGGCATGGGCCAGCAGGTAGAACACGGGCGCTGCCACCACCGTGCCTGTGGCTACCACCGCCAGACAGGTCCTCGGGGAGGGAAACCCGGACGACGGCCGCGCTAGGTCCAGCAGCGCGAGGACAAAGATGGCTGTTACCGAGACCGCGGACAACACACACCACGCGCAATAGGCATGCAGGACAAAGACCTCAATGCCGGTCAGGTAAAGCGAAACCGCGAAACCCGCGCCGGAGATGAGCAGCAGAGCATAGCGGACTGGCCTCTCCCGCGCCGCCGGGCTGAGTGCGCCCGCGAACACCAGAGCCACCAGCGTAGCGTACATCAGCGTTCCGTACAGCGGCAGCGGCACGCCGTAAAAGTACGCGTACTCGCTGGCGCGGACGACGTCGCAGCCTGTGCCCAAGCAGAGGAGGGGTCGCGAAGGCGACGTGTAAACCCAAAGTAAGTAACTCGACGCGAAAAGGCCGATAAAGCTCAGAGCCAGAATCAGTGTCTTCCGCATCTTGTGCCATTCTACATCGGCGCTGGTCGTAAGGGGGCGAATCCGGCGGGCGCGGCAGGATTCGCGGTTACATACTGACCAGGTACTTACCACGGCCCGGGTTCGCTGATAGACTGACGGCCGCGTCTGGCGTGTCCGGAATGCCGACTTGCGTCAGCTCTGCCACCCAGATGACCGATGACTCCGGCCAGCCGTACCCGGAAACTGTCGATACCCTGTTGGATAGAGCGCTCGAACCGCAAGAGTATTAGGGCGCCTTTGTGGCCAATAGGCACAACCACTATGCCGACTCTCCAGGGGCCCGGGCTATTTTAGCCTCGGCCCAGCGGCGCGGCGTCCCCATTTTTTTCGGCGCGACAGAGGCTAACTTGGCTGGACCGCCGCAACGAGTCACATTTTGCCCCCGTTGAATTGGAAGATGGGCACACTTAGCTTTACAGTGGTCACGGTACCTGAGACAAGGGGCGTCGAGGCGATGCTCCCGATGAGGGCCGATCATGCTGCCCTCCTGCGGATCACCCAGGAGGGCCATCCTGTTCGTTTTCGAACTAAACCATCAAGGGGCCCGAATAGGCGCTGTCCCGGTGATGCCGGGGGCTTACCGGGCTGTCTACGGCCATTCGGCTGGTTCCTCCGCGTCACGCAAACTGGTGGCCAAAGCTCCCTCCCGTGGGTGGCGGGCGAAAGGAAAGCCTGAGTGGTTCGCGAAACGGCCCACCTTCCCAGGGATAACCTTGCAAGCAGCCATCGAAGAAGGTGCGGCTCCGAGGATCCGGACCGGCGGTCCCCCGGCCGCCGATTCTCACAAGAAGCGCCTTGGGGTTGGCTGCACTGCGGACACCCCTGCTTGTCCTCTCGCCCAAACCTGGACAGGAGCGATTTACGCTGCCGGCCGGATGTTCTGGTTCACTCGGAAGAACTTGGTTGGATCATACTTCTTTTTGACGGCCGCAAGACGCTCGTAATTATCGCGGAATGCTGCTCGCACTCGCTCCTGACCCTCATCCATCATGAAGTTCACATAGGCGCCGCCCGCCGAATAGGGATGCAGCGCTTCCCAATAGTCCTTGCACCAGGCGGTGATTTTCTCGGCGTTGGCGGGATCGGGATCGACGCCCACGATGACCTGGGCGAAAAGGGCCTCGCGAAAACTGTAGGCCGTGTCGTTCGGGCCGAGGCGCTGCGCCCTCGACGGGGTACAGGTGCATCGTTGAAAGCATGGTTGGTATCTTGGATCCATGCTCGACGTGCCGGGAGATCGCCGCATCGCTGAGCTCAGTAAAGTAGTCGGCTCTCTAGTACCACTGCAGTCCCTGCGGGAAAAGGCCGTCAAAGGCGCGCTGGGCCACGGGAAATGGCACGGGAGCAACGTGGTCAAAAAGGGGCCGGCCCAGCGTGCGCATCTGCTTGAGAGTCGCCTCGACCTGCTCCGCGGATCCCGTGCAACACCAGATGATGCCGCAAACCTTCTTCAGATGAAGCTGCTCGGGGAACATCGGAACAGGGGGAATCACCAGGAAGGCGAAAAAGCCGTTGATCTCTTCGGGGCGCCTCGACGATAAACTGGCGATATGCCGTGAGAACTTCGGCAGCTTGTTCCAACGGCCAGAACGTAGGGCCAAACTGGACTATCTTCACCGGCTGGAGGCAGAATTTGAACGACGTAACCACGCCAAGTTTCCGCCGCCACCGCGCACGGCCCAAAAGAGGTCAGGATTCTGGTCCGCGCTGGCGGTCACAAAGCGGCCGTCGGCGAGCACCATATCGACGGAGAGCAGGTTTTCAATGGTCAGGCCGTAGCGGAGGGTGAGATAGCCAACGCCTCCGCCCAGGGTTAATCCCGCGACACCGGTTGTCGAGATCAAACCCGAGGGACGGCCATGCCGAAGGTGTGGGTGGCGTGGTCGACGTCACCCCAGATGCACCCCGCCCCGACGCGGACCGTTCGTGCCGCCGGATCAACGCGCACGCCCTTCATACGCGAGGGGTCGATCACCAGGCCACCGTCACAGGTCCCAGGCCGGCCCCGTTGTGGCCACCACCGCGAATCGCCGTCAGCAGGTCGTTTTCGCGTCCAAACTGGACTGCGGCCATAACATCCGCAACGTCCGCGCAACGTGCGATATCCTTCGGACGCTTGTCGATCATGCCGCGGGCCGATTCGTAGGCCGCGTCGCCAGGCTCGATCAGTTCTCCGCGAAATGCAATGCGCAACTCCTGGATGGACTGGCCTGGCATCCTGTCTCTCCCTTCTCAATGCGACTTACGCAAAGTTGCTGGCCTTCGCAAGGGCGCTTGGGCGAGGCCTTGGCTGAAAGCGCACCCAACCTGCCCACGTTCAAAGTGGACTCGCTTTATGATCCCCTTCGCAGCGACCCCCGCTTCCAGGACCGGCTGCGCCAACCTCACCTAGCCCGGTAACACGCAAGCGGCGGGCCTTGGGCTTGGCCGCTGACAACCTGCAGCCACGCAATAATGCCATCGTTACGAAGCCCAGTCTCGAGTTTTCAATAACTTATCCGGTTCGTTTCGTCAAATCGCCTACGACGCCTTCGGTTCCGGGCGGGCGGCGATGGCGCTCGCGGCGAGCCCCACGCTCGGCCTATACAATTTAGACCGCTATTACAAAAAGTACGGCCTATACATCTTCACCCAATGTGATGATTCGGGCAGATCCGGGCAGATCGTGGCTGGTGTCTGCGGCCCTTACTGCTGGGGTTTCGAGGGGGTGCGAAGTTTTTCGTAAAGTGAACGCTCGCTTTCAGCCTTACCCAGCTGCCCGGTGCGCGCGTAGGCCTGAGCGAGGCGGTAATGAACCGAGGGAAGGCCGGGGTTAAGGCGGGCCGCGGCCTCATACTGGTGGATGGCGGCGGGATAGTCTGACTGAGCCTCGTACACGCTTCCCAGTTCGAGGTAAGCGTCCACAAACCGGGGATGCAGCTTCACGGCCTGCTGCAGCAGCGACTCCCTTTCCTTGAGTGTCTCCCGGCTGGGGCCATCCTTAGCGAGCGCCAGGGCATAGGCGTAGCAAGCCCGCGGGTTATGAGGATCCAGCGAAAGCCATCGGCGCAGCCGCTGCAAGACTTCGCCGCTGGTCCCCGGGCTGCTGCCGTATGCCTTCGCCAGCACGAAGTAAGGCTGCGGATCGGCGGGGGCCAGATCGGTGGCCGCCAGCAAGGCGGCCATCGCTTGGTCATACTGGCCGTGGGCCAGCAGGCTGATGCCGAGAGCGGTGCGCAGCTTCGACGACTGCGGGAAGCGCCCGGTGCCGGCTTGAAACACGGCGACGGACGCCTCCACGTTGTGGCTCAGCAGCAACTCGCTGCCGCGCGAGAGGAATTCGCTCTCGCTCCACGTGGCGAGTTCGGCCGCAGGGGGCGCGTTACTGGCCACAGAGCCCGCCGTGTGACCGCCGGGCGCGAGCTGTGCCGGCACCGTCTGGTTTTCGGCCTGAAGATAATCCAGCATCAGGCGGTAGCTGTCCGCCTCTTTGGCGGCGCTATAGCCGCCGGGGTCGACGGCCGCATTCACGGTGCCGGGCTTGAAGGTGCCGGCATTGTCATAGTAGCGGAATTGGCTGAGCGAGCCCGAAGCATCAGCGGCTGACTTAAGCGCAGGAGCCTTTTGCGAGGCGGGGCGATTCTCCAGGCGCAGGTCCACCACGAGTTGCTGGCCTTCGCGGACGCTCACCCGCTTCGCCGCCGTCTCAGCGCTGGCGGGGAGCCGAGCCTCGACGGTGTAGTCCCCGGCAGACAAGCCGTCGAAGAAGAACCTGCCCTGCTTGTCGCTGGTGGTGCTCGCGCGCGATCGCGTGGCGACTAACAATAAGGTAACGTCGGCGCCCCCTACCGCCACCCCCGAGCCATCCCTTACCGTCCCCGTGATCGAGCCCGAGGCTGGCGCCGCCGGAGCGCCCTGCGCTGAGACTCTTAGAGCAGGAAGCGCCAGACCCAGGAGAACAGACAGGCAGAGTCGTGCCCCGCGTGCCGCCATACACGCGGAAACCGCCACCCGGCTGGGCGATTCAAACGCAGACATGGGAACACTGGGTGCCGCTTCAGCAGCCGGCCGTCGCTAAGCCGCGCTCACTCCCAGCTTAGCTGATAACCCTGAACGCGCGTAGGAAAAGTTCCGACGCGCCAACGGATTAGGCAATAAACGGGGAGAATCAGAATACCCTTTTCATTATCCCTCCACCACCATCCGGTTGAGGAGGTCCGGGGCAGTGACGCGGTCTGGTTCGCCCCCCGGCGGAAAACGACTAGCACGGGGCGACACCCACAACCGCCGTGACGCATTTTGCCCATGCAGGAAAGCCTCAAGGGAAGGGTGGCGAACAAGCAAGAACATGGGACGGGCCAGCCACACGGCCAGTAACCGCGTCGAGATCACTCGGGCCCGGGGGCTATCTGTGCTTGAAACGCATCGACCTCAGCACGGGAGGGAATAGCAGCCTGCGCTCCCAGGCGGGTCACCGATAACGCGGCGGCCGCGTTGGCAAACCGGCACGCTGCGGGCAACTCGCGTCCTTCGCTCAAAGCCACGGCCAGCGCGCCGTTAAAGACGTCTCCGGCCGCGGTCGTGTCCACAGCCGGAACTTTGGGAGCTGTAAGCAACTGCGACGCAGTGTCCACCAGCAGACATCCCTTCTCCCCCAGCTTGACAATCACCGTCCGGGCGTTGCGGTCTTGCAGCCGTCGAGCGATGGCGGCGGCCTGCTCCGGAGTCAGGCGGGCAGGCGGTAAGCCGGCCAGGAGGGAGGCCTCCGTCTCATTGGGAGTGATGATGTCGCAGAGCTGGAGGAGCTCTTCGGGAATCTCGCGCGCCGGCGCCGGATCCAAAACGACGGTGGCGCCGGCGCGGCGGCCGGCGCGCGCGGCGGCTAGCACGGTGGGCAAAGGATTCTCGAGTTGCAACAGGACGAGTGCGGCACCTTCGAAACACTCCTGGGAGCGGTCAATATCCTCGGGTGTGAACCGGCCGTTCGCGCCAGGAACGATGACGATGCAATTCTGGCCCGAGTCGGCCACAAAGATCAGCGCCACCCCGCTGGGAACGTCAGGAATGGCGGCCACGCCGCCGACGTCGCATCCGACCTGCGCGAGGTTGGCGCGCATGACCCGCCCAAAATCGTCATCACCCACTCGCCCCAGCATGATCACGCTTCCGCCGAGCTTGGCCGCCGCATAGGCCTGGTTCGCTCCCTTGCCGCCCGGCGTGCTGAGAAACTTGTGTCCCGTGATGGTTTCCCCGGCAACCGGAATGCGGGGAGCACAAGCCACCAAGTCCATGTTCAGGCTGCCAGCTACGAGAATTCTGCGCGAGTGATCCTTCATCCATTTCCCCCAGCTCAGTTTTGATCCCCCAGCTCGGCGAGCAATTGCTTCGCTAATTCGTGATCAGGATGCTGCTGGAGCAGCTGGTGAAGCGTGGCTGCCGCTTCGTTCCGCCGCCCCTGGAGCGCGTAGACCTTGGCCAAATTGATGTAGGCCTGATCAAAGCCGGGCGCAACGCGCACGCAGGTCTGGAAGGCTTGGACGCCCTCCTCCACGCGGTGGGTGCGCAGATAAAGGACACCCAGGTTATTCAGCGCCTCCGGATAGTCCGGACGGGCTTTCAGCGCCGCATGGAAATACGTTTCGGCGCGGGCCGTATCATCCTGCTGAGCGAAGGTCATTGCCAGGCTGTAGTTGACGCCCGCATCCTGGGGGTCGGTTTTCAGGGCCTGCTCGAGCACCGACTGGGCCTCAGCCCATCGGTGCAGCTGGCGGTAGACATTGCCAAGGTTTTCCAGCGCGATGGTATAGCCAGGATTCAGCCGAATGGCCTCTTGAAAGGCGGAGATGGCTTCGTTGCTGCGGCCTTCCTGCGCCGCCAACATGCCTAGATTATTCCAGGCGTTGGCGAACGTGTCCGGTTGAGTGGGGCGGGCGCGCAACGTTCGCTCGAAGGAGGCGCGGGCCTCCTTGGATCTCTGCTGCTGGAGGTAAATCATTCCCAGCAGATAGTGAGCCTCAGCATTCTCGGGCTCGCGCTCGAGCACGAGCCAGCAGAAGGACTCGGCCTGCTCCGGATAGCCCCGGTCCAGCAATACCAGCGCATACGTGAAGTAGTTGCGATGGAACTCGCCGCCGTACAGCGTTCCCGGGAACGGCAGACCCGCCGCGACACGCTGCGTCGAGGTCTGGGGGATGCGGCGGAAATCCGCTTCCACGCTCCGGCCTTCCAGCGGACCCTGATAGACCTTCACGATCATCCCCTGAGCATCCAGCAGAAAGGAGGTGGGGATCCCAAGGTCGCGCCTCCGGTCAAACAGATAGCGAAACACGATGTTGTAGACGGCGGTCACTTCTTCCGTCGCCAGAAGGATGGGGAAGGCGTAGGCCTGGCTGCGAACCAAGGCACGAACCGCTTCGGCCTCGTTGGGTCCATTGACGTTGACGCTCGCTACCGAGAGGCCCTGCGCGGACCAGCGCGCATCGAGTTGATGGAGCAGCTTGAGATCCTGCTCGGCGGCCGCCACGCCCTTCTTCCAGAAATTCAGGAGCAAAGGGCGGCCGTGAAATTCTTCCAGCTTGCGCAGTTGGCCAGCCACGTCGGGCGCGGTAAACGTTGGAGCAGGAACGGGAACCAGCAACCAGGTCTCGGCGATTTCGGGAGGAGGAGCAGCGGCCGGAGCTTCCCCCTGAGTCGATGGGCGAAAGGGCCGAAAGGGCTCCGCACGAAACTCCGGGACCCCCTCTTCGATCAGGATCAGGTGGTTCGCTGGCAGGTGTTCGAAGGCTTGGACTTGGCCGCTGGGCCACCGCACCGTGGCCCGGATCAAACCTTGCGGCTCCCCTAACCCGAAGTGCAAGTCCTTGGTGTGCTGGGAGAGGAATCCCGAGCCGGCCTGAACGAACTTGGTCTGCCGCTGGCCGCCGCGCTCGACGGTGACGCAGGCGCCGATTGCGTCCCGGTTGGTCTGGCGGCCGCGGAGACGAAAGGCGATCGACGGGGCAAGCCCGTTCATCTCATTATGCAAGATGCGCAGTTGCGGTCCGCTGCGGTTTTTCAGCACGACCTCGAGCCGGCCATCGTGATCCAGATCGGTGAGAGCAAAAGCGCGGCTGTCGTCTCCGAAGTCCAGTCCCGCCGTACCCGAGATGTCGGAAAACGTTCCGTCCCGATTGTTAGCATAGAAGTTGTTGCGCTCATACCCCGACCAGGTCCCGTCCGACCGGATCAGCTCGTTAATCGCGTTCCACCCCCGTTGATAACGATGGGATGGGGCTGCTTTAAGTGGGGTCGCTGCCACCACCTGACGCCAGAAGAAGCTGGAAAGGTCGGGGCCCTTGGGTCCGGAAATCATGCCGTTAGCAATGTAGAGGTCGGGGTAACCGTCGTGATCAAAGTCCCAGGCGTCGCTAGACCAGGACCAGCGTCCCATCTCGACTCCGGCGTGGACGCTCTGGTCGGCAAAGCGGCCGTCGCCTTGGTTGTGAAACAGGGAATTCCCTCCAGCATGCTTGCGCAGCATGGCGCGGATTTCCGCGGGCGCCTGTGAGGCAAACTGATCCTGCGCGCTCACTCGAAGGCCGGCCGCGGACCACATGTCGGCCACGTAGAGATCCTGCCGTCCATCGTTGTCATAGTCGAACCAGCAGACGCTCATGCCGGCGCCTACATCCTCAACTCCCGCTTCACGAGCGACGTCGGTAAAGGTCCCGTGGCCGTTGTTGTGGTAAAGATTTTTCCGGCCGAAGTCGTTAGCCACGTAAAGGTCCGGGTGGCCATCGCCATCGAAGTCACACCAGGCACAGGCAAAACTGTAGCGGTTGTTGTTGGCGTTCATCCCGGACGCCGCGGTGGCATCGGTGAAGGTGCCATCGCCACGGTTGTGCATGAGGAAGTTAGGCGGGCCGTTTGAAGCATCGTAATACGGCGTCGGGTATTGGTACTGATTCAGTCCAAGGTAGTAGCTGTAGAGGCAGAAGTAGACATCCAGGAAGCCATCGCCGTCATAGTCAGCGAGGGCTGCCGCTGTAAACGTGCCCAGCGGCGGCTGAGCGAACTGGAAGGCGTCTGGGCGGTATTCGAACCGGCCATGGCCGTGGTTCAAAAAGAGCAGGGGGCCGTCAACGGTGACCACGAGCAGGTCCTGCCGGCCGCTATTGCGCAAGTCGGCGAAGAGGGCGCAGGGCGAGTTGTCCAAGACTCCCACGCCGGCCTGCTCGGTGACATCCTCAAAGGTTCCGTCCCGGCGATTGCGAAAGAGGCGGTTGGGCAGGCCGGCGGGCTGGCAGATGTAGAGATCGTCGAAGCCATCGCCATCGAAGTCACCCGCAGCGATGCCGTTATTGCCGTAGACGTCGATGCGGCTAGCGCCGTCGAGCACCGTTCGCCAGTAGTCGATGCCGGGAAGCAACTGCCGGTGGTAGGACGCACATGCGCCGAGGGCCTGGGAGGCAACGTCCACGAACACGCGAGACGTGGCGCGGCTCAGCGTCTCGCCGAGGGCACGCCAGGTGCGGGCGCGCCAGGCGCGGCGCGAGTCAGGCTCCCACTCGATTTCCCAGTACCCGGTGCGCTGGGCTCGAAAGAAGTCGGCGCCGCTGCCCACCAAGTCATAGCGGACCCGTGTCCTGATGGCAGCATCGCTGGATTCCGAGATTGCCGTAACCGCGAATTCCGTGGTGTTCACCCGCCTGAAGAATCCTGTAAATTCCCTCAGCTCAGTCCGGAACCGCTCTTTGTCCAGGCTCAGATCGGCCGCGAACTGGTTGCGGTAAACCTCAAGGCCCGGCAATGGGCGCAGGGAGCGGCTGAAGACCGGTCTGAGAGTGGAAGCCCGCAACGCTGGCGCGAGCGACGGTTCGAGAGCGGTTAGCCCCGCAGACGATTGACGAAGCTCGGCACCCCACGCGGCCAGCAATGCTTCGATCTCAGCGGCATACTTTTCGGTGACGAATTCATCGGAACCGGGCTCGGCGTGCCGGAGGACTTCCTCCAGCTGGCCAGGCTGGCGGTAATGAGGCGCGAGCCGCTCGCCAAAGTAAGTGGGAGTGACCGCGGCCAGCGGTCGCCATTCTGCAGTCGCCGCGAACATCCACGGCGCCAGGGGAGCCGCCAGCCACCCAGCACACGCCCACTGCCACGACTGGGTGAAGAACTGCCGCCGGTCAAGATGCTGCTGGTTTTGCCTTCCCTTCATCTTCAAGGTGGAACTGGAGGCTGGAGGGTGGTGCCCATCCAGACTAGCACGATCAGCGGGCGAACGGCAGCTGCTTCACTTTCCTGACCGTGCGTTGAGGCTGTTCTTAGCACGGGAAGATGTCCGGTTTTATAGCCCATGATCTGTTCGGTTTTTCTTTGCCGCTAGCCGAAGGAGCCCGTAGGGCGACTGAGGTTAGCGGCAACGCAGCCCTTCCGAGCCGCCCGCCTGGGGTGGCGCGTTTTCGGTCGCACCGAGTGCAGAGCCGTCCCATCAGCCCGGGAGCACCCCACCACGTGCGGCCCATGGCGTCCGCTCGATCTGCCACGAGCGGTC
>CADDZE010000072.1 GCA_902812465.1 Acidobacteriota bacterium | reverse complement strand
GTAACTTGGTTGCCCTGACGCTACCCGCTTCCCCAGGTAGTCATAAGTGTTGGTTTGCTTATTTAGACGGTCGATGCCGACGAAGGGTTGCAACCGACCGCCCCTCGCCCCTTCTTCATCCACCCCGGCCAACGTCCCGTTGCACCCTGGACTTCACATCCGCCCAAGGTTGCAAGACGATCAGCCCCTCGGGGCGGGACGCTGCGCCCTCCCGCAGGGCTCGAGAATCTTCCCCTTCCGCCTCAGGCTATTCAGGCAAGCCCAGTTCCCGCCGAAGCTTCTGTTCGTCAAATGGCGAGCAGTGGAATGCGCGGCCGCCGACTTCGAACGTCGGGGTTCTTCGTTTACCTTGATTCACCCCTTCGACAAACTTGACGGCCTCCGGTTGCTTCTCGATATCCACCTCCTCGAAAGCCAAGTGCAGTCTCTGCAGGAACTCTTTGGCGGCTTGGGAATCCTCGCACCAGCTTCGGGTGTAGATGCGAATGGGTCTACGCGCCATCCTTCCCCTCAGCCGAACCGTAACGCTCGGCTTCTCTAAGCTCCCCCCGATTCATTTTAGCTCGGCCAGCCAATGCGCCGGATCGGTGAAGAATGCGTCGTCCACCGCGTCCAGCACCCGCACGACGCCCATACTGATACTCGTCTTGCCATCGGAGCTGATATGATTATTCGCCAGTTTCATACCGTGTGTTTCGCCGTATTCCCAGTCCCACGAGCCCTTCTCGTGGCTCTGCAACACGTAATCCCAATGTGTCATGAGATGTGATTGCCGGGAGACGAAGGCGTGGTACAGGTCGCCCGGGGTGAGGCCAACGTGATTGAACGTCAACTCGACTTCATCATCCGTCTCCTGGCCTCGCTTCTTCACTCCTAAATATTTGAGATTGACGCCCGGGTCCATCCACTTCCACGGCATAGCGAGCCACCACATGTCGTTGATATAAGCGGCGTAGGCGTCCTCGAGCTCTTTCCTAGCCGGGCCCTCCGGCACGGGCGTTCCTCCTAATAAAACCTGCCCTTTCTTCGTAGCTGTGTTAAACAGCACGACCTTCACCCTCCCATTTTTCAGCCGTTCTTCGTAACGGTAACGGCCAGTCCACTTATCCCAAAGGTGCGAACGATTGACGAGGGTGGCCCGTCCTTGTGTGACGATGAAATCGAAACGCACAAAATGCGCCTTTTGCCATGCGTCGTCTCCCCCCAGAGCCTGCCGAAGCGCCTCGGCAACCTCGACCGCCTTCGGGTCTTTGCGATCAGCCGCTGGCAGCTGGAGGGTGCCGGTCAGCCAAAGGGCGACCAGCCTGCAAGCCCAAAGTCCTCCTCTGCTCTTCCTCATGAAGCCTCCTCCCGACCCTCTCATCCTCCCTCCACACCTTCTGGATCCCCGGCAGGGCCGGGCGCCAGTTCTCCGCGCTCATCAACAGAGTAATTGAAGCTGGACCCGCAGTGGCACTGGCTCCTCTAGGTCATCCCCTTCGTGCCGTGACCTCGAAACGGGCCTTCCGCCCCCGCATAATCTTCCGTTAGGAGGCGCTATTATACGGCAAAGCCTGGGCTCTCGGCCCGGCTGGCAACGTTAACGCGCCCCGCCTGGCTAACGTATAATGGGCTTCTGTTAACTCGGGGAGAGAAGACGACGGAGGATTAGGCCAAACCATGAGTTACGTAGCGGCGCCGTTCGAGGTGGCGGCACGTGCCCTAGCGCAGCCAGCCAAGGTTCGCTTCGTGCACCTCTTTCCCGGTATTGCCACGCGCCACAGCGACACGGTGGACTGCCTCTTTCTGGTCAACGGCCAAAAGGTGACCGTCGGGATTTCCTGCGCTGCCCTCACCAAGCTCCGGGAGGGCGAGCACAAGTACCTGACCGACCAGCAGTTAGTCGAGATTGCCGCTCTCTACCTCCGGCGCCTGCTGGAGCAGGGCTACGACCCGACGGAGGCCGAACTTTTTGTGGGGGAGCCGGAGCTGCGCCGCCTGGCGGCGGAGCTGGGCTACCTGCGGGAGAATGGAAAGGCGCGGCCCACAGGCCGCACTTAGGGGTGGAAGGGTGCAGGGAAGCAGAGGGGTTTGCCTCTTGGCGTGCTACTTCGCCACTTGGCAATTACAGGGGGGAGATTATGTGCGGAATTGTGGCGTATGTCGGCCATCAGCCGGCACGCGATATCCTGATTGACGGGCTGAAGCGCCTGGAGTATCGCGGATACGACTCCAGTGGCATCGCCATTCTGAATTCACCACCCTACCTGGCCAGGGCGGTAGGCAAGGTGGCTTCGCTCGAAGAGCGCGTGTGGAAGGAAAGTCCGGAGGGAGTGGTTGGAATCGCCCACACGCGCTGGGCCACCCATGGCAAACCCACCGAGTGCAACGCCCACCCGCACGTCGACTGCACCGGCCAGATCTTCCTGGTGCACAACGGCATCATCGAGAATTACCAGGCCTTGAAAAAGCGCCTGCTGGCCTCCGGCCACGCGTTTCGCAGCGAGACGGATACAGAGGTCCTGGCCCACCTGATCGAGAGCGCCTACCAGGGCGACCTGGAAGCCGCTGTCCGCCGCGCCTTACTGGACGTGCAGGGAACTTACGGCATCGCGGTGATGCATGCCAGCCATCAGCATCAGGTGGTGGTGGCCCGCCGCGGCAGCCCCATCGTGCTGGGCGTCGCCAAGGGTGAATCCCTGGCCGCCTCCGACGTCTCGGCCCTGTGCCAGCACACGGACCAGGTGGTCTACCTCGAGGATAACGAGGTGGCACGCCTCGAGCCCGGCCAGTTCTCCATCAAGACCTTGGACAACAAGGCCGTCAACCGTGCTGCCACGCTGCTCGAAGGCGGCGCGGAAGCGATGGACCGCGCCGGTTTTCCCCACTTCATGCTCAAGGAAATCTGGGAGCAGCCGGAAGCCGTCGAGAATGCCCTCCGCGGGCGCGTGAACCACAGTGAAGGGGTGGCCAAGCTAGGCGGCCTCGAATCGGTCCAAGACCGCTTGCAGCAGGCCCGCCACTTGATCATCATCAGCTGCGGCACCAGCTATTACGCCGGCCTCTACGCCCGCTACCTCTTCGAGACGCTTACCGATCTCACGGTGGAGACGGAGCTTGCCTCTGAGTTCCGCTACCGCAAGCTGAACTTCCCGCCCAATACCGTCGTGCTGGCCATCAGCCAGTCCGGCGAAACAGCTGACACTTTGGCCGCCCTGCGCGAAGCCAAGCGCAAGGGCGCGCTGGTGTTGGGCCTGGTGAACGTGGTGGGCAGCTCGATTGCCCGCGAGACGCACGCCGGCGTCTACTCCCACGCCGGGATCGAGATTGGCGTGGCCAGCACCAAGTCCTTCATTTCGCAGCTCACTATCCTGACCCTCATGGCGCTACTCGTGGGGCGCAGCCGAACGCTGCCCTACGAAGAAGGCGCCTGCCTGCTGCGCGCCCTCGAGGCCATCCCCGACCAGATCCGCGAGGTGTTGAAGCAGTCGGACCGCATCCGTGAGCTGGCCGCCCGCTATTGCCACGCCGACCATTTCCTCTACATCGGCCGCAAGTACCAGTACCCGATTGCCCTCGAGGGTGCCCTGAAACTTAAGGAGATTGCTTACATTCACGCCGAAGGGTATGCGGCCGGCGAGATGAAGCACGGCCCTATTGCCCTCATTGATCCTTCGTTTCCCACGATGGCGTTAGCACCTGAAGACGCGTCCTACGACAAAGTGGTATCCAACATCCAGGAAATCCGCGCTCGCGACGGCAAGGTGATTGCCGTCACCTCGCTGGGAAACAACAAGCTGGGTGCCCTGGTGGATGACCTCATTGAAGTGCCCCGGACGCGCGAAATCCTCACCCCCCTGCTGACGGTCGTGCCCCTGCAACTGTTCGCCTACCATTGTGCGGTGCTCCGCGGCTGCGATGTCGACAAGCCGCGCAACCTGGCCAAGAGCGTCACGGTGGAGTAAACGGGAGCGCCTGGCCGCGCGGGCCGGAAACGAAGCTTTTTTCGTAGCGGGTCTGCCCTTAGCGCGCCGCTCGCCGGAGGGACGCCGGCACCCGCTGAAACCTGATCTCTGGGAGAAAGGGGCTTCCCTCCCAACAGCGAAGCAGGGCTTGGCATTCAACCGCTGCAGCAGCACCTCGAGCACCGCGGAAGCGTCCACCACGATCAATGGCTCTCCCTCTCGGCGCGGACGGCGGCGACAGGAGCAGGACGCGGCTGGGCCGGCTGGCGCCCGGCCAGGGCCTTTTGAAGTTCCTCGATGGTCGGCCGCTCGGTGACTTGGCGGATCTCCGCAGCCGATACGCCGAAAGGGAGAGGCCTTCAAGGGCCGCACGTGCCTTCAACTGGCGGTGCAGCTCCGATGGCACGTTTCGAATCTGGATCATCGTAGCTATGCGGCAGATATACTTCATGCTGGGGGTTTCGTGTTGAACCGCAGGGTGGCATAATCACCCCACGATGCTTGCCATCTGGAGGCTCTTCTGTTGGTGGGTCATGCACACCTTGCCCCTGCGCGATGCCTGTATCCAGATGCCTTCTTATTTCGAGAACCTCATGCCAAGGGGAGCGGTGCTTGCCCGCCGCACGCTTTGACGCCTGCGCTTCTGCCGCCGTGCTTGTTAAAACCCCCTCACCGCTGGGGAATTGCGCTACCATCTGGAAACTGCAGGAGAGCCAGGAGGTTGGTATGTCCGCCGAAGAAGCTCGCGATGCCGCCCGAGGCAGCCTGGGTAATCCGGCGAGGATCGAAGAAGAGGCCCGCAATGTTTGGCTGATTGGCTGGCTCGGGACGCTGATGCAGGATGTGCGTTACGCCCTGCGCCAGTTCCGGCAAAGCCCGGTTTTGACGGCGGTCGTGGTGCTTTCGCTCGCCTTGGGAATGGGGGCTAACACCGCGATCTTCAGCGTGATTGACACGGTCATGCTGAAGACGCTGCCGGTGAGGGCGTCGGAAGAATTGGTGGTGCTGGGATGGTTATCCAAGGAGCCGCTGGAGATGGTGGAGAGTTACACCACCAGCGGCGGATGCCCCGTGCCCGGCCCCTGGGGGCGGACCGGTGGTTGCTCGTTTTCCTATCCCCGCTTCGAGCAAATCGGCCGGGCGACTAGCGTGTTTTCCGGAGTGGCGGCGTTTTTACGGCTGGGTGCGGTGAACCTGGTGGCCAACGGTCAGGCGAACGTGGTGGAAGCGCAGGCCGTCAGCGGGGATTACTTCGCCACCCTGGGCGTCCGGCCGATCCTGGGCCGCCCGCTGGCAAGGCCGGATGATACGCCTGGGGCGCCACCCGCGGCCGTGCTCAGCTTCAGTTGCTGGGAGCGGTTTTTCGGGCGGGACCCGGCAATTGTAGGCCGAGCGGTGAAGCTGAACGGTGTTCCGTTCACCGTGGTGGGCGTGACCCCGCCCGAGTTTTTCGGGGTGGAGCCCGGCTGGTCTTAAGACGTTTGGATTCCTGCTTCCCTCGTGCCCGGGGTCGAGCCGTTCTACCCTAGGACGAGCTGGAAGGGGGACGCGGACTGGCGCTGGAATGTGATCGCGCGGCTAAAACCTGGAGTCAGCTGGCAGCGAGCCAGGGCCGAGTCAGAACTCCTCTTCCAGCAGGGACTGCCAAGCGCCGGAACGGCTTCGCGTCCGGCGGATTCAGGCTTACAGCATTCCCAGCCCGAAGCCTCGCACCCCTACGAACTCCCGCGCCTTGAACTCGCTGACGCGAGCAAGAGCCTCGCCCTGCTGCGCCGCCAATTCTCAAGGCCGCTGTTCATTCTCTGGATGGGGGTCGGGCTGGTGCTGTTGATCGCCTGCGCCAACGTGGCCAATTTGCTGCTAGAGCGCGTCACGGCTCGCGGGAGGGAGATCGCCGTCCGCATGGCCCTCGGCGCTGGACGCAGGCGGCTGTTCCGCCAACTTCTGACGGAGAGCATTCTCTTGGCTGCGCTCGGTGGAACGGCCGGTACGGCTTTGGCTTACTGGGCGGACCGCTGGCTGGTCCTGGCGTTTTCCAGCGGCTACCTGGAACTTCTTCGCCTTGACGTCCGCCCGGACCTTCTTGTGCTCGGCTTCACGGCGCTCGCTTCGTTGCTCACCGGCGTGCTCTTCGGGCTGGCTCCCGCTTTACGCGCAACTCGGGTCGACCTGACGTCGGCGCTGAAGGCAAGAAACGGCAGCTTCGCGAGCAAGCCCGGCCATCTGCGCCTTGGTAAGCTGCTGGTGATGGCCCAGGTTGGCCTTTCCCTTGTCCTCCTCACCGGCGCTTTGCTGTTCGTCAGGACCCTGGCGAACCTGGAACACCTCGGCGCCGGCTTTGACCGCCGGAACATTTTGCTCTTCTCCCTCGACGCTTCCACCGCAGGCTATCGAGGCGACCGCTTGAAAGGCTTCTACCAGGAATTGCAGGAACGGCTGGCCACCCTGCCGGAAGTTCTGAACGTTTCGCTTTCCAACATGCCGCTCATTGGCGGCGGCTACATGGAGTACGACATCACCATTCCCGGCTATACGCCCCGGACGCCAGAGGAAACGGCGGTCCGCGTCCTGGACGTGGGCCCGCGCTTCTTTGAAACCATGGGCATCCGCACGCTGCTGGGACGTACCATCGAACCCCGTGACAACCCGCGTGCGCCGAAGGTTGCCGTCATCAATCGGGTGCTGGCGGACCACTACTTCCCGGGCATCAACCCGGTGGGGCGAAAGTTGGCCATGGGCGGCCAGGATCTGATCGAGATCATGGGAGTGGTAGCGAATGCCAAGTACCAGAGCCTGCGCGAAAGCGCCGAGCCCACGGTCTACCTGCCCTATCTGCAGCAGCCGGTCGTACTCGGCATGACGTTCGAGCTGCGCACGGCGGCCAAGCCGCTCGCCCTCGTCTCCTCCGTGCGGCGCTTGGTCCAGTCGATGGATCCCAACCTGCCCCTGCTTCAGGTGAGAACCCAAGAGGAACAGATCAGCCGGTCGCTGTTTGAGGAGCGCATCTTTGCCCAGCTCTCCAGCCTGTTTGGGTTATTGGCCTTGGTCCTCGCCTGCATCGGCCTCTATGGCGTCATGGCCTACGCCGTCCGCCGCCGGACCAACGAAATCGGCATCCGCATGGCCCTCGGTGCCGAGCGGGGCCAGGTGTTACGGATGATCCTGAAAGAGACCGGTTTGCTGGCGGTAGTCGGCATCGCCATCGGAGTACCCCTGGCTTTGGCTGCCACGCAGTTGGTAAAGAGCATGTTGTTCGGGTTGAAACCTTATGATCCGCTGACTCTCGCCGGAACCGCGCTCCTGCTCCTTCTCGTCAGCCTCGCCGCCGGGTACGTGCCCGCGCGGCGCGCCGCCAGCGTCGATCCTTCGGTGGCCCTGAGGTACGAGTGAGACCCCGCGGCCGTCAGGACGGAAGTGGGACTCGGGGCCCGGTAAACAAGGTGGACCTTGTAAACATTCCTTCCACCGCACACGTTGACCCTCTTTGTAATTAATGTCTCGCTCGGAGGGTGCTGCCAAGGTGCCCGGCCGGAGGTGCTGCTGGCGAACGCCAACTAAATGTTAATTTGACCAAACGAACCGGATATGTTGTTGAAAAATCAGGAGGGGGATGCGGAAACAGTGGCTAGAACACGTGCTCAGCCCATGGCTTCGCCGCCATGCCATAGCGCAGCGGAACCGGTGAGGTGGGGGTGCGATGGACGAGCATCAGCCCGTGGCCGCGTTCCGGGCACTGGCAGGCCCCGGGGGGGCCGCGCCCCAACCTGGTCGTCCGTTCACGCCCGGCGGTTGACGCATCGTGCCTTATCGTGAGGCTGCGGAGAGGCCTTCGGGGGTGAGCTGCTAGGCCCAACCTCGGGGCTCTGGAGAACGCGAGGGTTGAGCAGCCTACTGACCTTCCTACAGCTTATGGTAAGCTAGCCCCATGCGAGGGCCTAAGCCTACGGATTTAGTTTGCATCCTGATGACTATCCCTTGGCTAATTCTGGGAGCGCTCGGCGCGGCTTCGAAGCCCGTCGGCCTTAGCAGTGCGGTCCCGCCTGACCCGCTGAAGCTGTCCAGTTCAGCCTTCCAGCCGGGAGGCGACATTCCCCGAGAATTCACTTGCGAGGGGGCGGACGAGTCGCCGGAACTGAGCTGGTCCGGCGCACCCCCGGGGACCAAGAGCTTCGCGTTGATTGCCGACGATCCAGATGCGCCGGCCGGAACCTGGGTCCATTGGGTAATCTTTGACCTGCCGCCTGAAACCCAGCACCTGCCACGAGGCGTTCCTAAGCAGGCCGAGCTCCAGGGCGGGGGACGCCAGGGCAACAACGACTTCGACCGCGTCGGCTACGGGGGCCCCTGCCCCCCGCCGGGGAAGCCGCATCGCTACTTCTTCAAGCTCTATGCATTGGATACGCCGCTCAACCTAAAAGCGGGTGCTACCAAACGCGACCTCGAGCGGGCGATGCGAGGGCACATTCTGGCGCAAGCCGAGTTAATGGGCCGCTACAAGCGCTAGGGGATCCTTCGCTAAACTATAGAAAAAAAGCACTAAACGGAGTCGACATGAACCCAGGCACCACCGGCACCGCGCTGGCGGAACGCGAACCGGACGCCATCTACCAAGGGGGAAAGTTGGTCGGTCGCGTTATCGGCGCAGAGATGGACACCGCGCGGAAGGAGATCCGCTTCGCAGAGATTTACAACAGCGACTACCTGATGCTCCCCGATGAATGCGAGTTCCGCCAGTACCGGATTCTGGTGCGCACCATCGATGATGCAACGAAAGTCTCCAGGGACTCGCCTCAGAAGGGACGCATTTTGCGGGAGGTGGTGGCAGAGATACTGGGCTACCGCGAGCAGTGAGGGGTCTAATTAACGCCGAAGCGGACGGGGTTAGGCCTGCTGTTCTGCCACTGAGCGCCCTCCAGAAGGGCAACGGCGTCCGTGAGTTCGTCGAGGAGCTCCCGGGACTCGCCGAAGCCCGCGCCGGCCGCGGAGATCATAGCATGGGCGCAGCGAATGCAGAGGCAAAACTCGCTGCTATCGGAGATCTCGCGCGGGCGGCAGCAAGCGCACGGCCAATCGGTGTGCGAGTGAACCATCAAGCCGCCTTCTGATAATGCGTAGTCCACGGTGTACACTCGTTCCGTGATGGGAGCAATCATGATGCCATCCCTCCAGGGATTATCGGCCGGTTCTAGCTAGTGGTTGACAGCCAGCCAGTTAGGACAGCGCACCTCTAGCAACTGCTGGCCAGAGGCCTCTCACCCTTCGGATAGCGTGTCCGCACCAGAACGTGTGGTGATGGAGGAGAGGGACCCGCGGAGGGTACGCAAAAAGCCATGCTGCATCATGTGGTTGAAGCGCAGCAATTCGATCGACCGACGCTGGAGGAGGTGTTCCGGCTCAGTACCGAAATGGAACAACTGGTCCGGCAGGGGGGTGACACACGCTGCGTCGGCCGCATCATGGCGACTCTGTTCTACGAGCCCTCAACGCGCACCCGTTTCTCCTTCGAAGCGGCAATGCTCCGGCTGGGGGGCCAAGTGATCACGACAGAGAACGCCGGGGAATTCTCTTCCGTGGCCAAGGGGGAGACGCTGGAGGATACTATCCGCATCCTCAATGGCTATGCGGACGTCATCGTGGTACGCCACTATGAAGTCGGGGCGGCCCAGCGGGCAGCTAAGGTCTCGGCCGTGCCAGTGATCAATGCCGGCGATGGACCCGGGCAGCATCCCACGCAGGCGCTGCTCGACCTCTACACCATCCAACGGGAGCTTGGGAGAGTGGACGGGCTGCAGGTGGCCATGGTGGGCGATCTGGCGAACGGTCGCACCGTTCGCTCCCTCGCTTACTTGCTCGGCAAGTTCCGCGATGTGCGCATCCGGTTTGTCGCCCCGCCCCTGCTCAGGATGAAGCCGGACATCCTCGAGTACCTCCAGGAGCGGGGCGTCGCCTACTCAGAAGAGGAGTTGCTCGAGCGCGTCCTTCCTGAGGTAGACGTGGTCTACCAGACCCGCATCCAAAAGGAGCGCTTCGGCGACCGGCTTGCCGATTACGAAAGCTGCCGGCGGCTTTACGTCATCAACCGTGCCAGCCTGGATTTGCTGAAGCCCAGCGCGATCATCATGCACCCTCTGCCGCGCGTCGACGAGATCACCATGGACGTCGATGACGACCCTCGCGCCGCCTATTTTCGTCAGGCGCAAAATGGCCTCTACGTCCGCATGGCGCTTTTAGCCCTGGTGCTTGGCTCCAAGCAGTAACTGCTTCTTTAATCGACCCCGCCGCAAAACCGCTCCGGCTAGTACTTTCGTACTGGTACAGGGGCGTTATTCACCGGCTAGATTAATGCGACGATACTCGCCTTGTGGGTAATACCTCAGATTTTGTTCTGAGGTTTCGAATGAAGGAGCACATTAAGAAGGAGCCAATTAATATGCTGATCGGGCAACGCATTCGTCAGCTTCGCGAGCAAAAGGGGATGTCCCAGGGAGACATCGAGAAGGCCAGCGGGCTGCTTCGCTGCTACATTTCCCGCGTCGAGCACGGCCACACGGTGCCTTCGCTGGAAACCCTCGAGCGCTTCGCCGCCGCCTTGGATGTTCCGCTCTACAAGCTGTTCTACACTGGTGATGAGCCGCCGCCCACCACCAAGCTCGCTCCGCGCAAGACGCTGGAAGAGCTGGCCATGGAAAGCGGCGAGGAGGGTTCGGAAGCGCGCTTCCTGCTTAAGCTGAAGGGACTAGTCAGCCAGATGGTAGACTCCGACCGAGCTTTCCTGCTGGACTTTGCCAAAAAGCTGGCGTCGGGCTAAGCCGACGCACGGGTCTAGTCGGCCTCGGCGAGTTGCAGCAACCCCTGGAGGGGAATATCCACCCAGTCCGGCCGGTGGTTCAGCTCATAGCTCAGCTCATAGACTGCCTTCTCGACCAGCGAAGCAGCAAGCAGTGCGTCCAGGTCCTCCCGCCGGGAAGGCAGAAGGTCATGGGGGGTGGCGACTGCAAGGTAGGCGTCGAGGTAGGCCGCCGAGGCCAATTTCTGCCACGATCGGGCGGCGGCTTCCAACCTAGGATAGAACTCATCCTCCGCCGGTACGTGTCTCGCCTGAGTCCGGAGGGCGATGCACGCAGCGTAGTGGAACGAGCGCAGCATGCCGGCAATGTCGGCTGCTGGCGAGCGCTTGGAACGCCGCTCTTCCAGCGGGCGTGCCGGTTCGCCCTCGAAGTCGATGATCACAAAATCCTCGCCCGAGCAGAGGACCTGCCCCAGGTGGTAGTCGCCGTGGATACGCGTCCGCTGCCCGGCAATCGGGCGGCTTGCCAAGCCGCGCAGCCGCTCCAGGATACGGTCGGCTCGATCGAGCAGCCGCTCCGCCTGCTCCCGTGCGCGCCCGGTCCAATGCAAGCGATAGCTGCTGAGCAGAGATAGCATCTGCATGGCCGAATCGTGGACCGACCGGTAAAGCGACTCCTGATAGGAAAGGGTAAAGGGCTCGGGAGCAAACGCCGGATCATCAGTACCTGAGCTGAGGGCCACGTGGAGCTCTGCGGTCCTCCTTCCCAGCAGGCGCGCCCGATCGAGGTAATTCTCCAGGAGGCTGCTCGCTATTAGTGTGCGCCCTGGGAGACCCGCCGGTTCAAGTCCCTTCCCTTGTTGCCAGGCGAGACTCGTCAAGTAGCGGTCCAGTTGGCCTAGCGTGTAACACCAGGCATCACCCTGATTGGGCACAAATGCCTGCAGCATCGCAATCGTGATTGGCGTGCGTCCCGGCTGGCGGTAAATCAGGACAGCCGCCACGGGCGCGAAGTGGGAGAATGACGTGCGCTCGGTGAGGAAAGTTCCCACTTCTACTTCCGGATGGATCCCTTCCTGAAGGCGCCGAAAGAACTTCAGGCAAAGCCGCTCGCCATATCGCAGCGAGGTGTTACTTTGCTCCGCACTGAGGATAGAAGGTTCCAGGACTTCCTGGTTCGGCCCGCGCAGCTGGTGGAAGGCACGAGTACGCTCGACGGTTAGTTCTCCTTTCCGGCTCCTCCAGGTTCGCCCGCTGTCGATTCCTCCGAGTAATTGGGTCATCAGAAGGGGGTTCCAGAGGGCGTCGTAGAGGATCAGCGGACTGGACCGGTCTCCATTGGTAGGCGCAAAGTGGGGTATGGACCCGGGGAGGTCGAGATCCTCGTCGGCTGCGGCGAGGAGCATGGCGTATTCCTGGGGTTCGGCATCCGAGTAGCTCACTCGAGCAAGAACCATGTCGGGTCCCCGAAGGCTTTCTCCCATGGGTACGATGTCTAACACGTCCACCGCGGCGATGGTGCGAGCCTTGCCCGCAAACCAGCGTTGCTCCCTCAGGAAGCCGCACAAGGCGTCAGGCCGCGCCTCCAGGTATCGCGAAATTGTGGATTTCCACTCCACCACATTGGTTAGATTAATCCCCGGTTTACCAGACGTCGAGCAGAGCGTTACTTCAGAGCCGGACAAAGTAACCATCAGGCTCCCAGAGCTTCGGCAGTCAAGGCTGTGTGAGAGCCACGGTGGTGGTGTTTTTAGCGGCGCCCTGGGTCAAGCTGAAGTGCAAGGGTTCGCCCGGCGCGCGGCCAGAGGCGCGAGGAAGGCTCAAGACGAGCGCCGAGTCGTGAAGGCCACGTTGTTTTTCTCGCTGCCCGCGGGAAAATTGCTGAGATAAAGGTCGATGACTCCCGTATTGAGGGAGAATCGGTTTCCCGAGACTGGTCGAGGTGTCAGAGCGGTACTGCCCGCCGTTGGATAAGTTGGGATAGAAACTGAGGTAGTGGTCCAGGCGGACTCGCTGGCCGATCTGTGTACCCAGTAGGGATCAGGTCGGAAGCGGGAAAGCGCCGGCCGGCGACTAGCCCAAGGGAAACGGCCTGGTTTAAGTGGCCGCCCGAGATGTGGCCGATCGCTTAACACGTGGTGAGAACCGTGAGGCCGAAGGCGAGGGCCACGCCTGCAAATCCAATTCTGAGGTCGGGAAACGCTGCCGAGAGCACCGCAGCACCGCAGCCGCCGAAGACGAGCCAGAACGTTCCAAAAAATTCCGCCGTCGCGCGTTTGCCGAGGGCCATCCCTCACCTCCTGGGTCTGATTGAAATTTATGGTGAGTGAGAGCTAGAGCGGCAGTAGCCTTTCCCGGCAGCAGGAGAGTCCCCCCAAAAAGCGCCGCTGCAAAAACCGCTGCCTGCCTCTCTCAGCCTCTCTCGTCACCGGTGAGCTTGTTAACGAACTCAGCTGAGTCCTCCGAAGCACGAAGCGGCCGCCTGCAGGCCGCACGGGGCGCTGGCGATGCGATGCTCAGGCCGGACGTTGGCCCTCGACGCGCAGGTTGTTGGTGAGCGAAAAGTATGTTCCGGCAAAGCGTGCGTCACTCTCCGCCTTGGCCTTCTCGACGGCAGAGTTGACCACTCCTTCCAGAGTTACATCGCCATTCTTCACAATGATGTGGATGGGAGGATTGGACATGTGGGCGTAGCGGACGAAGAACGGGTCATTGTAAATGGCCCGGGCAATACTCCACCGCAACTGGTCGTCAAAGTTCGAGGTCGGTAACACCTCGATATCGTTCTGCAGTTCGGCAACGCCCTTGATGCGCGCCAGAAAATTGCCTATATCCGCCTTCTTGAAGGGTTGGGTTACCTGGCCGGAGACGATAAGCTTGTGGCCCTGCGCCTCCAGCACGATGTTATCAAAGATGGTGTAAGCGTAATAGGTCACAATTTCCTTGCGTGCCTCTTCGAGGATCTGCTGGCTGGTGACGTCCTCGGCTCGAACCTCGATGTTGTTTACCACCTGGATCACGTCATCAATCTTGCGCGCTGCCTTCTCTGCATCCATCTTGGCGCCCAAGCTGTCGACCGTCCCGGTGAGGGTCGCGACCCCGTCATGAAAACTGACCGCCACGTTACCGTGCTTGAAAACCCCGGCGTGGTAAATGCGATCCGCGATATCCGCTGAGATCTCAGCATCGGTAAGTTCTTTCTGCGCCCACACTGACGTCACGAATGCGAGCACCCAAAGACTGATCATAAGCGAACGCTTCCAGCCCATGTTACGTCCTCCTTTTGGCCATTACAGAGTAAAATGTTCGATACCAGGAGGTGCGAACGTTGGTCAAACGCTCCCTAGGCATCATAGCCCGACGGCCACCGTCAATGGTGCCGCCAGCTTGAAATCAATTTTGGTTTCGGAGGGTATTTTCACGTTCGAACCCTTGCTCAGCACTTGGTAGCCTGTGCCTGCACCGGCGCCTACTCCGGCGCCGATGGCTGCGCCCTTCCGTCCGCCAGCCAGGGCTCCGATAATTCCGCCGACAGCAGCACCGCCGCCGATCGCGACGGCGCTCCGCTTCCCGCGCGAGGCGCCACGCGCCTGGTAATCACCACTTCGGACCTCGTAGGTCTTGCCATGTACCGTGATCGAAACTAGCTCCAGTTGCAATTCTGCCCTTCCACGGAACTTGCCCGAACTGGAGGCGCTCACCAAGCGGACACGCGCGTCCGCCCCTTCGGGAATCACAAGACGGTTCCCCACCGCCACGGGCGCGGCCACGCTAGCGGCAAAGGTCTGTCCCGCCCGGTTTACGCTCGAGTCGATACCATCGATCATCCGCACCGTAATGACGTGCCCAGCGGGAATCGTCGCGGTGGTAGAGGTTCGCCGCTCGGCTGCGGTTCCTGCCATGGAACCCGCCTGCCTGGTCTCTCCCTGAGTTCCGGCAGCTGGCGGCGGTGCCTGGCTCCGGTCAGGTGGCATTACACTTAACTGGTCCACCACCTGCTTCACGCCGGGCACTTGAGCGTATTGCTCGGCTAGCGACTTCTCCGCATCCGAGTTCACTGTGCCGGTCAGCGTGACCACGCCCTGCTGTGAGTCTACCTGCACGTTGCGCGTCCGCAGCGTCGCATCCTGATAAAGCTTGGACTGAATCGCTGTCTTGATGGCGTTGTCATCCGGGGCTGGGGGTGTCTGGCTCCTGTTACACGCAGTGATAGCCAGCACCGCACATAGGATCGGTAGCGTTCGTCGTAATTGTCGCATTTAGCGCCTCTCTCCCTGTTCTCTCGCGCTGCCAGACCAAAGTGCGAACGTGACGAGTCACACCCTGCTGTGACAAGGTTGTTCGAAACCGAAACTCCAAAGGTCGCGATGACTCCTCGGCGGAAGCTTGATTGCCGGATTAGGACGTAACCTTTAACGGGCGAGCTGAAACTAACACAATGCGTGACTGCTTGCAACTAATACCCTGATGGCTGTCATTAGCACATTAAATGTCCGGATGAATGAGCACGTGATCTGTCGGCTGAAGGCGGCGAGGGGAATCGGGCATTCTGTCGGGAGGGAGGCAGAAGGTGACGATACTCGGAAGCCGCCTGGGAGCGGGCGAGGAAAGTACAGGAAGTGATTTTGCGCGCGATGGCGAAACGAATCACATGGTAGCAGGCCGCGGAGATTGTGGGAAGTTCGGGCCGGAGCATGCGGCGCTGGAAGCGGCGGTATGAGGAGCAGGCACTTGTCAAGAATGTTGTGTCTGGCAGATTGATTTTCATTCCTGCGTCTCGAATCTGGGGACTGAAAGGTGGCGTTGAATTGGTCGAGGGCGTTCTGGACGGAGGAGGCGAGGCGGCGCCAGCG
>CADDZE010000071.1 GCA_902812465.1 Acidobacteriota bacterium | reverse complement strand
GCGGAACCCAGCACCATCGAAAAAGGGCAGTCCGCAACACTGAGTTGGAGTTCTCAGAATGCGACCGACCTCAACCTACAGCCCGGGCCGGGAAAGGTGGAAGCGCAGGGTTCAACGAGCGTGAGTCCGACCGAGTCGACAACCTACACGCTGAATATCACCGGGCCCGGTGGGAGCTCAAGCTGCACGGCTCGCGTGACCGTCACCACGCCTCCTCCGCCGCCTCCTCCGCCGCAGGCTCCCGCGCCGAGTGACGAGGAACTCTTTAACCAGACGGTGAAGGACGCTTACTTCGATTTCGACAAGTCGAATATCCGCCCCGATGCCGAGCAGGCCCTTACTGCGGATGCCGACTTCCTCAAGCAGCACACCAACATTAAGTTCACCATCGAGGGTCATTGCGACGAGCGCGGAAGTGAGGAATATAACCTGGGTCTGGGTGACCGACGCGCCACCGCTGCCAAGAACTTCCTCGCCCACCTCGGCGTGGCTGCCGATCGGATGACGACCATTTCCTACGGGAAGGACCGGCCGGTGTGCACGGAGCACAATGAGGAGTGCTGGCAGAAGAACCGCCGCGCACATCTCGCCTTCGGTACCGAGCCGTCCAGCAAGTAGCCGCTGCGGGAATGCCGGGAGTCCGTTCGGACTCCCGGCTTGCTTGCCTGATCGCGTCATAGCCTTCGTAAAGGCGGGCCACTCACGACGAGGCGCCAACGGCTGATCGGGCTCTCGTCTACCTTTCGCGTCCCTCCCTGACGGCGCGGCTGTCGCCTTTTCGTGAGGGCAAGTCTCTGCTTTGCCCATACCGCCTCGCCAAGCTTCCGGAACAGGGTCGCTACTCTTCCGAAAAGACCGGAGCGCAAGGCGAGATCAATGGGAGTGGCGGGTACCGGAGGGGGCAGTAAGAGACCGTCGCTGGGGGTGGTGAAGATAGCACCGCTACAGGCCGTGGGCGGGAAGCTCAAACAAACAAGGGAGGCTCGTCACTCTCCAAGTCACTGGGAAACGGCCTTGTTCCGGAGCCGGAAGGCAGCACCAAGGCGGCGACAAGCAAGCCGGCCAGGATCACTGCTGCAGGATGCCGCCGGGCCCAGTTCCACCATTTGATCAGTGAAGTAAATTTCGCGCCCTCCTGTGGCATGTCTCGAATATCTCCCCCTCTCCCCACTTCGTAGGGGTATTTTAACTCCCCTCCCTGGAATATCGACCACAAAATTTGCGTGGTTAGCGAAAAATCGCATGTCAAGCCGGAATTTCGGGAATTTTTGAGGACGGAGGTTTGTTCAGGGTCAGATGAAGGAGAGAAAGGCATGTAGGCGCGTCATTGTCCCGCGTTGGATCAGCCGGATGAGACGACCTGCTGTTGCCTTCCGGTGTGGCACTCCGTGCCTTCTCCTATCTGCTTTATTTACAACGTGTTGTTCGCCGCTTAGGAAAGGCGAAGACTCTGAACCCGCGGCCGTTCCTTGACGCTCTCCCGGTTCTGGGACTACCATGGAGAGGGTCTGGGGTGGCTCCGTGCAGAGGCCCGCGGAGTCCCAACGCCGAATCGGTCGTAACCACACTTTGCCGCTAAAACGTCTCGGTTGATGTAGCGTGCTTGCGCTGAATTGTCGAGATTGTCCCATGCCTACGTCGACTCCGAGGCGAAACACCGAATGACCCAAGTCCGACGCCTGCTGGGTTACATTAAGCCGTACACGCCTCGCTTTATCGGCGCGTTTCTTCTGATGGCGCTGGTGGGGGCGTGCGAAGCGCTGATGGCGCTGCTCATCCGGCCCGTCTTCGACGCCGTCCTGGCGCCGGGTGCCTTCAGCCAGGTGGTCCTATTTTCGTTGCCTCTCAGCCACCGCCGCATTTACCTCGAGGACCTGGTTCCGCATCGCTTCCACAACATCTGGACGGTGGTGGCCGTGGCCATCATCGGCGTGACGCTGATCAAAGGTGTGGCCGAGTTCCTGGCTACCTATTTCATCAACTACGTCGGCCATTCCGTAGTGCGGGATTTGCGCAATCTGCTCTACTCGCGGATCATTGAGCAGTCTGTGGCCTTCTTTAGCCGGCATCCGACGGGCCGGCTGATGTCCTCCGTGACCAACGACATTGAGAAGGTGCAGAGCGCGGTTTCGCAGGTGGCAGCGGACTCGCTCCGCGAGAGTTTTACCCTGATGGGGCTGCTGGGGGTGATTTTCTACCTCGATTGGAAGCTCGCGCTGGTTTCGTTGTTGCTGGTTCCCTTCGTGGTGCTGCCCTCATCGAAGATAGGACAATACATTCGCATCTCCAGCCGCCACAGCCAGGACAAGATGGCCGAGATCAGCCACGTGCTGCAAGAGACCTTCACTGGCATCCGCATTGTTAAGGCCTTCAGCATGGAGCTGTTTGAGGTGATGAAGTTCCGGGCGGCCACCAAACGCCTGCTCAAGATCAACCTGCGGTGGGTGAAGGCCCAGGCCTTGACGGGTCCGCTGATGGAGCTGTTGGGGGCGATTACCATTGCTGGCCTCTTGCTTTACGCGCGTAACCAGATCCTGCACCATTCCCAAACCACCGGTGGCTTTGTGGCCTTCCTGTATGCGCTGATCAAGATGTACGAGCCCATCAAGCGGCTGACGGGGGTTAACAACGCGTTCCAACAGGCGGTGGGCGCCTCCGAGCAGGTGTTCAATTATCTGGACCTGCCCGCCGAGGTCACCGACCGGCCTGGCGCGGTTACCCTTGGGCCGTTCCGCGAGGCGATTGTCTTCGAACACGTGGAATTTGAGTACGAGCCCGGCAAGCCCCTGCTTCGCGACATTAACCTGCGGATCCGCAAAGGGGAAGTGGTGGCCATTGTGGGGCCGAGTGGGGCAGGAAAGACGACGCTGGCGAATCTGATTCCGCGCTTCTTTGATGTGACGGCGGGGCACATCCTGATCGACGGCCACGACGTGCGCGACGTCAAGCTGGATTCTCTGCGGGCGCAAATCGGCATGGTGACGCAGGAAACGATCCTGTTTGATGATACGGTGTTCAATAATATTGCCTACGGGCAGACGCGGCGCACCCTGCGGGAAGTCGAGGACGCGGCGCGCGCCGCCCTGGCCCACGATTTCATCGTGGAGATGCCTTTAGGCTATCAGACGCTGATTGGGGAGCGGGGCCAGCGGCTCTCCGGCGGGCAGCGGCAGCGCATCGCCATTGCCCGCGCCCTGTTGAAGAATCCTCCGCTGCTCATCCTCGACGAGGCTACGTCCGAGTTGGACGCGGAGTCGGAGCTGCTGGTTCAGAAGGCGCTCAGCAACTTGATGGCGGGCCGCACCGTACTGGTGATTGCCCACCGCTTGTCCACTGTGCGACGCGCGGACCGCATCGTGGTGCTCGACCGCGGAACTATCTGCGAGATGGGAACCCATGAAGACCTTGTCGCACGGGGCGGCATCTACCAGCGTTTGCACGATCTGCAGTTCGCCAATGCTGAGCCCTGAACGCCCTTCCGGGGCTTTTCCCTCTTCGACTTTCGGGCCATGGTTCGCAGCATGACGGGTTACAGTAGCGTCCGCGCAGAAAGCCCCGAGGGGTCGGTGTTGGTCAGCCTGAAGAGCATCAACCACCGCTTCCTCGATCTGCAGGTTCGGGTGCCGCCCGAGCTGGAAGCACTCGAGCCCGAGCTGCGGCGCTTGGTGAGAGAACAGATCAGCCGCGGGCACGTGGAGCTGACCGTCACCTTTGATCGCGCGGGAGAGGCGCGGTTGCAGCTCGACCGCGGATTACTGGAAGCGTACGTGGAAGCCTGTCGGCAACTCCGGCGCGAGTTCGGGTTTACCGCGGAGGTTGACCCCGTGTCTCTGCTCAGGGTTCCTGGCATCGTTTCGGCGTCCGCCCTGCCGACACCCGAGGAACTCGAGCGCTGCTGGCCGGTTTTGAAACGAGCCACCCTGCAGGCCTTGGAGCGTCTCAATGCTATGCGTGCGCAGGAGGGTGCGGCCTTGGCTGCAGACTTGCGCGCTCACCTCGACCGCCTCGAGCAGTTAACGGCCAGCGTTCAGGCAATCAGCGGGCAAATGGGCTCCTCCCTCCGGCAGCGGCTCGAAAGAAGGCTGCTGGAGCTTGGCCCCGATCTCCCGGTGGACCAACCCCGCCTAGCTCAGGAGGTGGCTCTGCTGGTGGCGAGGTCGGACATCGCCGAGGAGCTCGTCCGTCTGCACAGCCACGTCCGCCAGGCCGCCCAGCTGCTGAACGGAGGGACCGAAATTGGCAAGAAGCTGGATTTCCTCTTGCAGGAGATGAACCGCGAAGCGAATACCATTCTGTCGAAGACGGCTGACCTCCCGGAAGTGGGTCTCACCCTCTCTGGCTATGCCATTGAGATGAAGGCGGAGATCGAGAAACTGCGCGAGCAGGTGCAGAATGTCGAGTGATGGCCGCGGCGCGGGCCGGCGCCGGGCGTGATGGGTTCGAGCGGCTATGGAACCCGGCAAGGGGGCAAAATCCCGCGGCAAGGGCAGCATCATCGTGATCTCAGCGCCATCCGGGACCGGCAAATCGAGCCTCGTGAGGCGCCTGCTGGCCTCGGTTCCGAACCTGGCGTTTTCTGTCTCTTACACCACGCGAAGCCCGCGAAAAGGGGAGCAGGACGGCAGAGAGTACATCTTCGTGAGTCCTCAGCGCTTCCAGCGCCTGATTGCGAAGGGCACTTTGGCCGAGTGGGCGGAGGTGCACGGGCATTTTTACGGCACGCCCTGGGAACAACTGCGGCGGGCGCAGCGCGAGGGGCGCGATGTGTTGCTGGATATCGATGTCCAAGGCTACCGGCAGGTGCGGCGCAAGCTGCCCGAGACGATCGGCATCTTCCTCCTGCCGCCTTCGCGGCAAGAGCTCGAGCGCCGCTTGCGCCGCCGCCATGCGGACGACCCGGATACTATCCGGCGGCGGCTGCGCGCCGCGCGCAAGGAGATTGCGTGCTGGAAGGATTATGACTACGTGGTAGTGAACGAGCGTTTGCCAGAGGCCGTCAAGGCACTGGCAGCAATCGTGACTGCCGCGCGGTTTCGGCGCACGAACCAGCAAGCGTGCGTCCGGCAGATTTCCAAGACCTTTGGAGGATAACGTTCGATGGATCTCCCGCGAGGCGTAGACAGCAAGTTCCGCTACATTCTGCTGGCGGCGAAGCGGGCGCGGCAACTCCAGGCAGGAGCCAAGCCGCTGGTGCAGGCGGCCACCAAGAAACCGACCAAGATCGCCCAGATGGAGATCGAGGCCGGGCTGGTGCCGTTTGAGATTCTGGAGACTTCGGCGAACGGCGGCGACAAGAAAGCGCGGAGTGGAACCTAGCACCCGTTCGTGGCGGTCGATTATGCGCGTCGCACTGGGCGTGACCGGCGGCATCGCGGCGTACAAGGCGGCGGAACTGGTGCGCTTGCTCCAGGACCGCGGCTTGGAGGTCCAGGTGGTGATGACTCGCAGCGCGCGCCAGTTCGTCACCCCGCTCACCTTTGCCGCGCTTTCCGGGCGCAAGGTGATCAGCGAGATGTTCGGCGAACCAGGCGGGGAGGCCAACGTGGAGAGTGCGATCGAGCACGTTGCCGTCGCGCAGTCGATCGACGCGCTGGTCATCGCTCCCGCCACCGCGGACGTGCTGGGCAAGATCGCGCACGGCCTGGCCGACGACTTCCTGACCACCCTGGTGCTGGCCACGCGTGCGCCGCTCATCGTCGCCCCGGCGATGAACGTCCACATGTGGCAAAACCCGGCCACCCAGGCGAACGTCGAAGCGCTGCGCCAGCGCGGCGTGCGCATCGTCGAACCGGACGAAGGCTACCTGGCCTGCGGCATGACGGGCGCTGGCCGCCTGGCCTCGGTGCCGGCCATCGCCGCCGCGGTCTTCGCAGCGCTGGGCCTCCGCGACGATTTGAAGGGTGAAACGGTTCTGGTGAGCGCTGGGCCTACCCACGAACCGCTCGACGACGTCCGCTACCTCGGCAACCGCTCTTCCGGTAAGATGGGCTATGCCCTGGCCGAGGCCGCGCGGCGCCGCGGCGCCCAGGTGGTGCTGGTCAGTGGCCCCACGCATCTCCCCGAACCCTCCGGCGTCACCATCGAGCGCGTGCGTACCGCCGAAGAGATGGCCGATGCTATGCTTCGCCGGCTGGAGGCCGCCAGCATCGTGGTTATGGCAGCGGCCGTGGCGGACTTCCGCCCGGCGGAGAAGACACCGGGAAAGATTAAGCGGCAGGCGGGGCTCGCCGCGTTGAAGCTTGTGCCCACGCGCGACATCCTGGCGGAGATAGCTCGCCGGCGGCGGCCTGACCAGCTCCTGGTGGGCTTTGCGGCCGAGACCGACCATGTGCTCGAGAATGCCGCCGCCAAGCTCAAGGCCAAGCACCTCGACTTGCTGGTGGTCAACGACGTGACTCAAGAAGGTGCCGGCTTCGACTCGGATACCAACATTGTCACTTTGCTGGCGGCCACCGGAGAGACCAAGCCGCTCGAGAAGATGAGCAAGTTGGACGTGGCGCAGCGAGTGCTGGATGAGGTGGTGGCGCTGCGGAAGGTTAGGGCTTCCAAGCACCTGACGTCTCCCGCTGGACCGCCGGGACCTTCCTGAACCGTTCGGGCCTTCCGCCTGGGAGCTTCGGCAGCGTGCGCCCGCCGCTGCGGCTGCAACCCGGGAACTTGCTTCGAACCTCGGACTAGCGAAATTCGGCGTGGCCACCGTGAATCGCGATCTAAGGCTGGAAGTCGCCGCCTGGCTCGACTTCTACCGGGAGCTCGGCATCGAAGGATTCTACCGGCGTGAAGCGGGCGAGGCTGCCAAACTCGGGAGTGGAAGCCCGAAGGAATCCGCCGGCCGGCTGCCCGCGGAACCCCCGGCGGACTCCGGTGCGGGGGACGCTTCGGCCGCCCTCGCGAAGGAGTCCGGAGAGCCCGCCGCTTCCCACACCATTCTCCAGACGGCCCCGGCCATCGGCCTTCCTGCTCGAACCCTTGGGCTGTTTGAGGCTTTGTCGCCCGGGCGCAGCGGGCCGGAAACCTTGGAGCAGATCCGCGCGGATCTGGGTGACTGCCACCGCTGCAAACTGGCGGCTGGCCGCAAGCATATTGTCTTTGGCGAGGGCCATCCCCACGCCAAAATAGTGTTCGTTGGCGAGGGGCCGGGTGCAGACGAAGATGAGCAGGGGCGCCCCTTTGTCGGCCGCGCCGGCCAGCTCCTGAACCGCCTGCTGCAGGCGGCGGGAATTCGCCGCGAAGAGGTCTACATCTGCAATGTGGTGAAGTGCCGGCCGCCCGGAAACCGCACTCCAGAGCACGACGAGATCGAGACCTGCTCTCCGTTCCTTTTCCGCCAGATCGAAGCCATCGGGCCTCGGCTGGTTTGCTGCTTGGGAGCACCCGCCGCGCGGACGGTGCTCGGCCTGAAGGAGGGCATTCTGAAGCTGCGCGGGAGACTGTACGACTTCGGTGCCGCCAAAGCCCTGGCGACGGTGCATCCTGCCTACGTGCTGCGCAATCCTCGCGAAGAGAAGCTTCTGCGGGAAGACCTGGAGAAGATTCGAGAGTTTCTCCAGCCCTAGAGATGAATCGGTTGCCCGGTCGCTCTGCGTCCGCCAGCCGTTTCTCCAGCGGGGAAGGCCGTCGGTTTTGACGCGCTTGCCGTGGTTTGGCTAGAATAACTGCGGAGTTCCTGCCCCGGCGTGCAATCCCGGACGCCGCATGGTTCACCCGGTAAAGGATGCAGCCAGACCGCTGAGTGGATCGTGCCGGCCCGCCGGGTGGGTTACCTATGCTCAGGTTTCAGACGGCGGGCGAATCCCACGGGCAAGGGCTGGTAGCCATCCTGTCCGGCTTACCGGCAGGTTTGCGCGTTGACTTCCAGTTTGTCAACCGCGAGCTCAAACGCCGCATGGGAGGTTATGGCCGCGGCGGACGCATGAAGATCGAGTCGGACACGGTGCAATTCCTTTCTGGCGTGCGCCACGGCGAAACCATCGGCTCGCCCATCGCCGCGCTGATCGAGAATCGCGATTGGGTGAACTGGCGGGAGGCGATGGCGGTGGAGGATAGCCCGGCAGCTAGCGAGCACTACAAGCCGCTGGACTCGCCGCGACCAGGCCACGCCGATCTGGCGGGGTGCTTGAAGTTCAATCTGCCGGACGCGCGCTACGTGCTGGAGCGGGCAAGCGCCCGCGAGACGGCGGCGCGCGTGGCCCTGGGCGCCCTGGCCAAACTCTTCCTGCGCGAGTTTGGCATTGAAGTGGCCAGCCACGTCGTGGCGGTGGGCCGCGTGGCCTTGCCCCATCACGAGATTGCTTTCGACGCTATACTGGCTCTGCGCGACCGCGAGGACCCGGTGCTCAACTGCGCTGACCCTGAGACCGAGGCGCGGATGCGCGAGGAGGTGGACCGAGCGATTCGCGAACGCGATTCGGTGGGCGGCATCTTCGAGGTGGTGGCGCACGGCGTGCCTCCGGGACTCGGCTCCTGCGCCCAGTGGGACGAACGGTTGGACGGCCAGCTGGCGCAGGCGGTAATGTCGATCCAGGCGGTGAAGGGCGTCGAAGTGGGCGATGCGGTGGAGAGCGCGGCCCGCTTCGGCTCCGGCGTTCACGACGAGATCGGTTACGACCGCGGAGCCCGCCGCTTTACGCGGCGCTCGAATCGTGCCGGGGGCATCGAGGGCGGCATGTCCAACGGCGAGGATATCGTAGTACGCGGCCACTTGAAGCCGATTTCCACGCTGCGCCGTCCGCTCGAGTCGGTCGACTTTCGCACGCGCGAACCCGTCAAAGCGGCCTACGAGCGTTCGGACGTCTGCGTGGTGCCGGCGGCGGGCGTGGCCGGTGAGGCGATGGTCGCGCTGATCCTGGCGCGAGCTTTCCTGGAGAAGTTCGGCGGGGACTCGATGGGCGAGACGCGCCGGAACTTCGAAGGATTCTGCAATCAGGTCAGGGCCTTCTGAAGGCTCTCGCGCTGCCGCCTCAGCGGGGCGCCAGCCATTCGCCACCGATTCGAGGGTCCGGTTCCCATGATTTACCCCATCGTGAAGTATGGTCAGCCCATTTTAGAGAGGGCCGCCGAGCCGGTGACCGAGTTCAATGCCGAGCTGGAGAAGCTGGTGGCGGATATGTTCGAAACCATGTACGCAGCGCGCGGGGTGGGCCTGGCGGCGCCGCAGATCGGCATCTCCAAGCGGCTTTGTGTGATCGATGAATCCGGCGGCGAGAATCCGTCAGCCCGCTTGGTGTTAGTGAATCCGGAGATTGTTTCGACGGAAGGCGAGCAGGTACAGGAAGAGGGCTGCCTCAGCTTGCCCGATTTCCGCGCCAACACTCCCCGGCCACTGCGGGCGACGGTGCGCGGGCAGGACGTCCATGGTAAGGAGATCACGCTGACGGGCGAAGGCTTGCTGGCTCGTGCCTTCTGCCATGAGATCGATCATTTGAACGGTATCCTCTTCATCCAGCGGCTGAGCCGGCTGAAGCGCGACTCGATCAAGCGCCGGGTGAAGAAGCTGGTAAAGGCGGGTGAGTGGTAGCCAGAGCGTCCGGCGCTGCCAGCGGCCATGCTCGCAGCCTTCGGCTCTCGTGGTGAGGCCCAGCGTCGGTGGACGCACTTCCCTGGCCACAGAGCTCGTCTTGGCCAGGCCCGCTGATTCCTGTTGCTGAATGAGACTCATCTTCTGCGGCACCCCACAATTCGCCATTCCTACTTTGGAAAAGCTGGTGACGGAGGGGTTTCAGGTCGAGTTGGTCGTCACCAAGCCCGACGAACCCAGCGGGCGGGGCCACCGGCGGAAGCCGCCTCCGGTGAAAGAGACCGCGGAAGCACTGGGGCTGCCCGTCTTTCAGCCCGTCAGCCTGAAGGAGGAATTCACTCGGCGCTTCCTCACCTCCTACCAGCCCGACGCCATTGTGGTGGTTGCTTATGGCCATATGATTCCCGCCTGGATGCGAGAGCTGCCGCGGCTGGGATGCCTGAACCTTCACGCTTCCCTGTTGCCCAAGTATCGCGGGGCCGCTCCCATCCCTTGGTCGATCATTCAGGGGGAGCGGGTGACGGGTGTGACCATCATGAAGATCGACGCCGGCCTCGACACGGGTGACATCCTGCTGCAGCGGGCGATACCCGTTCGCGATGACGACGTCACGGAGACGCTTTCCGAGCGGCTGAGTTTACTGGGCGCCGACTTGATGGTGGAGGCGCTGCGCGGCCTGGAGCGGGGTGAGATTGCGCCCAGGCCGCAGGACCCGACGCTGGCCACCCTGGCGCCCCGCCTGAAGAAGGAAGACGGCCGCATTGACTGGTCCCTGCCCGCCGAACAGATCGCCCTGCGCGTGCGTGGGCTGCGGCCCTGGCCGGGAGCCTATAGTGACTTTCGCGGCAAGCAGCTTCACATTTGGCGCGCCGTGCCCTGCCCCACCAGCCGCAATGCCGCGGCGCCCGGCGCCTTGGTGGCAGAGAGTGGCAAGCTGCTGGCGGCGTGCGGTGGCGGGTCGACGCTCGAGCTGCAGGAGGTTCAGCTCGAAGGCCACCGCCGGATGTCCGCGCGCGACTTTCTCAATGGCGTCCGTCTTACCCCCCAGGACCGCTTGCAGTAGACACTGGATCCCCTGCATGGCCCACCGCAAGGCTGCTGCCCGCCGCTCGCCGTCCTCGTCCCAGCCTTTACCGTCGCCGGCTCGCACGGTGGCTTATGAAACCTTGCTGGCGGTGGAATCGGGCCGTGGCCTGGTGCAGGATCTGCTCCAGCACCGCCGCTGGTCAGAGCTGCACGAGCGGGATCGAAGCCTGGCGGCCGAGCTGGTACTGGGTGTGCTCCGGTGGCGTGGCCATCTTGACTGGGAGATCGCTCGCCTCACCGGCCGGGAGCCGGCTCGCCTGGATGCCGAGGTGGCGACGATTCTCCGTCTCGGCCTCTACCAGATCGAATTTCTCACCCGCGTGCCGAAGTTTGCCGCGGTGAATGAGGCGGTGGAGCTGACCAAAGCAGCGGGCAAGCGCTCCGCCTCCGGGCTGGTGAATGCCGTCCTCAGGAAGTGCCAGCCCTGGCGGGCCGCCGCCGGACAGTCAACGAGGCCGCGCGAAGAAATCCTGGCCGCCGCCTTGCGGTCGATTCCCGCCTGGCTGCTGGAACGCTGGCGACGCCACTTCAGCGACCCCGATGCCGAAGCGCTGGCACTGGCCAGCGTGCAGCATCCGCCCGTCACGCTGAGGGTGGTTGAAGGGAGCGTTGCCGAAGTCATCGACGCCCTGGCACGTGAAGGCGTCGAGGCGGAGCGGGCGGCGTGGGCGCCGGAAGGGCTGATCGTCCGCGCGGGCAATCTTTACCGGACGACGGTTTGGCGCGAAGGCCGCGTCGTGCTGCAGGATGAGGCATCCCAACTCATCGCCCTGCTCGTCGCGCCCTCCCCCGGCCAGCACGTGCTCGACCTGTGCGCTGCGCCCGGAATGAAGACGGCGCAGCTTGCGGCAGCTTTGGGTTGCGGCACACTGGTGGCCGCTGACAAGAATCGGCGCCGCCTCCGGACCATGCAGCGCCTGCTCCAAGGCAGGATTCCGCCGGGCGTACGCTTGCTCCTGCTCCAGCAGGATGCCGCGGGCGGGATAGCCTTGGGAAGGCCATTTGACCGCATCTTGCTGGACGCGCCCTGCTCCGGCACCGGGACGCTGGCGCGCAATCCAGATATCAAACTGCGCTTACAACCGGACGACCTTCCGCGCTTGGCGGCTCTTCAACAGCAGCTGCTGGTGCAGAGCCTCCAGTTCCTGGCGCCCCAAGGGCGCCTCGTATATGCAACCTGCTCGCTCGAGGTCGAGGAGAATGAGCAGGTGATTGCGGCCGTGCTGAGGGAGAATCCTGGCTTCCGCCTGGTAGATCGCGCGGAGGTGCTGAAGGCCAGTCCTGGCTTGGCCCCGCTCTTGAGCGCCGATGGCTTCTTCCGCACCCGCCCGCACCTCCACGGCACGGACGGATTCTTTGCCGCTGTCTTGACCCGCACCTGATACACCGGGTGCCAGTTTCTGCTAACATGCTGCCGGAGGAAGATCAGCATGCAGCTGAAGGGCAAAAAGATCGCGATCCTGGTCGCGGATCAATACCAGGAGCTCGAAGTGTGGTATCCCTTGCTGCGCTTCCGCGAGGAGGGCGCAGAAACTCTCACCGTAGGGGCCGAGGCGGGCAAGACGTACCTGAGCAAGCGCGGCTACCCCGTCGAAGCGGACATTTCCGTGGCCGACGCCCGAGCGGCGGATTTGGACGCGGTGGTGATTCCGGGCGGCTGGGCTCCGGAAGCCCTGCGCCAGGACGAGCGCATGGTGAAGCTGGTGCAGGAGATGGACCGGGCGGGCAAGCCCGTGGCCGCGATCTGCCACGGGGGATGGGTGCTGTGCTCGGCCGATATCGTGCGGGGCCGCCAGGCTACGTGCTACCGCGCCATCAAGGATGACCTCATCCACGCCGGAGCCAGGTATGCCGACGAGGAAGTGGTCGTCGACCGCAACCTCATCACCTCACGGCAGCCGGGTGACCTGCCGGCCTTTTGCCGGGAGATCGCCAGGGCCCTGAGCAGCCATCCGGAAGTCCAGGCGGCGCGAGCAGCCCAGAATCCTTGATCGAGCTTGTCGTCTGCGGCCAGCGCGGGCCGCCGCCGTCCAGCCGCCGGATAAAGCTCGAGACCACATCTTCGGAGGCAACACCGTGCATCGAACAAGCGCCATCCTGCTGCTCGTTTCGCTGGTTGCCAGTTCCTTTGCCAGCCGCGCGGCCGCCCAGCCAGCTCACAAAGGCCACCTGCTCTACCTGACGCTCTCCGCCGGCTTCAAGCATGATAGCGTTCCGTTGTCGCGAGACATCGTGAAGGAGATCGGCCAGCGCTCCGGCGCCTTTGACACCACCCTGGCCGACGACGTCAGTCCTTTCACCGCCGCCAACCTGAAGCGCTACGATGCGGTGATGTTCTACACCACCGGCGAATTGCCGATGACGGAGGAGCAGAAGCACGACTTCATTGAATTCATCCAGTCGGGCCACGGCTTTATCGGCGTCCACAGCGCCACGGACACGTTCTACCTGTGGCCCGAGTATCTGCAGCTCATCGGCGGCTATTTCAATGACCATCCCTGGCACCAGAGGGTGACGGTGGATGTAGTAGAGCCTCGCAACCCCATCGTCGGCTTCCTCGCCCCCTCGTTTCAAATTAATGACGAGATCTACCAGATCAGTGACTTCCAGTGGGAGTCTTCGCAGGTACTGTTGAAGCTGGACCCTGCCTCCGTGGACCTGAAAAATCCGCGTGTCCGCCGCCGTTTCTACGGCTGGCCCCTAGCCTGGACCCGCCAGGACGGCAAAGGCCGCGTCTTCTACACCGCGCTCGGCCACGAGCAGGCGGTGTGGAAGGATTCCCGCTATCAGCAGCTGCTCCTCAACGCCATCCGGTGGGCGATGGGCCAGTGATTGGGGTAGCGGCTTCCGAGCGGCTCGCTGACCCTTTCCCCCGGACACTCGCCGCGAGAACCCACCGAAGGGCGGACCCTCGCCTGCGAAAGGCCTCCCAATCCTCGCTCAGGCGGGCCGGCCGGACTCTCCGCCTCTTTTTTCCTTGACAAACTCGCCGCCCATTTTAGAGTGGAAGGTTGGCGGCGGGGAAGATAAACCTCTGCACCCGGGCGCTTGGCATGATTTACTTCACCGAACTCGAGAATCTGCCGGTGTTTGACGTTGGGGGCGAATACCTGGGCCGCCTGGAAGACCTCTGTGTAGACCCTAGCCAGAACTCGCTGCGCATCGCTTCCTACCTGGTACGGACGCTCCGCAAGAACATCTTGTGTATTGCTTATTGGCAGGTTCAGTCCATTTCCGTGCGTTCCATCCAGACCAGCGTCCCGCAGCACGACATTCAATGCTATGCGCCGGATGAGAGCCTGCTGCGGCTGAAAAAGGATGTGCTGGACCAGCAGATTATCGACGTCAACAACCGCAAGGTCGAGCGCGTGAACGATGTGGAGTTGGACATTCAGCCGGCTGACGGCCGTACCGACCTGCGCGTGGTCGGCGTGAGCGTCGGACTGGCCGGGGCCGCGCGGCGCCTGTTGCAGGGACTGGTAGCCAAACACGTCATCCGCGCGCTCACCGCACGCTTGCCTTCCAAGACGATCCCCTGGGAGTTCGTTAACCTGATCGAGGCGGATCCTGCCCGGCGCGTCAAGTTGCGCATTTCCTACGACCGCCTGGCCCGCCTCCATCCTGCCGACATCGCCGGCATCCTGGAAGAGCTGAGCCGCGACGAGCAGAAGGCCGTCATTGAAGGCCTGGACGACGAAACGGCCGCTCAGGCCCTTTCCAAGATTCCGACCCACATGCAGGCGGCGCTGCTCGAGAGTATTGACACCGAGAAGGCCGCCGACATTGTCGAGGAAATGCCGCCCGACGAAGCGGCCGACGTCCTGCAGGAGCTTCCGCCGGAAACCTCTGCGGAGTTGCTGGCGGGTATGGAAAAGGAAGAAGCCCAAGAGGTGCAGGGCCTGCTCGGCTTCGAGGAGAAGACCGCCGGGGCGCTCATGACTACGGAATTTATCGTCTTAGGCGAGGCCGCGACGGTGGAAGGCGCCATTGAGGCGCTCCGGAACTTCGAAGGGCCGCTCGAATCGGTCTATCAGCTCTACTTGGTCAATGAGGCCGGGGTCCTGACCGGCACCGTGCCCCTGGCGCGCATTCTTCTGGCCCAGGCGGACACACCTCTGAAGAGCCTCGCCCTGGACGAGCTGATTTCCGTGGTCGCGCACGCCGACCAGAAGTCGGTGGTCGACCTGTTTCACAAGTACAATTTAGTGGCTTTGCCGGTCGTCGATGAGAGCGGGCGTTTGCTGGGGGTGGTGACCGCGGACGACGTGCTGGAGGTCGTGGTGAAGCGCGACTAGCCGGCCGGTTCGCGCCCCGCCCATTCCGGCTGCTCGGCGTCCGGCAGCCACGCCGCGAGCTCCTGCCTGCTGGCTGGAAGGTAAGTCGGCAAGATCCCGCCAGTCAACAACCCGCAGAAAGAAGAATGACATGCGCCGAAGTCGAAGGGGGCATCGATGCCGGCTCGCTGTTGCTTGTGAGGAGCACCGTGGGTCGCAACCGTTTCCGAACCTGGCGGCGCAACGTGGCCGTCTTCCTGGCTGTGGTAGGACCGGGCATCATTACGGCCAACGTCGACAACGATGCCGGCGGCATCCTCACCTATTCCCAGGCCGGTGCCAGGTACGGTTACTCGCTCCTCTGGTCGCTGATTCCCGTTACCGTCGCCTTGATTGTGGTTCAAGAGATGGTGGCGCGCATGGGCGTGGTGACCGGCAAGGGTCTGGCTGACCTGATCCGGGAGGAGTATGGCCTCCGCACCACCTTCATCCTCATGGTGCTGCTCTTGCTGGCCGACTTCGGCAACACGATTTCGGAGTTTGCCGGCCTGGCTTCGGGCACGCAGGTCCTAGGCATCAGCCGCTACTTGGCGGTACCCCTGGGAGCGTTTGTTGTCTGGGGTCTGGTCGTTAAAGGTACCTACCGTATGGTGGAGAAGGTCTTCCTGGTGGCCTGCCTGTTCTACATTGCCTATCCGATCTCCTGCTTTCTCGCACACCCCCAATGGTCCGTCGCCCTCCGGCAGACGGTCTTGCCATCCTTCCAGTGGAATGCAGGATACCTCTACATGTTAATGGGCGTGGTGGGGACTACGATCGCTCCCTGGATGCAATTCTATCTGCAGTCGGCGGTGGTGGAAAAAGGGGTGAAGCTCAAGGACTACGCCCTCTCCAGATGGGATGTCATCAGCGGATGCCTCATTACGGACGTGGTCGCGTTCTTCATCATCGTCGCTTGTGCGGCCACCATCTACGCCAGCGGCCATCGCGAAATCCGCGATGCCGGGGACGCCGCGCTGGCCCTTCGTCCCCTGGCGGGGCGGGCCGCTAGCGCACTCTTCGCCTTCGGCCTGTGCAATGCCTCGCTCTTTTCGGCTTCCATCCTGCCGCTGGCCACCGCTTATTACGTCTGTGAGGGGTTGGGGTTCGAGTCGGGTATCGACAAGCGACTTCACGAGGCTCCGGCCTTTTATTCGCTCTATACCGGGCTGATTGTCGCTGGGGTGCTGACGGTCATGGTTCTCAGTCCTTCCAAGCAAGTGCCCATCATCTTATTCTCCCAGGTGGTCAATGGCATCCTGCTGCCCTTTGTGTTGATCTTCATGCTGCGGCTGGCCAACCGCGAGGATCTGATGGGGTCGCACCGCAACAGCCGGGCGTTCAATGCCATCGCCTGGGCGACCTGCGTTGTCATGATCGGCCTCACCCTCGTGCTGATGATCAGCAGCGTGACCTCCGGGCAAGCCGCCGGCTGAGGGTTGGAGCCAGACGATGCCGGCGCAACGCGGTAGCCCTCGGTTAACGGAGATTCATGCTGGCACGGGGTTTGACCAGTGCCGGATAAGCCGGATC
>CADDZE010000070.1 GCA_902812465.1 Acidobacteriota bacterium | reverse complement strand
GGAGACCGCTCGTGGCAGATCGAGCGGACGCCGTGGCGAGGGACGCTGGCCGGCTGCCGGGTCACGATCTGCGAACATCTGGACGGGAGGGTGAGCATCGTCTATGGGCCGCACGTGGTGGGGTGCTCCCGGGCTGATGGGACGGCTCTGCACTCGGTGCGACCGAAAACGCGCCACCCCAGGCGGGCGGCTCGGAAGGGCCGCGTTGCCGCTAACCTCAGTCGCCCTACGGGCTCCTTCGGCTAGCGGCAAAGAAAAACCAAACAGATCATGGGCTATAAAACCGGACATCTTCCCGTGCTAAGAACACGAAAAACTCGGCGTGGTGTAAGCCATTCGCATCATTGTGTCGTTCCCTCCGTTGCGGTTGAGGCGTCTCGGTCGTGGCGCGAGAACTTGTCCGCCTTGAATCGGTTTTCGCTTCGGCGCTCACGCTCCGGGAAGGAGGGAGCAACCCAGGCTGCTGACCCAGCCATACTCCACGAGCCGCCCTTTTGTCTTTCTCCTTCCCCGGTTGAACCTCGCGCCCAGAAGGTGCCCGACTGGTTGAACCGGTCCATGCCGGGTTGAGACCTTGAGTGACCTGCGTCAGAAAGCGCGCAGCGAAGTGTCCTTCGACTTTCACGGCCGAGGCCGTCACCTGTCCGATTTCGGACGCGCCTGTTGCGTAATCGAACACGCTTGGAAGACCTCGTACCCATCGCCTACAGGGCTTTCTGGTGCCAGTTCTTAAGCTTAGTCCTCCCCCGCTGACTGGTAACCGGCTTGCCTAACCCGGGGTAAGTCATAAATCGGTGGGCCGCGTTTATGGCGGACCCAACTGGAGTTCTTTTGCTGCCCCAACTGCTCATTGCCGAGGAGCCGCCTAGCGTTCTTGAGGCAACGCGGCTGGCGACTGGAGAACATTGGGGACCGGACTACAGCCGGTGCCATACCCGACCGGCTTACTTCCAGCGCCAGCTTCTGGTGGCAGTGGGCGCCCTGACTGGCAGCGACTTGCAAGGTGGTTCGCGGCTTAAGGTGGCAAGGGCTTCCGATGGGTGATGTGTGCTACAATCGTCCCGAGTCTTCGTCAAACGGCTGAGGGCGGTTCATGCCGCCAGAGAAGATCTCCAGCGCGCTGGAGTCTCTAGGCGATGTAAAGTCGCTGCCACAAATATCCGCAAAACGAATGATCAGCGCCTGCTTGTTGCCTCTCCGCCGTAGCTCCACTGCCCGGAAACAAGTTGAAACATCGCACTCAGCCTATTCGTATTAAATGCTCGTGGAGCCATAGCCTTGCGGGGCGAACGGCAGGTGCATGCTGCTTGGGGATACTCATTGTTAGGGAGACGGACGTCGCATGAATTCTAAGTATCTAGCTTTTGGAGTCCTGGCACTCATTGGCTTCGTAACGGTGGAGCGCGCACCCTGCGCGATGCAGTTAGACGAACCGGCTCCGCCAAAATCTGGGCGGGCGTCCAGTCAGTCGAGTCAGCCCTCGCAGTCTGCCCAGCTGGGAGTGTCTGTGCCTGCTGACCATAGTAGTCCTACCCACGCGACGGCGCTGGAATTTAAGACGAACTCGGCTTTTCCTGCCCTGTTGCCGTCGTTCATGAGCCCCTCGGTTCCGGGCGTGCAGTTGACTAACTCGCCGCGGCTCAATGAATTGATCCACAACGGCAAGCTTGAGCTTTCCGTCCAGGACGCCATCGCCCTGGCACTCGAGAACAACATGGACATTGCCGTGGCCCGCTACAACCTTCCACTCGCTCAGACCGACTACCTTCGCACCAAGGCGGGCGGTGCCGCTCGCGGCGTGCAGGGTGCCTTCATCTCGAACGCGCTGTTTGCCGGGGCCATCGGCGGCGGCACCTCGGCAGGGGGCGGAGGTTCGAACGGGGGCAGCGGCGGATTCAGCGGCGGCGGCGGCCCCATCAATCTGGGCTCAACCGGCTGCTGCGACCCCATTGCTGGCTTCTCCGTCGGCTGGAACCAACGCAGTACGCCGCTCAACACGCTCGTCGTCGCCGGGACGCCCGTCTCCCATTCACATTACACGGGCTACGCCGCGTTCTTCACCCAGGGCTTTCTGACGGGTACGAGCGTGACGGTCGTCGGTTCGGGAAACCGTCAGTCCACCAATCAAGTGTTCCAGCTCTTCAATCCTTCGGTGCCCGCGTTTGCTGGTATTACCATCAACCAGCCTCTGTTGAAGGGCTTTGGCTATCGCGCTAATGCGGCTTCACTGCGCATCGCCAAGAACGACCTGCGGGTGGCAGATAGCGTTTTCCGGCAGCAAGTCATTGCCAGCGTGGCCCAGGTTCTGACGCTTTACTACACCATCCTATACGACCGCGAAAATGTGCGGGTGGCGCAAGAGGCCGTGAATTATGACCAGCGGCTGCTGAACGATAATAAGAAGCAAGTGGAGATCGGAACCCTGGCGCCCATTGAAGTGGTGCGCGCGGAATCCCAGCTCGCCACTGACCAGCAAAACCTCGTGGTGGCCCAGACGACGCTGAAGGAAGACCAGGAAAAGCTCAAGACGGCTATTGCCAAGCAGGTCAGCCCGGAATTGGCCAGCGTCGACATCGAGCCCACCGACAAGCTGCCCGAGCCCAAGGAGGGCGACATTCCTCCGCTGGACGAAGCCCTTAAGGAAGCGGTCCGGAACCGGCCCGAAGTCGAGCAGGCCAGCCTCAACCTGCGCAACCAGAGTTACGTCATCCAGTCTACCCGGAATGGGCTCTTGCCCACCCTCAATGCCTATGCCACCTACGGAGCCAACGCTCTTTCCGGCGTCTCGCGGGTGTTTGGCCCGTGTCCGGCGGGCACCTCCCTCGGCCAGAACGGCACCTGCCAGCCTGGCAACTTCCAGCCTCCGATCATCGGTTCGCGCTCGAACGGGGCCACGCAGGCGCTTACCCAGATCCTGCACGGCACCTATCCCGATTATTCAGTGGGCGTGAACCTGCAAATTCCTATCCGCAACCGCCAGGCCCAGGCGGATGCGGCCACCGCGCTCCTGCAAGAACGTCAGCTTCGCAGCACGCTCCAGCGCCAGCAGAACCAGGTCGAGCAGGACGTCCGCAATGCCGTGGTGGCCGTCACCCAGGCCAAAGCGCAGATCATAGCGGCCCAGAAGGCCACCGAGCTCGCCCGCCAAACCCTGGATGCCGAACGCAAGAAGTTTCGGCTCGGCGAATCCACGACGCTGAACGTGATCCTCACCGAGCAGCAGCTCACCACCGCTGAGGGGAATGAAGCCAAGGCTCGGTCCGCCTACGCTCAAGCCCTGGTCAGCTTCGGACAGGCCACCGCCGACTTGCTAGACCGGTATAACATCAAGATAGCCGACGCGAAGACCGGAGAAGTTCACAAAACTTACAATATTCCCGGCACGCGGGAATCGTCGGCTGCCACTTCGCCGGGCGACCCGTCTCACTGAGCGCGCTGGTGGGGGGGCGGGCCAGCCACTTGATACGGCGCATCTACCCCACCCCTCATTGGCTCTGGAGCCGCTCGCTTTCCTGAGTCTTCCCTATAACCGTCTTCACCGGAGTGAAAGTATGCCTTGTTTGTAGAGTCTGGATTGTCAACAAGTGCGCTTAGTCGCCAGGGACGGGTGTGGAGGGTGCCAGGCCCACATTGTATTAGTTGACCAAACGAACCGGAAAAGGGGTTGAAAATAAAGGACCGGCGCTGGCGACACGACAGCAAAACACCTCAACGCGTCGGGGTCTTCCAGACCGCCACCGGCTAACGAACACCAGGCTTTAGCGTTCGTGGGCCCGGGCTTCCAATTGGACCAGGGAGTTCAAGCGAGGCTGGAACGCCTCGCGAGTCTGGGGATGCCGCCAGTTGTCGAGCATGGCCACCTGCTGCACACAGGAAACCGTGCAGCGGGACGCACAAGCTTTGCGGGTATGGTATTCGTGGGCCAGATGTTCGGCCGTGTACTGGCGCAGCGGAATGGCGGGATAGCCTCGCTGCTGCGAGCAATAGTGGACCAAGCCGTCCTCGCAGACGTACAAGTACCGGCTGCCGGCTCGGCACCGCCACTCGTGGGGAAGGCCGCGGGCGATACGCTGCTGGAACTGGTTCAAACGGGAATAGGAGCGCTTGCCGAGTTTCATAATTTCAGTGAAGATGCGCTGCTGCTCTTCGCTCAGCGGCTGGAGCTGCCCGCTCGAGTCGTGCAAAATGCCCACCGTGCTGGTGAAACCGAGCTCGATCGCGCGGCGGGCGACTATTAGCGCATCCGTTGGCCGGCGGATAGGGCTGCCCAACACAGAGTTAATATTCACCGCGAACTCCGCATACTCGGCTAGCATTTGCAGCTTTTTGTCCAGCACTTTGAGGCTTTTTTTGGAGACCTCATCTGGCATGACGTTGTCAATGCTGATTTGCAAATGGTCTAAACCGGCGCGATTCAAGCTCTGGATGCGCGCCGGCGTGAGCAGATAACCGTTGGTGATCAGACCAGCGATCATGCCCCGGCGGCGGACGTGCTCGATGATTTGCTCGAGTTCCGGATGCAACAGCGGCTCACCGCCGCTAATGGTAATAATGCTCGTGCCCAGCGAAGCGAGAAGGTCAACCCGCTCGAGCATCTCGGCCGTTGGCACCGGCTTGGAGAAGTCGTCGTACTCCGTGCAGTAGGTGCAGGAGAGATTGCATCGGCGCACCGGGATCAGGTGGACGTCCACCGGATGCCGGGTGGAGAGGAGCGCCTTCGCGATCATCCGCCATTCGCGGAGATGGCGGTGGGCGGCACGGAGTTTTCGGCGAGCTTTGAGCGACAGCATCAATAACCTGAAAGATTTCGAACGCGCACTATTCCTCAGAGTGTAACAGCTAACATCGTCAGGCTCGTGCTTCCGACTAGCCCCCGCAAGCCTACTATCTGCTTCAGACTCAGAGCAATAGCCCTTCCGCGAATGGGCAAAAACGCCACCCAAAATGCGCAATTTAGCCGGTCGCGGCGCAACACCACCGCGGAGAGGCCGAGGGGCATCGGCATGATGAACATCATGCCGTCAGCTGGCTTTCGCCCGCCATTCCAGAAGGCACCGAGAGTTGTCGTGGCGAGCCGCTGCCTGGGTACTAGGGCTCATGGCAGTGGCGGTGCCGGTGGGGGTGGGAATGGATTTCGCCTGAGTCGTGCAGATGGCGGTGAACGTGGAGCAGATGGGTGCGTGCGAGCAGGGCCTGGTCGCCCAGGATCTGCTGCGGACTTCCCTCGCCCACCAGACGACCATTGGCCAGAACGAAGCAGTGGTCGGCGATGTCTTCGAGGCTGTCGAGATCATGCGTGGCCATGACGACGGTCTTGCTTCCGCCTCGCCAGCCCACCAGGAAGTCGATCATCTGGCTGGCGCTCTGGGGATCGAGAGAGGCTGTTGGCTCGTCGAGCAGCAGAATCTCCGGGTCGAGCACCAGCACCGAAGCCAGCGCCACCCGCTTCTTCTCGCCCGCCGAGAGGCGGTGAGGTGGGCGCGCCTTCAGGTGGCTGATCCCCAGCTGCTCAAGCGTCTCGGACACACGCTGGAGGATCCGCTCCTTTGGCCAGCGAAGCTGCAGCGGGCCAAACGCCACTTCGTCAAACACCGATGGGTTGAAGAGCTGGACGTCAGGATTCTGGAAGACTATGCCCACGCGGCGCCGGAAGGCAAAGCTGAATTCATCCTGCGCGAGGCGGTTCGGGTTGAGGGGTTCGCCAAAGAACGCTATGCTCCCCTTCTCCGGGAAGCAGAGGCCGTCGAGCAGCCGCAGCAGCGTCGACTTGCCGGAGCCGTTGGCGCCAAGGAGCGCGACGCGTTGGCCGCGGCCGATGTGCAGGCTGAGTCCCTCGAGTGCGGTCACGCCCTCATAGCGATAGAAGACGTCGCGGACTTCAAAAACGGGCATCTGAGGCGAGGGTTCGCTGCCAGGTGGCACCGAGAGCGTCTGGCTTTCCGGCAGAACGTCAAAGCTGCTCATAGCCATTCGTTCTCCCAGGCTGCGGCAGGGAAAGGCGGAGGCCATTTGCTTCCTGTTTTAGCACACACTACACCTGCCCTATCGCCGCAACCAGACCGCGGCGAACGCAAGCACCGGGATCGCCAGGGTCCAGACCCAGTCAGCGGGTCGCATGCGGAATTCATCGATCGTGTAGGCCTCTCCACGGAAGCCGCGTGCCAGCATCGCCTGGTGAACCTCGTTACTCATGACCAGAGATTTTTCCAGCAGCACGCCGGCCGTCGCCGTGGTCAAACTGCGCCACTCGCGGCCGCTGAGCCGCGCGACGAGGCGACTCCGCCGTGACTCGAACATCGCGCTCGCCGTCTCGAGCATCACCAGCAGGTAGCGGTAGGTCATGCTCAGAATGACCACGAAGACTGTGGGCACCCGTAGGATGCGCAGTGCCTTCAGAAAGTGGTTCCAGGGCGTCGAAAGCAGGAGCAGCGTGGCGAAGGTTGCCGCGGTCAGGACTCGCGCCACGAGGAGTGCTGCCGTGCGGCTACCCGGAACTGTGACGGCCCAGCCGAGCTCCGGCAGTCGGTACGCCACCTCACCCGGAGTGAGGAACAACGCCGGCAGCACAATCGCGCCGGTAAACAACAGCGTCGGAAGCCAGACTCGAAAGGCCAGCCTTCGAAGAGGGATTGAGGAAGCCAAAGCCGTCGCGAGACCCATCGCCAGCAAGACAACAAGCGGCGTCAACCGGCGTGAGAGCGTAGCTGCGAGAATCACGGCTAGCGTACTGGCGACCTTGGCCCGTGGGTCAAGCCCTTGCAGCCAGCTGCGCCCTGCTGACACCCTCTCGGCCACTTGGGCGTGCTCAACCGTGTCGAGCAGGCTGGCCACGGTTCGCTCAATTAGAGATTGACTCGACATAATCTGATTAGGTGGCGTCTGAAAACGCCATGGCCATCCGGGAGGCACCGCAGCCGGATTGGATTCTACTCGCGTGGCGTCGGAAAAGGTTCCAGACCTCGGCCCGCAGGAGGCAGAACAGCTAGCACGCCACCGGCATCAATCACGGACGGTATTCGTCTGGCTTTGCGCGACCGGCGAGCCAGACGCCCAAGAGCGAGACCAAGCCGACCAGGCCGGCTCCAGCCATGGCTGACAGCATGTACCCCAGCGAGCGGTTGCGCAGAGTGCGAGGAGTGTAGCCAGGCAGCGGCGCGTTCCACACGGACCACCATCGCTCAAGCCCACGCGGCGGTATGGCCGGCGGCGTCTGATCGCCGGAGGCAGCGGCAATCCGGGCGCGGCCTGCTGGGTCGGAAAATTCCTGCGGTCGCCACTCCCCCCATGCGGCGCCGGTTGCGATGAGCCCGAGCGGGGTCAGAATAATTAGCAGAGCCAGTGTTGCCCAAAGCCAGCGCAACGCTCCGCGGCGATGGCTGAGCGTCGGCGTTCCATCCGGGGCGGCTTCCGCTATCGCTGCACCTGGCGCCGTAAACGCCAGCAACGAGGCGTCTGCGCGCTGCAAGTAAGCGACGACGCCTGCGGAGACCACCAGCTCGGCAAATCCCGCGAACGTGAGGTGGCCGATCATCATCGCCGGGACGGCAATACGGAGCGGATAGGGGGCATAAAGGGGTGCGCCGGCTGAATCCTTGAAGAATGAGGGCTGAATTCCAAACTCGATGGCGGCACAGAGGGCGGCAGCATTGATGGCGGCGTAGCCCGCGGCGGCTGCCGCCGCGGCCCGCCGCCGCGCCGTGATGGCCGCACGGCCGGAAAGTAAGCGATACACTCCGTAGGCCACCAGAGATCCCACGATCGCCATGTTGAACGCGTTGGCACCAAACGTGGTAATGCCGCCGTCACCGAAGAGCAGCGCCTGAATCAGAAGGGCGACGGAAATGGCCAGTATCGACGCCCAAGGCCCCAGGACCACAGAAGCAACTCCCACGCCAACGGCGTGCCCAGTGGTGCCGCCGGGGAGTGGCACGTTGAACATCATGATGGTGAAGGAGAACGCGGCCAGGAGCGACACTAGGGGAATCAGGCGGGTTGCCAGCAGCCGCCTCACACGGCGCAGGGCCATGGCCCAGAATGGAGTCGCCACACCATACAGCGCCGCACACGTCGTGGGGCTCAAATATCCATCGGGAATGTGCATCAAGGCGAGGTTAGCACGAATGGCGGGAATTGTGCCAACGCCGGGCCAAGAAAGCGCCAAATCAACGACCGGATGCGAGGCGAGGCACGTGCCGCAGGTCAGATTCTCAACCGGCAAGGCGACATGCGCCTCTTCGTGCGCCTGGAGGAGCTACCTACTGCGAAGCCGACTGCTGCCCTGCCCGGCAGAATGGACGGCCTGGGATAGCGTCTGGCAGGTTATTTCTTCTTGGTCACCTCAGTCAGGATGTTGTTCGCGGCGTCTTGAATGAGAGGCGTGATGACGTCGTCGCCATCGGATTTGGCCTTGGCTTTCGCCGCGTGGGCCAAGACCGGCTCCGTCTTGCCAGGAGCGACGAGCTTGTAAGCAGCGGTTTCGACCCTCATAGCGGGCCGGGCCGACGATTCAGCTTGATGAAAGGGGTGGCTCCTTTGGGCGCGCTGCCAAGCAGGGTGCCAGGCCGTTGGAGTGGCGGATGTTGATTTCTCGCCCTAAATCCTTAATACTGCGCTAAGGTCACAACGCCCCTGGAGTGGCCCGGCAAGGGACAAGGTGCCGCTGCTGCCTTCCCAAGAGCGGGTTGCCCAGCTGCTGTTCGACTGGAGCCAGGGCGACCTGGCAGCTCTCGATGCCCTCATGCCTCGGGTTTACGAAGAATTGCGCCGGGTGGCGCGGCGCTTTCTGGCCCGGGAACGTCCTAATCACACTCTTCAGCCTACGGCGCTGGTTCACGAGGCCTTTCTTCGTTTAGTGGATCAGCGCACGGTCCGATGGCGGAGCCGTGCCCACTTCTTCGGCATCGCTGCCCAGCTGATGCGCCGCATCCTGGTTGACCATGCACGACGCTCCCAGGCAGCCAAGCGCGGCGGCCCCGTTGTTGTCGCCGCCCGCGTCGCCGAGCTTCACGGTACCCTCCGAAGTGAGAGCTCTGTAAGGGCCGAGAGAATCGCCCGCAAGATCGCCCAGTGTGATGCAGCCTTGGCGAAGCGTGGTGTTCAGGCGGCGGCTCGCTGATTCTCGCCAGGCTCCCCGCGTCTCGGCGATCCCTGCACGGCGGCCGGACTGCCAGGCGTCCATTAACTTACATTGCCTGATTCCTCAGGACTTGCCGGTCAACTGCCTAGCAGTGTCGGTTCATCCTCCCGGCGGCAATGAGGACGATCCCCGCGGCGACCGTCGCGGCACCCAAGGTGCGCGGGAAGCGTACCTGCCGCGTGGTCTCCACCTGCGCACGGCACGGCCCTTGGTTGACCCACTGCCGCCGGGTGGCGTAATGAACGTCCGGATGGATCAGGGTAAGCGATCCAGCGAGAATCAGTAAGGCGCCGAATGCCCAGAAAGCCTTGGTCATTGGCTGTGTTTTGGCCCGTTCCGTCGCGTAACTGCCTCAGGCCTTTGCGGTTCAGGTTTGACCTCGGTGTAACAAATCTGCGACGAGCTTGATCTGTGGTGGCTCAATCTGATAGTCTCTATGAGAGGTGCTGCAAGCGAATGCAGTCACAAAGCCCAGAGGAGGAAACCAGCAGTGACGCAGCTAGAGCTTACGCCGTTAGCGGTGGCGAAGGTTAAGGAAATCCTGCAACAACAGAACCCGCAGCCGGCTGGCCTTCGCCTGTCCGTCGTGGGCGGCGGTTGTTCGGGATTCTCCTACCAGATGAACTTTGAGAATACCACCAACGCTATCGACAAGACGTTCGAATTTGACGGATTAAAGGTGTTCGTCGATCAGGCGTCCTTGATGTACCTGAAGGGCACCAAGATCGATTACGTCGAAACCCTCGAGGGTTCGGGATTCAAATTCGATAACCCCAACGTGAAATCGACTTGCGGCTGCGGCAGTTCATTTTCTGTGTAGTGCAGCCTTCCGCTCCAACCCTCCCTCGTTCAGGGTGTGCAACACGTGGCAGCCGCGGCTGATGCGTGCACATGTGTCTGTGAGCCAGCCCGCATACCTTCCGCCAGGGTACCCTTCGCGCCCAAGGCTAGGTCTGGGGCTATAATCGGGAAGCGATGCGCATTGCCCTGGCTCAGATCAATACCACGGTTGGCGACTTTGAAGGCAATGTGAGCCGTATGGTGCGCTTCGCGCAGGAGGCGCAGGAACAGCATGCCGACCTGGTGATCTTTCCGGAGCTGGCGATCTGTGGCTATCCGCCCCGCGACTTAGTCGAGAAGCCTGACTTCGTGGCGCGCTCGGAAAGCGAGGTGGCGCGCCTGGCCACCCTTCTGCCGGGAATCCATACGCTGGTCGGCTACGTGCGCCGCTCCGGCGTCCAGCAGGGGAAGCCAGTTGCGGACGCGGCCGCCCTGCTCTACGGCGGCCAGATTGTGCTCGACTACGCCAAAATGTTACTTGCCTTCTACGACGTGTTTGACGAGTCCCGCTACTTCGAGCCGGGCACCTCGCAGGTCCTATTTGATTTATCCGGTTTCCGTTTGGGCGTCACCATCTGTGAGGATGCCTGGAACGACAAGCACTTTTGGAAGAGGCAGCTCTATGCGCGCGATCCGGTTGAAGAGACGGTGCGAGCTGGCGCAAACTTACTGCTCAACCTTGCTTCCTCGCCCTTCAACATGGGCAAGATTCGGCTGCGGGAGGAGATGCTGCGATCGATTGCCCTGGAGCATCGGGTTCCTGTGGTTTATGTCAACCAGGTGGGTGGCAATGACCAGCTGGTGTTTGATGGTTCGAGCATGGCGCTCGACGCACAAGGACGCGTGCGTGCTCGCGCGCGGTCCTTCGAAGAAGACTTGGTGATCTTCGACACGGAAGAGGGTGCAGACGAAATTCATCCCGGCCCGCCATCCGACGTGGAAGCCGTCTACCAGGCGCTCGAGCTCGGCACGCGCGACTATATGGCCAAGTGTGGCTTCAGCCGGGTAATCGTCGGACTCAGCGGCGGCATCGACTCTTCCCTGGTGGCGACGATTGCCGCTGACGCGCTGGGCCCGCCCAACGTGCTAGGACTGGCCATGCCCGGGCCGTATTCCTCACCTGGCAGTATCCGTGATGCCGAGGCGCTGGCGCGCAACCTGGGTATCGGCTTCCGCGTTATTCCCATCACGCCACTGTTCGAATGTTACCTGCGGACGCTCGAGGAGGCATTTGAAGGGCGGCCGCCCGACGTCACCGAGGAGAACATCCAGGCGCGCATCCGCGGCAACATCCTCATGGCGCTTTCCAATAAGCTGGGGGCCCTGGTGCTCAGCACTGGGAACAAGTCCGAACTCGCCGTAGGCTATTGCACGCTTTACGGCGATATGGCGGGCGGCCTGGCAGTGATTGCTGACCTGCCTAAGACGATGGTTTACGAACTGGCGCGCTACGTGAATCGCGTAGCTGGGCACGACCGCATCCCGCACGCCTGCTTGGAAAAGGCCCCGTCGGCGGAACTGCGCCCGGGCCAGACCGACCAGGATACACTGCCCCCTTACGAGGTCCTCGATACGATTTTGAAAGCTTATATCGAGGACAACCTCTGCTCCCAGGAGATCGCGCGGCGGTATCAACTCGACCCTGGCCTCGTGCGCCAAATCGTCCGTCGCGTGGCGGACGCTGAATACAAGCGCCAGCAGGCCCCGCCCGCTCTGAAGGTGACCGCCAAAGCTTTCGGTATTGGCAGGCGCTATCCCATCGCCAATAAGTTCCGCGACTGACCGCAACCAGCGAAATGCCAAGCCATGGCCCGGTGGTGCCGGCGTCCGCACCCTTCCTGCCGGTTTGCTGTGCTGCCGGCTTGGGCGCGCGCCGCACAGAAGCCAAGCCGCCGACTGGCCGTTGGCGGTTTGTGCCGTGTTAGAATTTAACCTCAGCGCTCGCTCACTTTGGATTCCGAGGTGCACAGACCTTCCCAGCGAATCTTGCGGCTTGCCGCCCTCCTTGCCTCCTGGATGTTGCTAGCTGCCCGGGCTGCCCCGGTCAAGGTGCCGCGAGCTACCCTTGACATCCTCCGCCTTCCCAACGGCCTTCGGGCTTACCTGGTGGAAGACCACGACGCACCAGTGGTCAGCGTCGAGGTGTGGTACCACGTGGGTTCCAAGGATGAACCGCCCGGGCAAACCGGCTTCGCCCACCTCTTCGAGCACCTGATGTTTGAAGGAACGCGGAACCTCGCTCCGGACGAATTCTCGCGCTACATTGTGCAGGCGGGCGGCACGGACAATGCCCACACCACCGAAGACGCCACTGTTTTCTGGGAGACCGTTCCCAGTTCCTACCTTCGCTTGGCTTTGTGGCTCGAGGCGGACCGCATGCGCAACTTGGTGATCACCGACCGCCTCTTCCGCAACGAACGCGAAGTGGTGAAGGAAGAGCGCCGCCAGCGCTTTGATAACCAGCCCTACGGAACGGTCATCGAGACCCTCTACGCGCATGCCTTTACCGTCCACCCTTACCGCCACATGACTATTGGCAGCATGGAAGATCTCGACCGTGCCACCGTTGATCAGGTTCGGGCCTTCTACGACACGTACTATGTGCCGGCGAATGCCTCGCTGGTCGTGGTCGGCGATTTCGCCCTGGCGGAGGCCCAGGACTGCATCCGGCAGTACTTCGGACCACTGGACGGCGGCGCCCCGCCCGAGCACCGTCTCCCCTCGGAACCACCGCAGATGACCCGACGGGTGATCAAGCTGACGCGCGACGTGGCCCTGCCCGCCTTCATCGAGGGCTACCACATGCCGGCCGACGGCACGCCGGACGCCTACCCACTGCGCCTGGCCTCGAAGATCCTCTCGGAAGGCGACAGTTCGCGCATCTACCGCCGCCTGGTCTACGACAAGCAGATCGCCCTGCAGGCCGAAAGCAGCGGCAACTTCACCGAGGACCCCAACCTATTTTTCGTCTTCGCGGTCCTGAACCGGGGACACTCGCCGGCGGAGGGCGAAGCAGCCGTAGACTCCGAGATCGCGCGGCTGCGCAATGAGGGCGTGACCAGCCAGGAGCTGTCCAAGGCGAAGAATCAAATCCTGCGCGATTTCGTACTGAATCGGCAGAGCACGCAGAGCCGCGCGGATGAGTTGGGCTATGATGCCGTAGTCCTCAAGAATCCGGAGCTGTTCAATACTGAAATCGACCGCTTCTTGCGCGTGACTGCGGCGGACATTCAACGCGCCGCCCAGCAATACTTCCGGCCCGAAAACGCCACCGTGGTGGAGGTCTACCCCAACGAACATGCGATGGGGAACCGATAATGGGCCGTGCCTGTGTAAGCTATGGGCGTCGAAGCCGCTGGCCAGCGTGCGATTTCCCGAGGCGAATTCAGACGGTGTGCTTGTGAGGACCTGAGGTGCGAGGACGGGAACTTAACCTGCTGCGCGCCCTAGCAGGAGCATTAACTTGCTGGCTGATGGCCACCCCGCAGCGCGCGGTGGTCTCTGCAATCCGCCGGCCTGTGCGTGTGCCGGCGGCCTGCTATAACCACGGAGTGGCAAAGCTCTCGGTTCGGTACCCAGCACTACCATTGATGCTGGCTGGCCCGCCGATCGCGCCGGCGCGCTTCCTGGATTTGCCACCTTCCGTGCCGCCGCCCAAACCTCTCGTGCTACCTCTGCCGAACGTGTCAGTGCTGGAAAACGGCCTGAGGGTGATCACGGTGGAGCGCCACTCGCTTCCTATCGTCACCGCGCAATTGGTGGTCACCGCCGGGGCCGAAGCCGATCCACCCGGCCGGCCGGGAACGGCACAGTTTGTTGCCTCGATGCTCGATGAAGGCACCGCAGGCCGCACGGCGCAGCAGATCGCCGCCGCTATTGACCAGGTGGGCGGAACCATTGATACCGGGGCCGACTGGGATGACTCCTTTGCCGCCGTCAGCGTCCTGACCGACTACACGGATCTGGCCTTCGATCTCCTGGCGGACATCACGCTTCGTCCCGCCTTTGCTCCGGCCGAGATCGAGCGCATCCGCAAGCAGACCCTCTCGGCACTCGAGGTGCTGCAAGGCGATCCCAGCTATCTTGCCGACGCCGTGCTGCGCCGGCTGATCTTTGCCGGCACGCCCTACAGCCATCCGGCGGACGGCACGCCCGATGCCGTGCGCCAACTGACCGCGCAGGACCTGCAGCGCTTTCACTCGCAGTACTACGTGCCCTCCAGAGCGTTTCTCATCGTCGTGGGTGACATGACGCCCGCGGAAAGCGTCCGCCAAGCCCGGAGATGCTTTGGAGCGTGGCGCGATAGAGCCGTAGCAGGTGAAGCCAACGCCGTGCCGCCCCGGGAACCCCGGCAAAACCCAACCGCCGTGGCGCCCAGGCCGCACACCACAATCGTCGTCGACAAGCCGGATGCGGTGCAGACCGAAATCCGCGTCGGTAATCCGGGGGTAGGGCGCGCCAATCCCGACTACGATGCGCTGAGTGTCGCCAACCAGATCCTGGGCGGCCCGGCGTCAAACCGCTTGTTCAGCTCGTTGCGCAGCCAGCGCGGTCTGAGCTACAGCGCCTCAAGCGAGCTGGTCTGCTACCGTGACCTGGGCAGTTGGGAGGTGAAGACGTCCACCCGCACCAGCGAAACCGTCGAGGCGGCGCGGCTCGTCCTTCGGGAGATGAAGCGGCTGCGGGATCATCCGCTCGGCGACGTCGATCTGAAGGCGGCCCAGGACTACCTGATCGGGCATCGAGCGCTCGAATTCGAGACCGCCGCTGACGTGGCATCCCAGGTCATGGAATTTACAACCTATGGGTTGCCGTTTGAGGATTGGAACCGCGTTCCTCAAAGAATCCAGTCGCTCAGCAAGGAGGAGGTGTGGAAGGCGGTACAGCATCACCTGGATCCGGATGGCGCGGTGATCGTTCTGGTGGGCAACGCGGGCGGTTTCCCGAAGGACCTGAAGAAGCTGGGGCCGGCGCGTGTCATCCCTATAGACCGGCTGGATCTGGCCGGCGACGGCCTCGAGCGTGCGGCCGGCGCCCGATGAGGTGCCCAGCGGTGATGACCATACGCAAGACGGTGCTGCCGGTTGTGGCCCTGGTGCTGTTGGCCGCCCTGGCGGAAGGATTAGTTTATTTGCGCTGGCCCTACCAGCCATGCCGCATCGGCGGCGTACTGGTCGCCTTGTCCCTACTGCTGGGTGCCTTCGTAGGCTTGACGGACGCGCGGTTTGTCGCCGAATTGCGCCGCTGGGCTCTCCGGTCATGGTTCGTCGCCCTTGCGTTGCCGCTGCTGCTGCTCGTTCCGTATTGTATTTATGCCTGGCCCACTGCGACCTTTTGTTGGGGCGCGCTGTTCAAGCTTGCCTGCTATGTCCTCGTGCCCGTCGCGCTGCTGCTGCCAGACCGCTTGCGCCGCTCGGAGCACGCCACCTGGCGCGACTTCGCGGCCCTGGCGGCGCTGGCCGTGCCGATCCCTGCTCATTGGCTGGCCAGCATCTGGACGTGGCCACAGGAATTGTATTTCTTCCAGCCTCTGATCGCAGTTTGTGTGGGCGCTTACGCGTTCATGGCGGTGCGCAGTTTGCGCGATGTCGGCTACAAGCTGCTGTGGCGTAAGCGCGACGTCATCGATGGGCTCGCCAACCTCGCAGCGTTTGCCCTGCTCGGTATTCCCCTCGGCTATATGCTGCACTTCATTCGTTTCCACCCGGCAGCTGCGCCGCTGAAAACGTTTGCGGCCCAGTTTGTTGGTATCTACCTGACTGTTGCCATTCCGGAAGAACTGGTATTCCGCGGCATTCTGCAGAACCTCCTGGTCAAGAGCCTGACGGGCGAGCGCCGCGGACCCTACGGACTGTTGATTGCCTCGACGTTGTTCGGCGCAGCCCACTTGCACCATCCGCCGGTTCCCAACTGGCGTTACGCCATCATGGCGACGCTGGCGGGCGTGTTCTACGGCAACGCCTACCGCACGCGCCAGCGCATCTGCGCCTCGGCACTCACCCACGCGTTGGTGGATACGCTGTGGCGGCTGTGGTTTTGAGTCCGACGATCGTCGGTTGGTGATGATCCATGCGAGCAACATTCCCTGCGGAGCCCTTTGTTTTTTCGCGATGGCCAATTCCTCCAGCGCGGATAAGTTACGTTTTTTCAATCGGTTAAGAGTTTTCGGGGTTTCTTTGTTGAGAACACGGCACATTCCGGCTTCAAACGTCGTCTTTAAGGGATCTCTCATTCCTTATCTCCAGTGATCTCGGCCGTCTGCACGTTACGCGGAAGCGCGTAACATGCTTCGAAGAGGTATGGCTGGAGGCGGAAGAGGGCTGTTCTGGCCAAGGGACGGGGTCAAATACAGGGTACAGGGACCCTGAGGTCAATTGGTTGACGGGAAAGGGCGGTAGTTATATATTAGTAAAGTGGGCTGGGTGGGCCATGAGCCCAGCTTAGCCAGCTCACACGCGGTGGCGCAGCCGCTTTTGGAGGGCCCGAGG
>CADDZE010000069.1 GCA_902812465.1 Acidobacteriota bacterium | reverse complement strand
GTTTCGCCATCGCGCGCAAAATCACTTCCTGTACTTTCCTCGTTCGCTCCCAGGCGGCTTCCGAGTATCGTCACCTTCTGCCTCCCTCCCGACAGAATGCCCGATTCCCCTCGCCGCCTTCAGCCGACAGATCACGTGCTCATTCATCCGGACATTCAATGTGCTAATGACAAGCCAACGCTCCGCGGCTTGACTTCCCACCGCGCCAGCGCTAGCTTGAGAGTCAGCGTTAGGTATTCTCGGGCAGCCGGAGAGAAAGCAGGTGTGCCCCATGTCCACCCGCCATGTTACCGGAGTTATCGTTAGCCTTCTGTTGTGCCCGGGCTTTGCCGCGGCACAACGGGTTGGTATGGGTGGCTTCCACGGAGGGGGCGGGTTCTACGGAGGCGAGTTCTCCCGAGGACCCAGCATGGAAGGATTGACTCCTGGCGGCTACTCCCGGACCTCGATACCCGCCTTCCAGGGCTACTCTCCGCACTTCTCGCAGCCTCGGGCAATGATGCCCGGGTTTCAGGGTTTTGCCGGACATTATGCCGTCCCGCGCAGTTCTTTTGTTGCTCGTGGGTCAGGCCGCTTCCCCGCATCGATGCCGGGCATGACCGGACCCCGGCGCTTCGGCCCGGGCTTCGTGCCAAGAAGCTCGTGGCACCCGCACCGCTTTGGTTCACCGGCCGTCGGAGCGCGCACCCTGCGCGCTGGCCCGCCAGCACGCCCCGCCTTCCGATCTTTGATCGTGCGAGGGCCTTCCCCTTCCGGCATGGCAACGTCCCGGAGCTTTGTGGGAGGAGGGAGGTTCTTGGGTGGCACGAGGGCTCCGTTCTTTGTCCCTTCGCCCGGCCACTTGTTCTTCGGCCGCGGATTTGGCTTTTTCAGTCCCTTCTTCTTTAACCGGTTCTTCTTTTTCCAGCCGTTTTTCTTCCCATTCTTCTCATTCGGCTTCTCTCCTTTCTTCTTCCCGGCGCCGTTATTCGATCCATTCTTCTTTTCGCCCTTTTGGTTTGAGCCGGCTCCCATTGTAATCAACAACTATCCGCCTCCGCCGGGCTGCCCTTACGACGATTATTACGGCGGCGCGACGGCGCAGGAAGGGGTGCAAGGCGGGACCTACTCCTATGAGAACCAGCCTTCATCCGAGAACGCACTGCCGGCAACGCGCGAGGAAGGGCAAGAGCTGAGCCAAGGGTCAAGTTATGTCTACGATTGGTCCTCACCCCAGGTGATCGAGCAAGGCTTGCCGTTTCCAACCGGTGGAGAGAGTCAGGAGGCGGCGCCCGCCTCCCATCCCTCTGGCAACGAAGTAGTGGTCCCGTCCGGCCATCACGTGCTAACCATCAGTGTCGGCGGCGCCCGCTACACGGGTTCCCCGGAAGAGTTTTAGAGCGCTTGACCCGTGGTTACGCCTGCCTGAGACCGGCGGATGCGTTTTCCTCTTTCACCGGCAGAGTTACCAAAGTAATAATAGGCAGTGTAGGGTACGGATGGTGGGCGATGCAGGATTCGAACCTGCGACTTCTACCGTGTGAGGATAGCACTCTACCACTGAGTTAATCGCCCGCTTCAAAGAGTCAAGATACCAAATTTCACGCCGAAGTTCCAGCGGAGTGAGCGGCTCGGCGGGGCACAGCAATGATGACAGCGAGACCGGTGGCAGGTAGTCAGTTCCCAGATACCGAACAGGACGGCGCGGCTGGCGGCGTTGTTGCCGCGGAACTACTTGCGAATCTGCAGCAGGCCATCCGTTCCGTCGTGCGGGGCAAGGACGACGTCATCCGGCTCGCACTCGTGACCCTCCTGGCTCGCGGCCACCTGCTGATCGAAGACGTTCCGGGCGTGGGGAAGACGACGCTGGCTCATGTGCTGGCGCGTTCCTTCAACTGTGCTTTTCAGCGCATCCAGTTCACGTCGGATATGCTGCCTTCTGACGTCATCGGGGTTACGGTGTTCAGCCAGCAGACTCAACAGTTTGAATTCCGGCCTGGACCCATATTTGCCAACGTGGTGCTGGCCGACGAGATCAATCGCACCACGCCCAAGACGCAGAGCGCGCTGCTCGAAGCCATGAACGAGTTCCAAGTGACCGTAGAGAACAGCACCCACCCGCTGCCACGTCCCTTCATGGTGATCGCTACGCAGAATCCTATCGAGCATCATGGCACCTACCCGCTCCCTGAGTCGCAGCTCGATCGCTTTCTCATGCGGCTGCGCGTCGGTTACCCCGACCCGGCCAGTGAAAAGGCGATCCTGCGCAGGGCGGTGGAGAGCGACGGGCTAGACCAAGTCCGGCCGGTAATGGCAGCGGAAGACGTACTGGAAATGCAGCGCAGTGTGCGGCGGGTCAAGGTGGATGACGCGCTGGTCGACTACGCCCTGGCCCTCGTCGAAAAGACGCGGCGCCACAGCGATCTCAGCCTGGGCGTGAGTCCCCGCGGGTCGATGTCCTTCTACCGTGCCGCCCAAGCGCTGGCCATGCTCGAAGGCCGCACCTACACCATTCCCGACGATTTTAAGCGGCTTGTTCTGCCGGTGCTGGCCCACCGCTGCGTAGTAAGCGCGCGCTACACCTCGACGCTGAAGAAGAGCGAGCAGGCCGAAGCGATCCTGAATGAGATTGTGGAATCCACACCGGTGCCGCTATAGGCCGGCGCCTTTCGGTTGAAGCGCAGGACTTCGCCTGTCGAGCTGGGCGGTTTTGAGGGTCACTCCATCGCCTGGCCTACAAAGCCAACATTCTGCCCCGATGCCTTTTGCCCCTTATTCGGCCCCTGATCAGAACGAGCGCGCCGCCTGGCGGCACTTTTTCCTGGCCCTGCTCGGCCTCAGCGTGTCTTTCCTTCTGGCTCTGTACGCGACCGCGCTGCGCCAGGCTGAACGCTTCCAAGCGGCGGCCGCCGTGGCCTGCCTGTGCCTCCTCCTGGCGGCCGTAGTCGCCCTCCGGACGCTACCCTACCTCGTGCGTCGCACCGCGTTAGGACGCTGGACCATACGGATCGAGTACGACTTTACCCGGCAGGGTGCGGTCTACCTGGCAATCATCGCGGTCATTGGCGTGGCGGCGCTCAATACGGGCAACAATCTGCTTTACCTGATGCTCGCGTGTTTGCTGGCCGGTATCCTGGTTTCCGGCATCGTTTCCAGACTCGTGCTGTCGGGTATCGAGCTTGAGCTGGAGCTCCCCGAGCACCTATTCGCCGGGCGTCCGGCCGTTTCCCGGCTGACCCTTTACAACCGCAAGCGGCTGCTGCCCTCGTTTTCCATCTCGGTGCTCGATGCCAGCGCTGGCAAGGGCCAGAGCGCACCGCGCACACCCGCTTTCTCCCCGCTGTTAGACGAGCCAGTTTATCTTCCCTACGTTCCCCGCGCGTCCCGCGTCACTCAGCGCGTCCCGTTACGGTTCCGCCGCCGCGGGCGATACACCCCGCACGGGCTGCAGGTCAGCACACGCTTTCCCTTCAGCTTTCTCCGCAAGGCTCGCCAAATTCCCGTGCGGCGGGAGGTCATCGTGCTGCCCAGCGTCGAGCCCACAAAAGACTTCTACGAGATCTTGCCGGTGATCAGCGGAGAAATGGAGAGCTACTTCAAAGGCCGCGGGCAGGACCTTTACGCCATTCGCGACTACCAGGCCAGCGACTCGGCCCGCCACGTGCACTGGAAGGCGACGGCACGGGCCCAGCGGCTGAAAGTTCGCGAGTTTGCGCGGGAGGATGAGCGCCGGGTGACCCTTGCGTTCGATCCGTGTTTCGATAGCTCACGTTCGTTGTCGGCGGTTCAGTTTGAAAAGGCCGTCAACCTCTGTGCCTGCCTGGCCTGGCACCTCCATGAGGACCGGACGCCCACGCGCTTTGTCACGGCAGGCTTTGAAACACCTATGACGGCTGCGCCAGACATCATCTATCCCATACTGGAGCGGCTGGCCGTGATCGAACCGATGCCCGCTGACCACCAGGGTAGCGTGCTGGCCCGGCTGGGGTCGAATCCGGATGGTTTCCACATCATCGTGACTGGCCAATCTCAAGCGGCCGTGCCCCCGAGCCTGTGGGCCTGCTCGCAGATCATTTTCATGCAGGGATTGTGATGGCGGTGGGACGCAGGAAGTGGCGCCCGGAGGGCGAAGGGGGGCACCGCTGGTACCTGCGAACGGGCGATTAATAAACCGGACGCTCGGGGTCAACCAGAAGCCAAGCCAGTGCGCCGGCGGCGCACAAAGTGGCGGCGGTTAGGAATGAAGCGGTCCAGCCCCAGTGCGAAGCGATCAAGGGCGTAAGCAAGGCTGTCACGGCGCCCCCGACCTGGCCGCCCGCGTTCATGATTCCTGAGACGGCCCCTGAGGACCGCCCTCCCACGTCGGCGCTGACCGACCAAAAGGAGCTCTGAGCCAGGTACAAGGCACCGACTCCTGCGGCTAGCACCAGGCTAGCCAGACGCGGACTGGTAATCCTCGAACCCGAGGCCACGAAGGTCGCGCACAAGCCCATACCCATCGCCGCTACGCCGCAACGCCCGAGCCGCTTGCCCCAACGCTGGACCACTACATCGCTGATTCGTCCGCCCAGCAGCGACCCGACGGTCATGGCCAAGAAGGGCAGCATGCTATAAGCGGCGCTGGCCTTCAGGTCGAGGCCGCGCACCTTTGCCAGGTAAATGAAGAACCAGGCGAAGAAGATCCAGGTTACATAGCCATAGCTGAAATAGCTGAAGACCATAGCCCTTACTTCGCGGCTGGCGCAGATCGTTCGCCACGATGCAAGCGCGGCGGAGCTGGTTTCCGGCAGCTTCAGGCCCTGCTCGATCCACTCTAGTTCGCGCCGGGAGACGCGCGGGTGTGCTCGTGGAGTGTCGCGCGCCGTCACAAACCAGACGATTCCCGCAGCCATTCCCAAAAGCGCGCTCAGCCAGAACGACCAACGCCAGCCGAGGTGGTCCGCGATGAAGTTGATCAGTGGCGGGGTAAACCCCGCGCCCACTCCGACACCGGCAAAGATGATACCGTTGGCCAGGCCCCGTTCCGGCGCAGGAATCCAGTGGGCCACGAACTGACTAGACGACGGATAAATGATGGCTTCGCCCGCTCCCAGAAGGAAGCGGACGCCAACCAGGATGAGCAGCGCTTGCGTCTTTCTTCCCGGCACGGCCGCGGTTAGTGCGGTGAAGATGCCCCACCACATCACACCCCAGGTGAGCACACGCCGGGCTCCAAATCGGTCTGCCAGCCGGCCTCCCGGCGCCTGAAAGAGGGCGTAGCCTGCCAGGAAGGCGCTGAAGACGAAGCCAGCTGGGTGGTGGTAAAGCGGTATTCCTCCAGAATCGCCGTGCCTGCTATGGAAATGTTGATGCGGTCCAAGTACGCCACAGCGCTGAGCACAAACAGCCAGCCCACCAAGAACCACCGGACATGGCTCGAGCTTCCTCTCGTGCTCCCTATGCCAGCCAACGCAACCAGGGTCACCCTCCTCCTAGAATGCAGTCGAAGCTGGCGGGAATGAAGCCACGAACGACGCCGGTTCTCCTAGTAGCCGGGTTTCGAGCCCGAAAGGAGCCGACGGCCTCATGACTGGACTCCTGCAGCTGACTTCCGTATCCTAACGCAGCAAGATAAGGGCTCGAGCCCTGGCTGAGACAGGAGAGAAGAGACATGAAACGTTTGATCGCAACCGGGCTAGCTGCCGCTGGCCTCGTATTTGCCGCCGCGTCGGAGGCCCAGGCGCAGCTGGGGATGTTCTCGGCAGAACAGCGTATCGAGCTGACCCGCGACTGGCACGGGGACCGTTTCCCTGACGGCCGCCCTAAGGTACCCGAGAGTCTCCTGGCACGCCTGAAAACCGTCGACGCTGAGGAAGCCTGGGAAGTGCTGCGCCAGGCAGGCTTCCCCAACCAGTTTGAAGGCGGCTGGAAGGTCATCCATCCCGGTGAACGGCTGGTGGGTCGGGTGGTGACCGCCGTGTTCATGCCGCTGCGGCCGGATGTCAACGCCGTGATCGAAGCACACGGCAGACAGGAAGGGCGCATCGGCGCGCAAAACTCCTGGGTCATCGACACTCTGCAGCCACTGGACGTGCTGGTGGTCGACCTGTTCGGAAAGATTCAGGATGGCACCTTTGCTGGCGATAACCTAGGAACGGCGATCTTCACCAAGTCGCACACGGGTCTGATTGTGGATGGCGCGGTACGCGATGTAACCGGCATGTCCCAAATCAGCGGATTTCAGGTTTATGTCCGCGGCTTCGACCCCTCGGCGCTCCGCAATGTCATGCTGATGGGCATCAATGTTCCCATCCGCATCGGGCATGTAACGGTGATGCCGGGTGACGTGGCCGTCAGCGATCCGGAGGGGATCACCTTCATCCCGCCTCAGCTCGCCGAGAGGGTGGCCGACAGCGCCGAGCTCACCCACCTCATCGACGAGTGGGGCCACCTGATGCTTCGCCAAGGTAAGTACACACCCGGGCAAATCGACGGCCAGTGGACGCCCCAGATGATCGATGAATTCAATCGCTGGGCGGAGGCGCGGGGCTCGAAGCTGCGGCTGCCTCGGCCATGATCAGCAGTGTCCGCTGAACGGGTCGCCGGCTTATCCACGAAAGCCAAGAGCCAAGGGCACGCCCGTTTGCCTGGCCCCGCTTTTCAAGCTAGAATCAGTCGCTGCACTCGTGGCACCGGAAGCGCCGGGGACCGGTCCAGAGAAGGCGATGGCCCGGGAGACGCAAAATCCTGGCGCTCGCTCGGTCCGCAGGCTTCCGCTGCGGACACGAAGCCCTATCGTGATTATTCCCCATCTCGTCCAGAAGGAGGCCTGAATGCCCCTCAAGATAGGAGATCCCGCGCCCGACTTCAAGCTCAATGCCGCCACCGGCGAAAAGCAGGAAGAGTTCGCGCTCTCGGCGCACCGGGGTAAGAACGTGGTGATCCTCTTCTATGCGCTCGACTTTACCCCGGTTTGACGCGATGAATTGTTGGCAGCGCAAGCCTACCTGGCGCGCTTTGCCGACTTGCACGCCCAGGTGGTGGGCGTCAACACAGACACGGTGTTTGCTCACATGGCCTTCCAGAAGTCGCTGGGGGGCTTAAGCTACCCTCTGGCCTCGGATCGGTGGCCCTACGCGGAGACCGCCAAGACCTACGGGATTTTCCCGGCCACGAAACATCCCGTGGCTTTTGCGAACGACCGCGCGGTGTTTATCGTCGATAAGAACGGCAACATCGCATGGTCCAAGGTTTACGAACTCAGGCAAGTTCCCGACATGCGGGAGATCTTGGATGCGCTGCAGAAGCTCGCCTGAACCTCTCAGCAGCCAGCCAGCGGCGGGTGAGAAACCGAGCTCGAGCGAGCCCTTCAGTGGTATCATTGCACGTCCGCTGCGCGAAACGGCACGGCCATGGCACGGATTTCTATCGAGCCGGACCCCAGCGCCCGTAGTGCACCGGTCTCGTCCGTCGAGCTGACGCTGGCGCACAGTCCCGACTCGGACGACGCTTTCATGTTCTATGCCCTGGCCACGAAGAAGATCCCGGCCGGCTCTCTGGTTTTTTCCCATATTTTGGACGACATCCAGACGCTGAACCAAAAGGCCATCCAGGGTGTCTATGACGTCACCGCTATCTCCTTCTCCGCTTATGCCTTCGTGGCGGAACACTACGCCCTGCTACCCTGCGGGGCCAGCTTCGGCGATGGCTACGGGCCCATCGTCGTGGCGCGCGGGCCGCTCGGCGCCCGCGGCCTCAAGGGAAAGCGGGTGGCGGTGCCTGGCGCTATGACCACCGCGTATCTCACCCTCCTGCTCTACGAAGCCGAAATCGAACCGCTCTTTACCCCCTTCGAACAGATCTTGCGGCGCGTCGCGGACGGTGAGGCAGATGCTGGAGTGGTGATCCACGAAGGTCAGCTCACCTACGCCCGCACCGGACTCACCAAGGTGCTGGACCTGGGTGAATGGTGGCAGAACGAGACCCGGCTTCCTCTGCCGCTGGGAGGCAACGCCATCCGGCGCTCGCTGGGCACGAATATCCACGCGGAGGTGGCGCGTCTACTGCGCGAGAGCGTCCGCTACGCCCTGGATCACCGCGAGGAGGCCCTAACCTACGCCATGCAGTTTGCTCGCGGCCTCGATTCTTCGACGGCCGACCGGTTTGTCTCCATGTACGTCAATCAGTGGACCCTCGACTACGGCGAGCGCGGCCGCCAGGCGGTTCAGACGCTGCTCGACCGAGGCTTCGAGAGGGGCCTGCTGCCCGCGGCGGTGAAGGCTGACTTTGTCTGACCGCCTGCGAGCCTCCCGCTTCGCCGATGGCCACCGTCGCCCACGTTCCAAGCCGTCTCCCTTTCACCCGCCTTCAGCGGCAGATACTGCTGAGTCTGGGCTGTGTTGTCGGTCTGCGGATGCTGGGTATTTTCCTGGTGTTGCCGGTCTTCACCCTTTACGGACTGGAATTTACCCACTCGCGCTTCCTTGTGGGTCTAGCCTTCGGCTGCTATCCCCTGACGATGGCCCTGCTGCAGCTCCCTCTGGGTCGGCTTTCCGACCGCATCGGGCGGCGCAAAGTCTTGCTCTACGGCATGACGGTCTTCGCAGCGGGCTCGTTCCTCTGCGCCATGCCGGGCTGGTTTCCCCGGCCGATGCAAATTGGCGTGCTGATCCTAGGGCGCTTGGTGCAGGGCTGCGGGGCTATCGTGTCGACTGCGTTCGCCGCCGTCGCCGATCACGTCGAGCCGGAGCGCCGGTCGCTGGCCATGGCCGCGCTGGGCATCCCTATCGGAGCTGCCTTTGCCGTGGGGGTGATTGCCGGGCCCGTACTGGCCGGTTGGTTCAGCACCCAGTTCCTCTTTTGGCTGACCGGCGTGCTTGCCCTGCTTTCGGACGGGCCGCTGCTGCGCCTGCTACCGGACACGCCGCCCCAGCCAGAGCCACCCGCGCGCCTCGCAGCCCTGCTGCGCGACCGGGCTCTGCTGCGCGTCCACCTCAGCGGGTTCATCCTCAACTCGTTCATGTCGGCCTTTTTCTTTTGCTTTCCTTTGATTGTTACGGGCGAGCATCACCTGAAGCCAGCGCAGTACTACGAAATCCTGCTGCCCATGCTGCTGGCAAACGGGGTAACGATGTTCGCCCTGTCACGCTGGGCGGACCGCGGCCGCACTCGCTTCGTCGCCTGCCTGTCATTCGCGCTGCTGGCCGCGAGCGCCTTGCTGCTCTTCCGCCCTACCGCCGCCGGCCTTGATCCGGCGCGGCTGTGGTCTGTGATTGTGCCCGGGTCGCTCTTCTTCATTGGGCTGGCAGGCCTCGAGCCCGTCTTGCCGAGCCAGGTGAGCCGGCTGGCGCCGAGGTCCGCGTATGGCACGGCACTGGGTGTGTTCAACACGCTTCAGTTTTTCGGCAGCTCTGCGGGGGGCGTCGTAGCCGGAGGGCTCTCGCACACGCCGCAGGCGCTGATGGCGGTCCTGGTCGCCGCATCGCTGGCGGGACTCCTGCTGATGGCTGCGCCCCAACCCTCTGCGGCGTCAACCTAGCGCAAAGTCCTGTAGAATAGCTTCCGGTAGCGCCGCTAGCGCCCGTGGCAGGGAGCGCGTCATACGGGTCGCGGACCGGCGCCCCGCACCATAGAATGGAGGAAACAGGCAATGCCATCACTGGTTGAACCCCTCTTGAACGAACTGCGCGAGGAAGCTCCCGCCACCCGCCGCGTGCTGGAACGAGTCCCAGCGGACAAGCTCAAGTGGAAGCCACATGCGAAGTCCCGGTCGGTAGGAGAACTTGCCCTTCACGTGGCCAACATTCCCGCTCTCGCGGAAAAAATCGCCGGATCGAACGAGTTTGCGCCGAGCGGCATCCCAAACCCGGCAGCCGAAAGTGTGGAAGAAATTTGCGCAACCTTCGACAGGAATCTTCGCCTGGCGGAGGAGCTCCTCAGCAAGATGAGCGACACCGCCGCCCTCGAAGCCTTCCGCTTCGTTTTCAAAGGCAAGGAAGTATTCCAAAAGCCGCGCCTGGCGGTGCTGCGCACGAACATCTTGAACCACATGTACCATCACCGGGGTCAGTTATCCGTCTACCTGCGCCTGCTGGACGTCCCGGTTCCCATCGTGTATGGGCCGACCGCCGACGAAAATCCCTTCGGATAGCCCCGCGAGCCGCTGGCCGAACCCAGGTTCGGGCGATGCCTGAGCTTCCCGAAGTCGAAACGGTGCGGCGCGGCTTGAAGAGCCGCGTATTAGGCCGCCGCCTGGGCCCAATCGAAGTGCGGCACCCCTCGGTGATTGTGGGGTCAGCGGAGGACTTCGCCGCGCGGCTGAGCGGCTGCACCGTGGTGGGCTTCAGGCGGAAAGGCAAAGCGCTGGGAATCGAGCTTCAGCCGGCGGACGGGGGGGCACGGCGGTTCCTGCTAGTTCGCCTGGGCATGACTGGCCAACTGACCGTGGCCCGGCATGACGCTCCACTGCCGCCGCACACCCACGTCGTCCTGGCGCTGGAGGGCGGCGACGGCGAGGAACTCCGCTACCGCGATCCTCGGCGCTTCGGACGCCTTCGCTGCTGCAACGCCCAGGAGCTGGACGCCATCCTCTCGCAACTCGGGCCGGACGCACCGGAGATCACGCTCGCGCAGTTTCGCGCCGCGATGCAAGGCTGCCGGGGAGCCCTCAAGACCTGGCTACTGAACCAGCAGCGGCTCGCCGGCTTGGGTAACATTTACGCCGACGAAGCCCTGTTCGAGGCGGGCATCCATCCCCTTACCCAACCGCACCGGCTGTCGGACGAGGCCGTGCGCCGCCTGCATCGTGCAGTGAAGCGCGTGCTGAAACGCGCGATCGAACTCCAGGGAACGAGTTTTCGGGATTACATCGACATCGAGGGCCGGCCGGGCAACTTCCGCCCGCGCCTGCGCGTTTACGGGCGCGCCGGCGAGCCCTGCCACCGCTGCGGAAGGCAAATCCAGCGGCTAATGATCGGGGGAAGGAGCAGCCACTTCTGCCCGGCGTGCCAGCCCAGAAGGGTCCGCGTCAGCCTTCGGGGGCGGAAGCCGGCGGGGCGAGGGGAACGGCTGGCCAGTTAATCACGGGAGTCGGCGCGCCACGCCGCATCACGAGAAAACGCTCGCGGAAGTGGGCTCGCGCACGGTGCCCCCAGGCGCGGACGAAGTAGTAGTTCAGGGCTCCGCCTAGGGCCGAGCCCACCAGGGGGATCGCACGCGCTGCCCACTTTTCTGCCGCTTCCGATCCCGCCTTGCAAGCAATCCGCTCAATGAGACGGGGCACAAAGCGTTCCACCACCTGCTTGTCCAGAAGCTCCTTCCCCCAGTCGACGCCGACGGCAGTGGCCATGGCGATCCACAACTCAACGCTCTCTTCTTCGGTGGCGTAGCCGAATCCATGAACGAGGCTGAGCTTCTGAATCATGCGCAGGGTGATGGCGCTGAGCGCCCCCATATCGGGCACGAGAGCCAAAAGCCCGCCCAGCCCCAATCCCGCGCCTTCGGCCAGGGCCAGCTTCATCGAACTGCGGACGATCTGCCCAGCGATGTGATCGATGAGTGGCAGCGCCGCCGCTCGCATTTCGCTGGCGTTGGCAAAGGGCACCCCGCAGGCGCGCTGCAAGTGCACGAAGTACTGCGCAGGATCTACCCGGACCGCCTGGTAGGCGCGCTCGAGGCCGGCGCGCAAGCCGCATTCCACAGCGCGCGCCAGCCAACGCGAAGGTCTCACCATGATGACTTTGATGCCCGCTCGTGCGGCCAAGCCGCATCTGCCGGGTCGCCTCCCGCATGGTAACATCGCGGCATGAGGCCTGTCTTCATCTTGAGCGCCGTCAGAACGCCGATCGGCAAATACGGCGGTGCCCTGCGTGAGTTCAGCGCTCCCGATCTGGGGGTGATCGTCGCCCAAGCGGCCATCGAGCACGCGGGCATCGAAGCCGAAGCGGTGGGCAGGGTCATCTTCGGGCATGCCCGGCAAGCCGGCAACGGTCCAAACCCCGCCCGCCAGATTGCCGTTCGCGCCGGCATCCCTGTCCGCGTGCCTGCCTATACCATCAATCAGGCATGCGCTTCCGGCATGCAGGCGATTGTCTGCGCCCACCAAGAAATTGTGCTGGGGAATGCGGAGATCGCCCTGGCCGGCGGCACCGAATCCATGAGCCGGATCCCCTACTTTGTGGAAGGCGCACGCTGGGGAGCCCGCCTGGGCCACCAGATGCTCGTAGATGCGATGTACCAGGATGGCTTTTTCTGCCCGCTGGCGAAGATGGTGATGGGCGAAACGGCTGAGCTGCTGGCCGAGCGATACCACATCTCGCGCGACGAGCAGGACGCGTACGCGCTGGAGAGCCAGCAGAGGGCCCGGCGCGCCATCGAGTCGTGCCGCTTCCGCCAAGAGATCGTCCCTGTGCCCGTGACCACCAAACAGGGCAGCCAGCTCTTCACCACCGACGAGCATCCCCGCTTCAACATTACGCTCGAAACCCTGGCCCAGCTTCCGCCCGTGTTTTCCCCGACGGGCACCATCACCGCTGGCAACTCTTCGGGCATCACCGATGGCGCTGCAGCCCTTGTGCTTGCGTCCGAGGAGGGCGCGACACGCTCCGCGCAGCCGCCCCTGGCGCGAATCATCGGCTATGCCAGCGCCGGTGTCGATCCCCGCACGATGGGCATGGGGCCCGTTCCGGCCGTTCAGCAACTGACTAGCAACTTAGGGTTGCGCTTAGCGGATTTCGACCTCATCGAGCTCAATGAAGCCTTTGCCGCCCAGGTCCTGGCTTGCGACCGCAAGCTGCACTTTGATCGCGAGCGGCTGAATGTGAACGGGGGAGCCATCGCCCTGGGGCATCCCATCGGCTGCACGGGCGCGCGCATCACCGTGACCCTGCTCCACGCGATGCGGCAGCGTGAGGCGCGCCGCGGGCTGGCGACGTTGTGCGTTTCCGGGGGCCTCGGGGTGGCGATAGCTCTGGAGAAGGTATAAGATGTGTTAATATACTATTATAAATAGCTTGGGCCACACCCGCCCGGAGCTGCCTATGCCTCAAGAATCACCATCCCCCGAAGTCCTCGATGAACCGCCGGCGCTCCGCCCCCCGTTTACCTTCATTCGCTGGGACGCTTCCGGCCCTGTGGCCCACCTCACTTTGAACCGGCCCCGTCAGAACATCCTGAACATGCTCATGTTGCGCGAAATGGCCGCCGCCATCCAGAGCCTGAGTGGCCGCGACGACGTTCGCCTGATCCTGCTCGATTCGGCCCCGGAGTGCGCGGGTTACTTCTCCGCCGGCGTCGAGGCACTAGGCTATAAGAGCAACATGGTCTTCCAGATGATGGACGCCTTCCATGGCGTCTTCAACGCCATGGTTGAAGTCGCCAAGCCGGTGCTGGCCGTGGTCGACGGCATCGCCTCGGCAGGCGGCTGCGAACTGGCGGCGTTCTGCGACTTGGTCGTCGCCAGCGAAGAAGCCCGTTTTCTCCAGCCCGAGATCAAGCTGGGAGTTTTTCCCCCGTTGGGCGCGGCGGTTTATCCGCGGGTGATCGGTCCCAAGCGGGCCATGGAGCTGTTGCTGACCGGCAACGCACTCACCGCCCAGCAAGCGCTCGAAATGGGTTTGGTCAACCGCGTGGTGCCACGCGCCGAGCTTGCCCAGACTGTCGATAAGCTGGTGCGGCACATCGCCTCCCAAAGCGGACCCGTTGTCTCCTTCATGAAGCAGGCCGTCTTGCAAGGAATGTGGAAACCCTTCGAGGAGGCGCTACGCAAGTCCCAGGATATTTACCTGAATCAACTATTCGAGCTCGAGGATTCGCAGGAAGGCTTACGCGCCCTCGTCGAGAAGCGTCAGCCGGTTTGGAAGAACAAGTGACCGCGCGCACGTGCCACCGCCATCAGGCCCCCCGGGCAGCGGCTCGCGGGCGTAAGGCGCGGCGCGAGCGAGTGGGAGTGAGGGCGGCGGCCACCGGGGCTTCCGCTGCCGGCCGAGGGCGAACCTGGCAAGCCGGGCACACCAGGATGATGCTGGCCACCGGATGATCCTCGATGCGCTGCACATCCCAGCCCTCGCGAATCGCTTGGGCGGCTTGCGGCAAGCGCGCATCGCAATACCAGCAGCGACCCTTACCGTGAGCGCAGATGGCCTCCAGGGCGGCGGGCACATCGACGGGGAGCTGCTTGGCTTCTGGCTGATGGTCCATGCTTGCCTCCGCTCCCCTCGAACCTTACGCTAGGTCTGTTGGCTGGCGCCGCTCAAGGTCAAAGTTTCAACGTCAGACTCGCCTTTGCCGAGTGGCCAGGCTGGCTTCTCCGGGTCAGCGCGACGCACTCTGAAGGCGATCCCGGGCCTACGAGCATCCGCTAGTGCTTCCGCAATTCATGCAGCGGTAGCACGACCCGTTGCGGACCATCAGCGCCCCACACTCAGAGCAGGTTGGGGCATCGTCCTCGTGAACTTCGACGCCAGCCAGCATCGCCTGTCCGGAATCCACTCTGGGCGGTCCAGCGCCAGCCAGTTCTGGCCTCCCGCCTCGCGGCGCCTGAATGCCCGCCCCCGGTTCCGTTGAAGCTCCGGCGAACCTCTGAGCCAACTCCGCGGCGGCGGCCACCTCGCTGCCGTTGGGCGTAGTCACATTCGCGCTCTCGGCGGGTTGCGCCTCTCGGGGCAAGAACTTGAGTGCCAGCCAGCGGAAGATGTAATCCATCAGCGACTTGGCGTAACCGATTTCGCGGTTCGACGACCACCCGCTGGGCTCGAAGCGTGTATGGCTGAACTTGTCGCACAGCACCTTAAGCGGCACGCCGTACTGTAGCGCTAGCGAGACCGCGGTGGCGAAAGAGTCCATCAGCCCGGACACGGTAGAGCCTTCCTTGGCCATGGTGATGAAGATTTCGCCTGGCTGGCCGTCCTCATAAAGGCCCACGGTGATGTAGCCCTCGTGGCCGCCGACTGAGAACTTGTGGGTGATGGCCTGGCGCTCGTCCGGGAGCTTCTTGCGGAAGGGGCGCCGAGCTTCGGGAGCCGGGCCCGCCGCTCCCGCCCGCGTTTCCGTGCTGCCCGGCTGCTGCGCATTGGGACTTCGGGCTTCGGCCTTCTTAGTGTTCAACGGCTGCGTTCGCTTCGAGCCGTCTCGATAGATGGCAATGGCCTTGATGCCCATGCGCCACGCCTCGATATAGGTGTTGGCGATGTCTTCCGGCGTGGCCTCTTCCGGCATGTTGACCGTCTTCGAGATGGCGCCGGAAATGAACGGCTGCACTGCCGCCATCATGCGCACGTGGCCCATGTAGTGGATGGAGCGCTGGCCGTTGGCGGGCTTCAAGGAACAATCAAATACTGGCAGGTGCTCCGGCTTGAGGTGCGGCGCGCCCTCAATGGTGCCGTGCTCGTCGATGTAGCTGACGATCTCGGAGGCTTGCTGCTCCGTGTAGCCCAGGCGCAACAGCGCCACCGGCACCACGTTGTTCACGATCTTGATGAGTCCGCCGCCTACCAGCTTCTTGTACTTCACCAAGGCCAGGTCGGGCTCAATCCCCGTGGTGTCGCAGTCCATCATGAAGCCGATGGTTCCGGTTGGGGCCAGCACCGTCACCTGAGCGTTCCGGTAGCCGTACTTCATGCCGCTGGCCAGGCACTCGTCCCAGATCTTCCGGGCTGCCTGCGAGAGGGGTTCCGGCACGTGGCGTGGGTTGATGCGGTCCAGCGCCGCGCGATGCATCGAGATCACGTTCAAAAAGGGATCGCGGTTCACCGCGTAGCCCGGGAAGGGACCCAGCTCGGCCGCGATGTGGCTGGACGCCAGGTAGGCCTGGCCGTGCATCAGCGCGGTGATCGCGGCCGCAAGATCGCGCCCCGCGTCGGAGTCGTACGGCAGGCCGCAGGCCATCAGCAGGGCGCCCAGGTTGGCGTAGCCCAGGCCCAGCGGTCGGAAATCGTGCGAGTTCTGGGCAATCTTTTCCGTCGGGTAGCTGGCGTTATCGACGATGATCTCCTGGGCAGTAATCATCACCGCCACCGCCTGCCGGAAGGCCTCCACATCAAACCGGCCGTCGGCGGTGAGGAATTTCAGCAGGTTGAGCGACGCCAGGTTGCAAGCCGAGTCATCCAGAAACATGTATTCGCTGCAAGGGTTGGAGGCGTTAATGGGGGCTGTATTCCGGCACGGATTCCACTTGTTGATGGTGGTGTGGAACTGCATGCCCGGGTCGCCGCATTGCCAGGCGGCTTCGGCAATCTTGCGCATTAGCTCCCGGGCGCGGTAGGTCTTCACCGGCTCCCCGGTGGTCACCTTGCGCGTGGTCCAGTCTTTGTCCTCCACCACCGCCTGCATGAAGTCGTCGGTCACCCGCACGCTGTTGTTAGCGTTCTGGAAGAAGACCGAGCTGTACGCATCGCCGTCCAGCGACGCATCGTAACCGGCATCGACGAGCGCCCAGGCCTTCCGCTCCTCCTTGGCCTTGCACTCGATAAAGTCCACGATGTCCGGGTGGTCGATATTGAGAATCACCATCTTGGCCGCGCGCCGCGTCTTGCCCCCTGACTTGATGACCCCGGCAAACGCGTCGTAGCCCTTCATGAAGGAAAGGGGACCTGAGGCCATACCGCCCCCCGACAGTGATTCCAGAGAGGAACGCAGTGGCGAGAGGTTCGTGCCTGTGCCCGAACCCCACTTGAAGAGCATCCCCTCGGTTTTGGCCAGCGTGAGGATGCTTTCGAGGTTATCCTGGACGGAGTTGATGAAGCAGGCGGAGCACTGCGGGTGACGGTAGGCCTCAGTCTCCTTTTTAACGCTGCCCGTGGCCGCGTCCCAGTACCAGCCGCCGCCTTCCGACGTGCGGTGGTACTTGTGCCACAGGCCGCAGTTAAACCACACCGGCGAGTTGAAGGACGCCTTCTGGCGCACCAGCAAATGGGTTAGCTCGGCGTGAAAAGTCTCGGCGTCTTCTGCCGTGCGGAAATACCCGCCTTCCACACCCCATTGGGCAATGGTATCGGCGACGCGGCTCACCAGCTGGCGCACGCTCGACTCGCGCTCGGCGGTCCCCAGCTTGCCATGGAAATACTTGGAGGCCACGATATTCGTGGCGGTCATCGACCAGTCCTTCGGCACCTCGACATTGCGCTGCTCGAAGATGGTCTGCCCCTTATCGTTCTGGATGGAGGCCGTGCGCAGCTCCCAGGCGATTTCGTCGAAGGGGTGGACGCCGGGTTTGGTAAAGAAGCGGCGAAAAACGAGGCCGCGGGGGCGCGCCGGAGGGGGAGTGGCGGCCGTCTCAGATGGGTTAATAACTGATAGTATATCTCGCTCCGCCATCGTTGCTCCTCCCGTCTCTCTCGACTCCCTGAACTCTTCCTTTGGAT
>CADDZE010000068.1 GCA_902812465.1 Acidobacteriota bacterium | reverse complement strand
TACCAGAACCCCTACCGCGGCACCCGCTGCGAATCACCAGACGCTCCTTGGAGGGTCTGTAGTCCTGAAGGGTGAGCTGAGCGCCAACGAAGACTTGCTGATCGAGGGCCAATTCGAAGGGTCGATCAACCTTAAGGATCACTGCCTGACGGTGGGGCCCCACGGGCAGGTTAAGGCGGACATCAACGCCCGCCAGGTCATCGTCAACGGTTCCGTGAACGGCAAGATCTGCGCGCGCGACAAGATCGAGATCCGCCGGACGGGAAACGTTGTAGGTGACCTGACGTCGGCCGGCGTGGCGATTGAAGACGGCGCCTACTTCAAGGGCAGCATCGAGATCCTTCGCGACGAGGGCAAGGCGGCTCAGCGCGCGGCGGCCACCTCTTCTGGCTTTCCAGCGGGCGTGGCGAAAAGCGGCTAAGGCCCGGACCCTTCATGCCGAAGGGTAGCCCCGATGCTCACCGTCGACCGGAAGCGTCTGCAGCCCGCCGCGGCCGCGCAACCCGCCAGTCCGGCACTAGAGTGGCTGTGGCAATACTTTCGCGACACGCCGCGGCTCACTATCCTCGACTGCGGACCCCTCCGCCGGTTAACCCTGGAAGTTCTGCTTCCCCGGGCCGCGAAGCTCTACGTTGCTGACCTGACAACCCCACTCATCCGCGAGGACGCGCGCTTTTGGAACCGCAACCGCAAGGTTCCTGCGTTCCGTGTCGACGAGCTGGTGGCGCAGTTGCCATCTATTCCCCCTGGTTCACTAGGGTTAGCCCTTTGCTGGCAGCTGATGGACCTGGTGCCGCGCGATGCGCTCGCGCCGCTAATCCTTGAGCTTTATCTCAAGCTGCAGCCCGGCGGCGTTCTTTTCTGCTTGTTGCGCGAGCCGCAGCTAGACACCGGAATGGATGCTGCCTGGCGTCTAGAGAGCCTGACCACTTTGCGGCGCGACGAGCCGGGCGCGAAGTCGTTTCCCTATCCCGCCGTGACCAACCGGGAAGTTGAGCGCTTGATTCCCACGGGCAGTATCAAGACCTTTCTGACGCGCTCGGGAATACGCGAAGTCCTGGCGGTAAAGTGAGGGGCGGCGATTTGCCATCATCCCGCCTTCAGCTCGGACGTGCAGTGCGGACACCGCAGCGCCGCCAACGGAATCGCCATTTTGCAGTAAGGACAGTCCCTGGTGGTCACCGGCTGCGCGGCTGGCCGCCTCAACCGATTCGTCAGCTTGACCACCAGGAACATGCAAAAGGCCACCAGGATAAACTCGATCACCGTGTTCAAGAACAAGCCGTAGTTGAGGGTGGCTGCACCCGCCTTTTTGGCGTCAGCCAGGCTGGCATAGTGAGTCCCGGAGAGGTTGACGAACAGGTTCGAGAAATCGACTTTACCAAGCACTCGTCCCACTGGGGGCATCAGGATGTCGTTCACCAGCGAGGTCACAATCTTCCCGAACGCCATTCCGAGGATGATGCCGACGGCCATGTCTACCATGCTGCCGCGCGCAATGAATTCCTTGAACTCTTTAAACATGCGTTCCTCCGCTTCCGGTGTGACGTCTGGCCACTGGCCCGCCGTCAGAGCCACCCGATGCTATGCGGGCGGGTTAAGCGAGTCAAGTTTAGTCACTGGACAGGATTGCAGCCGGTACCGCCTGGCCACGATGCCAAGGGGATCGAAAACATCCGCGCGGACAAGACGCTGTAGTATGCTGCCTGAAGGGCCCATAGCTCAGCGGTCAGAGCAGCGGACTCATAATCCGTTGGTCGCAGGTTCGAATCCTGCTGGGCCCACCCATGGTTTTGGCAGCCGGCAGGTCTGGGCGGGGGCGGATCCAGCTCCCTGAGATCGTATGAAATTCGTTGCGCTGGTCATCGAAGCCTCTACCCTGCAGCTGTTGGTGATTCGTATCTGGACCTCGAAGGTTCTCGAAGCGCAGGGGAGGGTACCTGGATCAGAGCGCAGCCAATGTGGCCGGCGGTGGGGGTGCTAGGCCCTTCTACCGGCGACCGATCCGGCTGGCTACTGTCGCTGTTGACCCGGTCGAAGCCACCCTGCTGAGGGCAATCGGCTGGCTCAGGGTACTTCAAGGAGGAGAGGACTAACAGTGAAGATCGGCCTGCAGTTGACGGGTAGCTCCGGAATCGGCCGCAGCCTACCGAGTGCTGGGCGGGCGACGGCCGAGGCCCTTGCCACGCCCCCGCGCGTGGGCCGCTTCCGCTGGGTTATCTGCGCGCTCCTCCTGTTGGGTGTCACCAAAAACTACATGGACCGGCAAGTCCTGGGGGTCCTGAAGACCACGCTCCAGCACGACCTGGGATGGAATGAAGTGGATTACGGAAGCGTGGTCTTCGCGTTTCAGGCCGCTTACGGGTTCGGCCTTCTTATCGCCGGACGCTTCATCGACCGGGTCGGCACGCGGTTAGGATACTCGCTCGCCATGGTCTTCTGGAGCCTGGCCTCGATGGCGCACGGTGTAGCCGGGTCCCTGGGCGGCTTCGAGGTCGCCCGCGCGGCCTTGGGCTTGAGCGAAGCGGGAGTCTTTCCCGCTAGCATCAAGGCCGTGGCCGAGTGGTTCCCAGCCCGCGAGCGCGCTCTGGCGGCCGGCATTTTCAACGCCGGCACCAACGTCGGCGCCATCATTACCCCACTGACCGTGCCTTGGGTCGTTATCCACTGGGGGTGGCGATGGGCCTTCTTGCTAACCGGCGGCCTCGGCTTCTTCTGGCTGATCTTGTGGGTGGCAGTCTATCGAAAACCGGAGGAACACCCGCGATTGTCACCGGCCGAACTGGACTACATCCGCAGCGATCCGCCAGCTCCCGTAGCGCGGATCAGTTGGAAGCGCCTCGGGTTCCATCGCCAAACCTGGGCTTTCGTCCTGGGTAAGTTCTTGACGGACCCCATCTGGTGGTTCTACCTCTTCTGGGCTCCGGACTTCCTTCAGCGAAACCACGGGCTAAGGCTGGCGCAGATTGGCATCCCCGTCATGGTAATTTATGTGATTTCGGATGCCGGCAGCGTGGCCGGCGGCTGGCTCTCGTCGCGCCTCATCTATCGCGGCCGGACGGTCAACTGGGCGCGGAAGGGAGCCATGCTGGTTTGCGCCTTAAGCGCGATCCCGGTCATCTACGCATCCCGGGCCCCCGGTATGTGGACCGCCGTGCTGTTAATCGGCGTGGCTGCCGCCGGCCACCAGGGATTTTCCGCAAATCTTTTCACTTTGGTCTCCGATATGTTCCCGGGACCGGCCGTGGCCTCGGTGACCGGCCTTGGAGGCATGGCCGGGGCAGTGGGCGGCATGCTGATCGCCAAGTTCGTTGGCTGGGTCCTGCAGTCGACCGGAAGCTACCGGTTACCCTTTCTGATGGCGGGTTCGGCGTACCTTGTGGCATTGGGCGTCATCCACTTGCTGGCGCCAAGGCTCGCGCCAGTCCGGCTGATGAGTGGAAGTGGTGGGTAGCCTGGGCTGCCGGGGACGGCTTTGTAGGCTTCCTCCGAGAGGCGGTACCTGCTGGCAGCTGGTGGTGAAGGTCGTTCCCGCGCGGGCGGTCAATCAAAGTTGAAGGAGTTGTGGATGGGGCATCCGCTGCTCAGTCTCGAGAAGAAGAACGCGGTCGTCATCGGCGGTACCAGCGGTATTGGCCTGGCGCTGGCTAAAGGCTTGGCCATGGCGGGGGCGAACGTCGTCGCGACCGGCCGCCGCGCTGACCTCGCTGCCGCCGCGACGCGGGAAATCGAGGCGCTCGGTCGGCAGTCGCTCGCTCAAGCGTGCGATGTGACGGATCCCTCTTCCATCGAGCGCTTGCGGGATACGGTCCTGGCTCACCTGGGCCCCGTGCAGATTCTCGTGAACTGTGCCGGCCAGACGCGCCGCGCACCAACCCTGGAGATGCCGGAGGCTGACTGGCAAGCGTTGCTCGACATCAACCTGACGGGCGCGTTGCGTGCTTGCCGTGCCTTTGCCCCGCAGATGATCGAGCGCCGCTACGGGCGCATCATCAATATCGCCTCCATCGCTTCGTTTGTTTCGCTCTATGAAGTAGCGGCTTATTCGGCCAGCAAGGCTGCCCTAATGTCGCTGACGAAATCGCTGGCCATCGAATGGGCCCGGCACGGCGTCTGCGTCAACGCGATTGCCCCGGGCGTGTTTCGCACCGACCTGAACGCTAGCCTGATCGAGGGCACCGAGCGCGGGCGCGAATTTTTGCTGCGGACACCGATGGGGAGGTTCGGACGCGTCGAGGAGCTGGTGGGGGCGGCGGTCTTCCTGGCCTCGGAGGCTGCCTCCTACACCACCGGCCACACCATCGTCGTGGATGGAGGAATGCTGGCCAGCGGCGTGAACCACTAGTGCTCAGGTGCTCAGGTGCGCCAGGACACGACATCAGCCAACCGCTACACCATTCGCCCCTGCCGGACTCTGCAGGAGCTCGAGGCGTGTGTCGCGCTGCAAAAGCGGATCTGGGGCTATCGCGACCGCGACCTCTATCCGCTGCGGCTGTTTGTGAACCTTGAGAAGATTGGCGGTCACGTCCTGGCCGCCTTCGCGCCGGGGGACGAAGCGGTGGGATTCGTTGCTTCCATGCCGGCATGGCGCGACTCGGAACGTTACTATCACTCCCTGTCGCTCGGTGTACTGGCAGCTCACGAGAACCGCGGCCTGGGCCGGGCACTCAAATTGAAGCAGCGGGAGTTGGCGATCGCGGCGGGCATCCGCCGCATCGAGTGGACGTTCGATCCAATGCGCGCCAAAAACGCATTCTTCAACATCGTCCGCCTGGGCGGGATTGTCCGGCGTCTTCTGCCCGACCATTACGGGCACGTGGAGAGTCGCTTGCAACAAGGTTTACCCTCGGACCGCTTGCTGTGTGAGTGGTGGCTGAAGTCACCGCGCGTCCGCCGTGCCTTATCCGGGAAGCTTCCGAATTCCGCCCGGCACCAGGCCCAAGCAGAGGTTGTGATTCCCTCGGACTTTGCCCGCTTGGCGGAAGAGGATCCCGGGCAAGCCCGCCGGCTGCAGCGGCGCGTTCGCCGCCAGCTCGAACGCCATTTTGCACGCGGCTTGGCAATCACCGGCTTCATTCGAGGCGAGGAAGCCAGCCGATATGTGCTGACCACCCTATAAGGGCGCAGCACTTCGCGCCGCCAAGGGTTAGAGAGGCCGCACCATGAAAATCCACCGCATCGAGTTGCGGGAAATCCAGATGCCGCTGGTCTCGCCGTTCGAGACCAGCTTCGGCCGCACCACCCGGCGCCGCATCGTTCTGGTGCGCGCTGACGTGGATGGCGCCACTGGCTGGGGCGAGGTGGCTTGTGGCGAACAGCCGCTCTACAACCACGAGACGCCGGAAACCGCCTGGCACATCCTGCGCGACTTCCTGATTCCCTGGGCCCTGGCCGGCGAGTGGCGCCAGGCCTCGGCCCTGGCCCCGCGCTTCTGCTCCATTCGCGGCCACAACATGGCTAAAGCGGCGCTCGAATGCGCGCTCTGGCACGCAGAATCGCTGCTGCAGGGCGTGCCACTGTGGAAGTTGGTGGGCGGCACGCTGCAGGAGATCCCCTGCGGCGTCTCCATCGGAATCCAGCGGACGGTCGAGGAGCTGCTGGATCGGATCGAGCGGGAATTGGCGGCCGGGTACCAGCGCATCAAGCTGAAGATCAAGCCGGGTTGGGACGTCGAGGTCCTGGAGCGGGTTCGTGAGCGCTTCCCGCGCATCGTTCTCTCGGTCGATGCCAACAGCGCCTACACCCTGGACGATCTGGAGCGGCTGAAATCCTTGGACCGCTTCTACCTGCTGATGATTGAGCAGCCGCTGGGATGGAATGACCTGGTGGACCATGCCCGGTTGCAGCGCGAGCTGAAGACTCCGATCTGCCTGGACGAATCCATTCACAACGCCGACGATGCGCGCAAGGCTATCGAGATCGGGGCCTGCCAGATCATCAATGTCAAGCTGGGGCGCGTAGGCGGATTCACCTCAGCCCGTCGCATCGACGAAGTCTGCCGCGCGCGGAACGTACCCTTGTGGTGCGGCGGCATGCTGGAATCGGGAATCGGGCGCGCGCATAACATCGCCATGTCGACGCTGCCGGGCTTCACCCTCCCGGGGGACGTCTCCGCCAGCCGCCGCTACTGGCAGCAGGACATTATCGATCCGGAAGTGACCGTCAGCCCACAAGGCACCATCCAGGTGCCGCAATCGCCGGGCTTGGGCTTCACGCCGGTGGTCGAGCGGATTGAGGCACTGACTGTCCGGAAGGAAACGTTCAGCACCTGATCGCCACACGGAGGGGAGTAGTCGGGCGACGCCATGCTTCATCCGGACGATGGGGGGCCGCGCGGCGCTCCGCGTGCCTCGCACGTTCTTCCTCAGGGGACTTGTGTAAGATGCCCACCCAGCGTATCGCCATCATTCCCGGTGACGGCATCGGCCTCGAGGTGACCGCCGAAGCCGTCAAAGCTCTCGAAACGCTGAGGGAGACGCGCGGGCTTCCCCTCGAGCTCGTCACCTTTGACTGGGGCGCAGAAAAGTATCTGCGTGAAGGTGTCTCGCTGCCGCCAGGCGCGCTGGAGATGCTAGGCCGCGACTTCCAGGCCATCTTCATCGGCGCGGTCGGTGATCCGCGTGTTCCCTCGAATCAGCACGCTGCAGACATCCTGCTCGGCATCCGCTTCGGCCTCGACCTCTACGTCAACCAACGTCCCGTGAAGCTCCTAGACCGCCGCCTCTGCCCCTTGAAAGACCGCACCGAGGCCGACGTCAACTTCGTCATCTTTCGTGAGAACACCGAGGGCTCATACGTGGGGATCGGAGGCACCTTCAAGCGCGGCACACCCGATGAAGTGGCTGTCCAGGAAGATGTGAATACGCGCAAGGGCGTCGAGCGCATTCTTATCTATGCCTTCGAGTACGCACGGCGCCACGGCTGGCGCAAGGTCTGCATGAGCGATAAGTCGAATGCCATGCCGCACGGCCACGGCCTGTGGCAGCGGACGTTTGCGGAGGTGAGCCGCCGCTACCCGGAGATCGAGGCCTCCCACCTTTATGTGGATACCCTGGCCCTGGAGATGGTGCGCGATCCGTCGCAGTTTCAGGTCATCGTCACCTGCAACATGTTCGGTGACATTCTCAGCGACCTGGGTGCGCAACTTCAGGGTGGGCTGGGCCTGGCACCGTCGGCCAACCTTCACCCGGGCCGCACCTCGATGTTCGAAACGGTCCACGGATCAGCGCCGAAACTGGCGGGGAAGAACGTGGCCAATCCTATGGCGGCCTTGCTCACCACGGCGCTCATGCTAGAGTACCTGGGGCACAGCGAAGCCGCCCGCGACGTGGAGGGCGTTGTGGCGGAAGCCATTCGGCAGGGGATCACGACGCCTGACCTTGGGGGAGGAGCCGGCACGCGGGAAGTGGGAGATTGGATCTGCCAGCGACTGCGGCAGCGCGTTTAGGTGTAAGAGGCCAGTTAGGCGGCCCTAGCTTTGGTGGTGCGGCACCACGCCAAGCTGCCAGCAGATGAACGACAACTCGTCCACCGACTCTTCGATCTGCTGGCCGAGCGGGCGGCCACCCGAGTGGCCGGACTTGGTGTCATACCGCAGCAGAATGGGCTTGCCGGAACCATTCGCCCACTGCATCAGGGCAGCCATCTTGCGGGCGTGCAGGGGATCCACCCGCGTATCGTTGTCGCCGCTGACGAACAGGATGGCCGGATAACTCTTGCCCTTCACGACGTGATGGTAGGGCGAGTAAGCGTAGAGGTACTTGAACTGCTGCGGGTCGTCGGCCGATCCGTATTCGGAAACCCAGAATGGGGCCACCTTGAACAGGTGGTAGCGAACCATATCGAGCAGGGGGTACAGGCACACGATGGCGCCAAAGAGGTCCGGGCGCTGGGTCATCATGGCGCCCATCAGCAGTCCGCCGTTGCTTCCGCCGCGGATGGCGAGTTTCGCAGGCTGAGTGTAGCGGTTGCCAATCAGCCACTCCGCCGCCGCGATAAAGTCGTCAAACACATGCTGCTTGTTACCGAACATGCCCGCACGGTGCCATGCCTCACCGAACTCCCCGCCGCCGCGCAGGTTCGGCACCGCGTACACGCCGCCCTGCTCCGCCCACAGAACCGCCATGGGGGAAAAGGCCGGCGTCAGGCTGACATCAAAGCCGCCGTAGCCCGTCAAGAGTGTGGGATTGTTTCCGTTCTGCTTGAGCCCTTTTCGCGCTAGCAAAAACATGGGAACGCGCGTTCCATCCTTCGACCGGTACCACACCTGGCGGACTTCGAACCGACGGCTGTCCACCGGGATGGTGAGCCGCGCCCACACCTCCTGGCGGCCGTCGTCCATGCGGTAGCGGTAGATGGTGTTGGGGATGGCGAAGGAGCTGTACTGGAAGAAGGCCTCTTTGGAGCTCCAGCGGCCGCTCACCCGGCTGACCGAGCCCAGGGCGGGAAAAGCGACATCGCGCACGTGCCTCCCGTCAGCGTCGAACACTTCGGCCCGTGAGGCGACATCCTGAAGGTAGTTGACGAACAGGCGGCCACCCGCTGCCGAAAACCCCTCGATCACCGCTCTTTGGCGCTGGGGAATGACCTCACGCCAACTGGCGAGGTCCGGATGCTCAAGCTTCGCCTCCATCATTCTGCCGTTCGGAGCCTTCCAGTCCGTCTGTACGAAGAGCCGGTCGCCACCAAACTGCGCCTCGAAGCGCGCCTTCACATCCTTGACGAGGGGCTGGGCAGCCCGCGGCCGGGCGACCTCACTGAGCCACAGCTCGGTGTGATCTCCCGCCGCGCCGTGCGAGACAGTGATCAGCAGATAGCGTCCGTCTTCCGAGACGTCGGTGCTGATGATATCCGTCAGGCCATAGCCCTTACCGAATACCTCCGGGTCAGACGCCGGATGGGAGCCGAAGGCGTGATAGCAGACGCGCGGCCCCGCTTCCGATTGACGGGAGTAAAAAAGGCCCTTGCCGCTGGGCAGGAGGGAAACACCTTCGTAGCGGCCGCGAGGCAAACGGTCATTCAACTCCCGACGGGTGGTGGCGTCGATGAAGTGGACTGTGACCTCATCCTGGCCCCCCTCGCGAACCCCGTACGCCACCAACCTGCCATCGCGCGAGACATCCTCCAAGGTGACGCTGGTGGTATGGTCAGGACTCAGGGGCGCGGGGTCCACCAATACCTCGTCCCGCCCGTTCAGCCCCTCGCGCATGTGCAGGACGAAGAGGTCCTGGTCCGCCGCGCGCTTCATGAAGAAATAGCGGCCGCCGCGCTCGACCGGCATGCCGATGGTCTCTACCTTCATTAACTCGGTCAGGCGCTGGGTGAGCACATCGCGGCCGGGCAGCGGCTTAAGGATGGATTCCGTGTAGTGCATCTGGCCGTCAATCCAGGCGCGGGTTTCCGGGCTGTTCTGGTCCTCCAGCCAGCGGTAGGGATCGGGTATGCTAACGCCGTGGATGATGTCGACAACGCCGTCGCGGCGCGTGGCGGGCGGGCTGGGGAGGAAGCCCTTGGGCTCCGAGGCCTCCAAGACGGTCAACAGCCAAACGCACGAGGCTGCGCGCAAGGCAGCCTTGGTGCGAAGCACAAAGATGGGCATAACGTCCTCTCAAACCAGTGACATAGTCTATCACGGCGGGCTCGGCGAAGGATTCGGTCGCGTGCCACCAAGGAGATTGTTATGGCCCGAGCATTCACCGTCTAGGTGGTCAAGGACATAAGATGGCTAAGGGCTGCTTCGTCGATAGGCGTGCCATCGAGTTATCTTCATAGCCACCCATGTATTCCGCACGAACGCGGGCGATAATCGAAGTGAGCAGACAAATGAACAAGGGGGCGTCTGTGCTCTCCAATGCTTCAATCAAGGAAGCGAATGGGGCCACCGGAAGGAATTACTGCCTTCCGCAGCCTCGGCATTCGAAGGCCGGGATGGGGAGTGAAAGCCGCCCAACCCGGTGCGCGTGCCGGTGGCTGCCGCGCAGGTGGAGCGTGGTTGCGCTCCTGCTTTACACGAGCCCACTGGCCGCGCAATGGCACAGTATTGGCAATCTGGAGCCGCAGCCGCCGCAGGCCACGAGCATCGACTTCCAGGCTGCCAAGGCCCGCGTCACCGTTAATGTGCTCGCCCCGGATCTGGTAAGGGTTCGAATGACGCGCGGTGCACCCCTGCCTGATTACTCCTACGCTGTCGTCAAGACGAGTTGGGAGCCGGCCCACCTGGAGGTTCGGCGGGACGGAAATGCTTCGATCATCCGCACCTCGGAGATCGAAATCCATGCCCAGCATCATCCCTTCCGTCTGGCTTTCTATGACCGGACTGGGCGGTTGATCTCCAAGGACGACGATGGTATGGGCATGGGGTGGAATGGCAACGAGGTCCGCTGCTGGAAATGGATGCCTCCTGACGAACACTACTTCGGCCTGGGCGAGAAGGCCGGACCCCTGGACAGGCGCGGCCACGCCTATGTGATGTGGAACACCGACGCCTACGGTTGGGATGAGTCCACCGATCCCCTTTACGACACCATTCCCTTCTTCATCGGCCTGCGCCAAGGGCGCGCCTACGGCATCTTCTTCGATAACCCCTGGCGATCCTCGTTTGACCTGGGTACCGAATCTCCCGAGCGGTACTCGTTTGGCGCCTCCGGCGGCGAGTTGAACTACTACTTCTTCTACGGCCCGAGCCCGAAGAAGGTCCTCGAGCGTTACACTGAGTTAGTGGGGCGGATGCCGCTGCCCGCCCGCTGGGCCATCGCCTACCACCAGTGCCGCTACAGCTACTATCCCGAGAGCCGCGTCCGCTTCATTGCGGAGAACTTCCGCCAGCGCCACATTCCCTGTGACGCCCTCTTCCTCGACATCCACTATATGGATGGCTACCGCGTCTTCACCTGGGACCGGTCGCGCTTTCCTAACCCGCCGCGTCTGCTGGCGGACCTTCGCCGGCAGGGCTTTCGCGTGGTTTGCATCATCGACCCGGGCATCAAGGTGGACCCGAACTACTGGGTCTACCAGCAGGGGCTGGCGGGGGATGATTTCGTGAAAAAGCCCGGCGGCCAGCTCTACACGGGTAAGGTATGGCCGGGCGAAAGCGTCTTTCCCGACTTCACCCGGGATCGCGTACGCGCCTGGTGGGGCTCCCTCTACCAAGGCCTGATCCACGATGGCGTTGCCGGCTTCTGGAACGATATGAACGAGCCGGCCGTCTTTGAGGTACCCTCGAAGACGATGGATCTCGATGCGGTGCACGACGACCATGGCCTCCACAGCCCCCACGCCAAGATTCATAACGTGTACGGCATGCTGACGTCCGAAGGGACGCAGGAAGGCATGTTGCGCTTCCGGCCGAACGAGCGCCCGCTGGTGATCACGCGCGCGACCTACGCCGGAGGCCAGCGCTATGCGGCCGTCTGGACGGGCGATAACTCCAGCACCTGGGATCACCTGCGCATCAGTCTCCCGGAGTTGATGTCGATGGGCCTGTCGGGGCTGGCGTTGGTGGGCGCAGACATTGGCGGCTTTGCTTTGAATCCGAGCCCGGAGTTGTATACGCGCTGGTTGCAAGCAGGCGTCTTCTATCCTTACTGCCGCACTCACCACGAACTGGGCGGCAACAACCAGGAACCTTGGTCCTTCGGCAACCGGCAGGAGGATATCAACCGTGCGTCGATCGAGCTGCGATACCGCTTGCTGCCCTATCTGTACAACGCCTTCTACGAGGCTTCGGAAACGGGGCTGCCGGTGATGCGCGCCCTGCTGCTGGATTACCCCGATGATGCGGAAGCAGTGGGTCAAAACGACGAGTTCCTCTTCGGCGGCGATCTGCTGGTGGCACCGGTCGTTTATCAGGGCGCCGATCATCGTCGTGTCTACTTACCGCGGGGCACCTGGTACGACTATTGGACGGACCGGCGCTACACTGGGCCCCACTCCCTCACTATCGATGCACCCCTCGAGCGCATTCCCCTCTTTGTGCGAGGCGGCGCTATCATCCCCACCCAGCAGGTGGTCGAGTACGTCGACGAAGCGCCTATTGATCCGCTAACCTTTGAGGTCTACCCGGGAGATGCGAGCGCCTCGGTCCGCCAATACTACGAGGACGACGGCCTCAGCTTTGACTTTCGCCAGGGCGTCTCGCTGCTTGAACAGGTGAGTTTCGCCCCGTCAGCGGATGGCCTCACGCTAAGGGTCTCAGCCCGAAAAGGCTCCTACACCCCTCCGTCACGCAGCCTGGTCTTCAAAGTACACGGCGAACGGTCAGCGCCCCGCAGCATAAACGTGGACGGGATAAACGCTACGGCAGTCCCCAGCTCTGAAGCTTTGATGGCAGCCGCCCTGGGCTGGCGCTACGACGAAGAGTCGAACACCCTGTGGGTAAAGTTGGTGGACTCCAAGGACGCCCACGAGGTTCGTGTCCGGCTTCCCTAGAGCGCAAGGGTAGACGCTGCTCGCAGGGGAGCGGGGCATGCGAAGAACTTCGCGGGGCAAGCCTTATGCTCGATTGCCGTTCAATGATCTCTTCACCGATTCGTAAGACAGATTTAACCGCGGCTTTATTTCCCATGAGTACTCTGGCTTCTACCGCTTGGCAACACCTCCGGGCTGGCCTATAGTGGTGCGGCGCTGGTGTGGGGCCTCGCAGTTCCTGGTTCTGAAACTTCGCCATTTTCGCAGTTTAATCGGGAGGGCTTCCCATGCGGCGCGCAGCCCGAACGGCTTTCTTCCTCATCCTCATCCTGATCCTGTTATCCCTCGCACTCGGGCGGATGCCGACGTCGAACGCCCAGCAGCTGCTGGGCTCGATCACCGGCACGGTGACCGACAGCAGCGGCGCGGTGTTAGCCCAAGTGCAGGTCAGGTTGCACGAGGCGTCCACCGGGCTTGAGCTGGCGGCCGTCACCAACCGCCAGGGTGCCTACTCGCTCTTTGACTTGCCCATTGGCACGTACCAAGTCACCTTTTCCAAGCAGGGATTTCAAAGCCAGACTTTCTCGGAGTGGTACAGGCCAACCGTACGGCAACGGTGAACGCCACACTGCACCCGGGCACGGTAACCACCAGCGTCACAGTCGCCGCCACCCCGCTACTGAACAGGGTCGACACCACGAATGGCTACGTGCTGAGCCCACAGGTGATCGAGGCCATTCCCTTGGGCACAGGGAGCTTTACACAGCTGGCCATCCTCAGCCCGGGCCTCAACGCGGACCCGCTCTCCGGCTCGGGCTCGAACGCCGGCTTGGGCAACCAGAGCATCTGGGCCAACGGCCAGCGCGACACGAGTAGCAGCTTTACTTTCAACTCAGTGAACGCTAACAACCTATTTAACGGAAAATCCTCGAGCTCGGTGAGTGCCAGCCGCTATGTCCTCAATACCGGGGAGAACTTTCTGCCTGGCGGCCAGGTGCAGACCAACACGCCCGTCTACGACGCCATTGGCCAGGGTCTGCCCACGCCGCCGCCGGAGACCACCGAGGAGCTGCACGTCAACGCCGCCATGTACGATGCCTCGCAAGCTGCCAACAGTGGTGCGCACATCGGCGTCATCACGAAGTCGGGTACTAACGAGTGGCATGGGCAGGTTTACGAATACCATCAAACCAGCGGCTGGAACGCCACGCCCTTCTTCCTCAAGGCCACGGGCATCGCCAACTCCCCGCCGCCCTTGCACCGCAACGTCTTTGGCGGCACCTTCGGCGGACCCATTCGGCGGGACCGCTTCTTCTTCTTTGGCTCGTACCAGGGTCAGCGGGTGACCGACGCCTTCAACGGGGCTACCGACGGCGTCCCCGTGCCTATCGGTCTCACCGATGATCGCAGCCCCGCGGCGCTGGCAGCCCTAGCTGGCGTCCCAGTCAGCCAGATTGACCCGGTGGCGCTGGCTATCATGCAGGCCAAGACCCCCAGCGGCCGCTATATTGTCCCCTCCCAAAACATTTTCGATCCGGCCCAGATTCAGCGCCTGGGGTACGAGGCGCTGGAGCACGGGCCGCCTAGCACCTTCCAGGCTGACCAGGTGAACGGCAATCTGGATTACGTTTTCGGCCCGAGGGACCGCCTCGCCAGTAAGTACTACTTCCAGCGTGACCCTTCCACCAGCCCCTTTGCCGTTAGACCTGGGCGGGCGCAATGGCGGACGGCTGCTCAACGGCGAGACCAACCGCTATTATCGCGCCAACCAGGCGGGGGCCTACGCTCAGGACCATTTCAAGCTTCGGCCCAATCTGACGCTCTCGGCGGGCCTGCGTTGGGACTGGGACGGCGCCCTGGTGGAAAAATACGGCCGCCTGATCAACTTCTATCCGGGCTTTGACCGCTATGACCTGATGCGGGACACTATCGATAACATCGGCCTGGTGGTGGCGGGCAACAACAAACCGTTTGGAACCAAGGGGATCAGCAACTCGACCCTGACGGGACGCCAGTGGGGATTCGCTCCGCGGCTGGGCGTGGCCTGGAGCCCGTCCTTGCTGCGGAACATCGTCCTGCGCGCGGGCGTGGGTATGTATTACGACCGGGGAGAATTCTTTACTGAGTTTTCTCCCAGCGCTGGGCTGGGCATCAGCGGCCCCTTCGGCGTCACGGCCGAGGAGCCCCTCACCATCCCCGTTAACGCGAGTTGCATCGGAAGTGGCTGCCTGGCCAACCACCCCTTCGGAACCGCGCCGCTGCCTCCCCCGCCCAGCAACCTTTCCGGGGTGGCGGCCCTGATCCACAACCAGTCCCAACTAAGCGGTTGCCCGGAGCCCCTCACGCCCACTTGCACACCGACCGGCTTCGCCAACTTCGCTTTCCTGTTTGGGGGCTATGAGCCGAGCAACAAGCTGCCCTACTCTGAGAACTGGAGCTTCGACTTGCAGTGGCAGCCGCGGAACGACCTCGTTGCGACCCTGGGGTACACCGGCAACCACGGAGTCCACCCGCTTCTGCCCATTCCGTTTAACCAGCCGCTGATTGCCACACCCCAGCACCCCGTCAATGGCCAGATCTATTCTTACGGCTATCAGCCGCTGGACTCCGCCGGCAACCTCCTCCTCACCGAGCAGGTACAGACTACGATCGGCGAGTTCTCCTTCTCCGACGGCAACACCGCCCTGCGCGTCCCCTACATCGGCTACAATCCCAACTCCAACTACTGGGAGGCCGAAGGCATCTCGAATTACCATGCACTACAGCTCAGCGTGAACAAGCGCCTAAGCCACGGGTTGCAGATCAACGGCTCCTACACCTGGTCGCACACCCTTGATGAAGGAAGCGGCCCGGGCCTCTTCTACAATGGCAACAATCCTCTCAACCCGCGTTCCGCCTACGGCAATGCCGACTTCGACCGCACCCATGTGCTGGCCATCAGTTACCTCTACCAGTTTCCTCAGGCCACGCGCTCGAGCTCACGGCTGGAAAAATTCCTCAAGGGCTGGGGACTGAGCGGAATCACCGTGCTCGAATCTGGCCAGACGTTCAGCGTCCACGACTTCTCCGGATCGGTGGCGGGCATCTACTTTAGTGCCGACGATTTCATCACCAACCCGCTGCTGCCCATTGCTCCGGGAAAGACCACTTCGCAGGTGCAGCTGCAAGGGACTACCGGCGTGAATGCGGGAAAGCCTTACTTCGACCCCAACGCCTTCACGATTCCCTTGCTGGCCCCGGGGAAGAGTGGCGTGCCGCCCTGCGGTCCCACAGTAGGCGGAACCTCCACGAACTTCTGTGACACCGTCGAGACGGGCTACGGCTATACCGGACGTGACATCTTCCGCGCACCCTTCCAGTCTCGGTTCGATCTCTCGCTGCAAAAGAATACGAAGCTCACCGAGCGCTGGACGCTTAATTACCGCGTGGACTTCTTTAACCTTTTCAACCACCCGAGCTTCGACGCGCCGAACAACAACGTAACGCTGAACGGCTGCTTCAATCCCCAGCCCTGCTACACCAACCCGCCGCCACCGGGCCAAGGCATCGGGTTCATTCAGAATACGCTGGGAAGCCCGCGCTTCATCCAGATGTCATTGCACTTGCTGTTTTGAGGGCGCCGAAGCTGCTTCGGCCGCGGAGAGATTGGAGTCGGCGCGCAGGTATTTAGCCGGGTTCACTGGGGTATCGTGCAGGCGCACCTCGTAGTGCAGGTGTGGCCCCGTGGTGCGACCCGTGGTGCCGACGGCGCCGATCGGCGTGCCTGCCGTCACTTCCTGGCCCGGGAGCACGTCAACGCGGCTGAGGTGAGCGTAAACCGTTGTCAGTCCGGAGCCGTGATCGATGACGATCTCGTTGCCATAACCGGACTCGCGCCCAGCCCAGATCACCACGCCGTCACCCGCGGCGTCCACTTCTGTGCCCTTCGGTGCGGAGATATCGACGCCAGCGTGATAGGCATCCTCGCCCGTCAACGGGTCCATGCGCTGGCCGAACCCTCCGGTGATCGCGCCACGCACCGGCCAGAGCGCAGGGACGGCTGAGCGCTCGAAGCCAACGCCCGCCCAAGGCTGATAGCGAGGCACGGAAATCAGCGCTCGCGCGAGGGGATCACCCGGTGGATCGAGCGCCGCCTGCCGCAGCAGGTTAAAGGTGTACAAGGAAGCGTTGTAACTGGAATCGAGCGTCGAGTTGCTCTGAGTTGCCAGCGCCAGCACCGCCCGCGGAATCCCCGGGTGGCCCTTCCTTCCGAAGCCATAGGTCAAAGCAACCTCGCCGGCCAGCGATTCGAGTGATTCCAGCTTGAGGTTTGTGTGGTCAACTACGTTTTCCAGGGCGCGATATTCGCTGCGCAAGGCCGTCTGTTCCGAGCGCAGGTCGTTGTAGTTCGAGACCTTCAAGAGCATTTTGGCGTAGCTGTGGGCCAACGACGCCATCGCCACCAGACCCGCCAGACCGCAAATCACGCTGAGATGCACAGCGTAGTACGGCAGCCGGACCTTGTGCACTTTACCGTGAGGAGCCACCACCAAAAGGGTATAAAGCCGTTGGTTCATGCGCTTCGCCTCATCTGCGTGATCGCGAAAGAACGAAGTGTTTTCGAACTTCGGGCGGCGCCCGGCCACTGGCCGGCGCCTAATAGGACCCACGCGTCGGACACCCAGGAAAGCGGAGTCGATGCTACGCGATGGCCCACACGGTTGTCAAGCGCACCGCGCACGTGTGTCTCGACCCTGGAACGCCTTCACCAAACGGTCCAGATGCCGGCTCAACTTCGGGACCGTCTGCGCGCTCACCGCCTCACCTGTCAGGATCGCCACCACCCGCCCCACCTGCCGCGTCGAGATGCCGCGTAGAAACGCTTCCCGAATCAGCAGCATCACTTCCGCCGCCCGCCGTTGGAACCGCTCCAGGCCCGGCGGCGAGCTTGAGAACCCTCACCGGGAGCGCCGGCGCGGCCCCGGGGGCGCTTGGTCTTGCCTGAAGACACGTCTGGAAAACGAACGCCGCCCCCGTCGTCTAGCCTGGCCTAGGACATCGCCCTTTCACGGCGGTAACACGGGTTCAAATCCCGTCGGGGACGCCACTCCTGCGAGTCACTGAGAAATCCTGGCGCTTGCCGGGAATTCGGTCAGCCTTGGGCTGGCCTATCCGGCCGCACGGGCTTGGCGGCCCGCCTCTTCGGGCGAGCGGTTGGGGCA
>CADDZE010000067.1 GCA_902812465.1 Acidobacteriota bacterium | reverse complement strand
AGTTAGCAGCGTCTCGCCCGCTAGGTCACGAATCGCGATGGTCAGATCAATGGGTTTGGGCGAGTCACTAACCAGCTGCAGCTCGGAGGTGAAGCCGTCACGCAGCGAGTAGTAGGAGAAGTCGAGTTCGCGCGGTGCTTCGGGATGATTCGGTCCGCAACAGTTGCTGGCCTCAGTGCTGCCGAAGGTCGGACTGCGATGAAGAACCAGCCAGGCGCTGAGAGACACGACTCCGACGAGCGCCAAAGCAAGCCTGCCCCTGAAGCTTCCCCTATTGCGAGCCGACATGGTCACCCCCCTGGGTTACGTTGCGGGAACCGACTACCTGGATGGTGAGTCATGCTAGCCCCCCCGGGGTTTGTCAAGAGGAGTTCTACGTGCGTGGGAAAAAACGAACACGACGAGGCTCATTTCCCGACGCAAAAGGTGGAGAAAATCACCCCCAAGATATCCTCGGTGGTCGTCGCGCCGGTGATGTTATCCAGGGCGTGGAGGGCGTCGTAGAGGTCGAGCAAAAGCATTTCGTGGTGGACGCGCTTTTCGGCTGCCGTGCGGGCACGCCCCAGGGCAGCGAGTGAATCCTGGATGAGCTGGTGATGGCGCAGGTTGGTGAGCAACCCGCCCTCGCCAAGGCAGGCGGCCGGGGCTGCGACCTCCCGAACCTTCCGCTTCAGCTCCGGCAGACCTTCGCCGGTGAGGGCGGAGGTCCACACGACCCCCGGGGTGCGTGGCGTCGCTGCCACATCAGGACCGCCACCTTCTGCGCCTAGGACAGCCTCTGGTGCCGTTACCTGAACCATGAGTTCGGGAGTGATCCGCCGTGGCAGATCACACTTGTTGCAGACAATCAGCAGCGCGCCGAGCGGGAGCAATCGCTCTAATAGCTCCGCATCTCCCGGCGTCCACCCTTCGGAGGCGTCGACCACCAGCAGGCGCAAGTCGGAATCGGCAATAGCCTGGAAGGTCTTGCGCACTCCGATCGCTTCCGCCTCGTCCTGGGTGTGGCGAATCCCCGCCGTGTCGACCAAGCGCAGCGGGATGCCGTCCAGGTTGGCGCTCTCTGTGATCAGATCGCGGGTGGTGCCGGGCGTGGCAGTGACGATGGCGCGCTCTTCATTGAGCAGCCGGTTGAACAGGCTGGACTTGCCGACGTTCGGGCGCCCGACGATGGCCAGGCTCAAGCCTTCGCGCACGATGCGCCCGTATTCGTAACCTGCGGCGAGGCGCTCCAGCGGTGCGCGGATAGAGTCGAGGCCACGGGCGATTTCTTCCCAGTCGGAGACGGGCACATCGTCTTCGGCAAAATCGATACCTGCCTCGAGGCGGGCGATGAGTTCCAGCAAGGCCTGCTTGTGCGGGGTGAGCAGCGCCGAGAGCGAGCCCTGGAGTTGCTGGGCAGCGACGCGCGCCTGATAAAGCGTGCGCGACTCGATCAGGTCGCGGACCGCTTCCGCCTGCGTCAGGTCCATGCGGCCATTGAGGAAGGCGCGCAGGGTGAACTCGCCCGGTTCGGCGGGGCGCGCGCCTTGCTTCAGGCAGCACTCAACGAGATAAGCAAGCAGCACGGGTGCGCCGTGGCAGGAAATCTCGACCAGGTCTTCCGCGGTGTACGAATGCGGCGCGCGGAAGGCGACGACGATCACTTCATCCAGCAGGCGGCCGGAGGCCGGATCGTGGAAGAAGCCGAGCGTAGCGCGTTGCGTCTGCGGGGGCCAATGCGATGCCCGAATCACGCTGCCGGCAATCTCCAGTGCGCGTGGCCCGGAGAGCCGCACCACGCCGACACCGCCTCGGCCCGGTGGCGTGGCGATGGCTACGATGGTGTCTTCGCTGCCCAGCCCGCTGGCAGTGGCCAGAGGTGCAGGGCAGGCGGACGGAACAAGCGGATCCTCCATGACCCAAGGGCGTTCTAGCGCTGATCCTTCTCGCTGGTCACGAACGGTTCTCGGGCGGCGAGGCCTTCGGCAAGGATGAGGAGGCAGGCAAGATCACCACGCGGCGCTCGGGGCCAAAGCCCTGGCTCTCGGTGCGTACCCGGGTTTCGTCTCGGAGTGCCAGGTGGACCACGCGGCGCTCGCGGGGCGTCATGGCACCCAGCGGATAAGGGTTACCCGTTTCGATCACGCGCTCGGCCGCCACGCGAGCCGTGAGCTTCAGCTCCTCAATGCGCACGCGCCGCCAGTCCTCGCAATCGAAGGCAATCTTGCCGGCCAGGCTTTCGTCCAGCCTCGCGACCTTGCGCGCCACGTGCTCGAGTGCGTCCAGCAGCGCCGCATGGCCCTCCAGTAGCAGCTCGGAGTCCGGCCCGGTAAGGTCGACGATGTACTCCGGCGACTCGATATCGTCTTGCGCCGGCTGGTGGCGGCGCACGGCGAACGTCAGGTTGAACTTGCCGAGGCGGATCACCTGCTGCAAGAAAGCCTGGATGGCTGCAAGGCCTTCCTCTAGGGTCTGCGAGAGCGGCGCGGGGCGCTGAGGATTCTGCACGTTCATGATCAACAGCTATTGTTTCACAGCCACCGCCCTGCCTGCCACGGGGGAGCGCGGGCCCCTCGCCGGTGGTGGTGCGGGAGGCTGGGCGGCGGCTGGCATCATCCGGTTGATGAGCAATTGCTGCGCCATGCCCACGATGTTGGCTGTCAGGTAATAGAGCACCAAGCCGCTGGGCAAGGCGTAGAACCAGATGCCAAACATCAGCGGCATCAAGGTCATCATGCGCGCCTGTGCTGGATCGACCGCAGTCATAGGGGTCATCTTCTGCAGCAGAAACATAGTGATGATCATCACCGTCGGCAGCAGCGAGATGGGGAAGCTGCCGAGGTGGAATAGCGGTTTGTCTGGCGCGGAGAGGTCCCTCACCCACAGGATCCAGGGCGCGTGCCGCAGCTCGATGGCGGTGACCAGGAGCTCGTAGAAGCCATAGAGGATGGGAAGCTGCAAGATCATGGGTCCGCAGCCGCCCAGCGGGTTCACTCCGTGCTCCTTGTAGAGCTTCATGATCTCTTCATTCATCCTCTGCTTGCGCGGATCGTTTATTTTGTATTGCTTGTATTTTTCCTGAATGTCCTTGACGATCGGCGCAATCTTCTGCATCTTCTGCGCGGACTGAATGCTCTTCAGCTTGAGAGGGAACAGGGTGACGTTCAGCACAACGGTGAGAATGATGATCGCCCAGCCCCAGTTGTGAACCACGTGGTTGTACACGAGCCTCATGGCCAGAAAGAGGGGCTTGGCGATGAAGCTGAACCAGCCAAAATCCACCAGGCTGTCCAAGGGAGGCTTCTGGGCGCGGAGCACGTCGAGGTCCTTGGGAGCGACCAGCAGACGGAAGGCTAGCGGTTTGGGTTCCGGGGTGCCGAGCATCACCTCGAGCGGCTTGGGCGGCTCCTTTTCCCTCCAATCCGGCGGATTCCAGGCGCGGCTTTCGATGCGAAAGACGTCCTCTGGTGAGCCCGGCAGAAACACATCGACGAAGAAGCGGTCTTCCAAACCGCCCAAAACCAAGGGGCCTGGAATGGTGAGGGCCTGGCTGACTTTCCTTTGCGGGACGCGCTTCAGGCTCCCCGGACGGCCGTAGACGGCACGACTCGCGGATTCGCGGGTCTTCACGGGAAGCGAGTGGTCGCCGAAGCCGCCCGGCCACGCCACCTGGACGGGCAGGAGCTGTTCCGCGTTGCGGACGCTTACCTGGACGTCCACTTCGTAACCGGTGGTGAAGGAGAACTCTTTGTGCACCGCCACGTGGCCGTCGCTGTAGTCGAAGGCTAGCTTTGTGGGTGGGACAAGCGGAGAACCTGCCTGGTCACCGACGTAGACGGCATGGTTAAGCTTGTCGGCCAGGGAGGCATCAGCCAGCGAAATACTCATCGGGAATCCCAATTGCTCACAGGCGGGCTGGTTGATGACGTCCAGGGGATGGCCATTCTCATCGGGATATTTCTTCAGGACCCAGTCCTTCACCACCGCGCCCTGGGACGAAAGGGTGATGCGGTAGAGTTGGCCCTCAATCACAAAGTCCTGCGGCTTCTGACCCACGCGAATAGGCAGGGTCTGCAACTTGTCAGCGGATGGTGTCGGGCTAGTGCTGCCGGACCCTCCCGGAGCCTGAGGCTTGGCTGGCGAGCCCGTCGATTGTGCGGCGGTCTTAGCAGGGTTGGTCTCCGGCGCGGGCGGAGGGGGTGGCACGATGAAGCGCCACAGCATCAGCACCGCGAGCGAGAGCAAGAAGGCAATGAAGATGCGCTTTTCGTTGTCCATTTGCTTTGGGTTCGGGCATCCGCTTTCAGCGATAGGACCACTCGCTGAGGCTAGGTCGCCTCGGGCTACGGCACCGGATCGCAGCCGTATCCGCCCCACGGCCAGCAACGCAGCAGCCGGGCCAACGCCATCTTCAGGCCTAGCACGCATCCCCACTTCTCGACGGCTGCGTACGCGTATTCGGAGCAAGAGGGATAATACCGGCAGGAAGAAGGCAGCGCCGGCGAGATGCACGCCTGGTAGAAACGGATTGCGGCCAAGAGGAAAGTCCTCATGTTATCCAGCCATCCTTGGGCCTGGGTCCGCCTTCCGTGTTCTTTCTCCTTTGTCATTCGTCGCGACGGATGGCAGGTCCCGGGTTCCAGAGTCCCGAGGAGGGTGCGAGGGCAGCAAGCGCAGCAGCTCTCGCTCGAGGGCGTCAAAGGGTGCGTCCGAGACGGCAGGGCGCGGATTCAGAACCACATCCCAACCCCCCGGCAAACGTCCTTGGTTCAAACGAAACACCTCCCGCAGACGGCGCCTAATCCGGTTGCGGTTTACCGCCTTGCCCAGGGCCGAGGGCGTGGTAATACCCAGGCGCGTCTGCGGCAAACCATTCGGCCGGTAGAAGACCGTGCACAGCCGGGTACTACGGCGTGCTCCTTCCTCGTATACCCTGCGAAACTCGCTGCGATGAAGCAGCCGCAAAGCCTTGGGAAGGGGAAACTTCTTGCCTGCCTTCATGGTGCCAGGCGATAGCGGCCCTTCTGGCGCCGGCGCTTCAGGGTTTGGCGGCCGCCCGGGGTTCTCATCCGCACACGAAAGCCATGCGTCTTCGCGCGACGGCGACGGTTAGGCTGGTAGGTGCGTTTCAAAGGCTTTTGCCCCTCTGCTCAATTCCTTAGTTCGTGCCGCAGTCTCCAAAATAGCTTTTCCCGAAACGATAAGTCAAGGCGAGCCCTTCTCGGCCTTTCCCGGGACGCAGCCGAGTTGCGTGTCCACTTTCGCCGCCGCTTCCGGTGCCCCTCTCGATTTTTCAACAACATATCCGGTTCGTTTGGTCAAATTAACATTTGCTGCGCGTACTGCGGGCCAGCCGGTACCGCATCCCTCCGGGTGGATCGGTGAGACTTGTTTCGAAGCCATACATCCGTTACCGACGCCACAAAGGACGCAACCGAGAGGATTTCCTTACAAGCCACACAAGGTTTACATTGTCTGGGGAATCTTCTGGACTTTTCCTCACCGCGAGTGCAGCCTAATGAAGTTCCAGATGACGCCGGTAACCCACGGGACTCCGGACAGGGCCTCGCAGCCCTGGCGCGCCATAGCTGGCCTGGTGCTGGCGCTGGGCCTTGCTGAGGGGCCAACGATGGCAGCGGCGCTGCCGCAGACCGCCAATGCTACTTCCCCGGCGCGGCAGGGAATCGATGGAGTGGTGCGGGACGCCAGCGGAGCCCCTGTTGCCGGCGCAAACGTGCTGCTTCGGACCGCGACAGGAGAGCTTCGCACGCAGACTGACAACCAGGGTCACTTCGCCTTCCCCGTTGTGGCGGCCAGTTCGGGTGTGCTCGAGGTTGACGCCGCCGGGCTGGCCCGGGTCAAAGAGAAATGGACAGCCGCCGCCGGCGAGAGCAGCCTGCACCTCGAGGTGCGGCTAACTCCTGCCACGCTCCTGCAGCGTATTACCGTGACCGCCACCGGGACGCGCGAGCGCATCGGCGAAACTGCGGCCACGGTTACCGTGCTTCAGCGCAGCACCCTCTTGTCTACCGCCGCCCTGGAATTGGACGATGCCCTGCGACAGGTGCCGGGTTTCAGCTTGCTTCGCCGTTCTGGCAGCCGGGTGGCTAATCCCACGGCCCAAGGCGTTTCATTGCGGGGAACGGGAGCTAGCGGTGCGAGCCGGGCGGTTGTGCTGGAGGACGGCATCCCGCTGAACGATCCCTTTGGCGGCTGGGTTTATTGGGACCGCGTGCCGCGCGAGTCGCTCGACCGCATCGAGGTGCTGGAGGGCGGCGCTTCGGATCTGTACGGCACCGGGGCCCTAGGCGGGGTGGTGAATCTGATCCCGCGGTGCCCCCTGGCTTCCACCCTGTCGCTCGAAACCTCCTACGGGAACGAGAGCACGCCGGACGCCTCGGTCTCCGCCAGCCTGCGCGCCGGTTCCTGGATGAGCACCCTGGACGCTTCCGGGTTCCGCACCGATGGCTATGTTCTGGTGGCTCCGGCCGTCCGCGGCGCGGTTGACACGCGGGCTGCCTCCGAGAACCGGTTCGGCCGCGTCGCCCTGGCGAAGATTTTTTCTGAGCAGGCGCGCGCCTTTCTGCGCGGCTCGTTTTTTCAAGAAGCTCGTCATAACGGAACGCCTCTCCAAACCAACCGCACTCACTTGCGCCAAGTGGTGGCGGGCGGCGATTGGCAGTCAGCGGCAGGCGTCTTTTGGCTGCGGGCCTACGGCGGGCCGCAGGTGTTTGATCAGAACTTCTCGGCCATCGCCGCCGGCCGGTCCGCGGAAACCCTGACCGACGTTCAGCGCGTGCCCGCACAGGAGCTGGGGTTTTCCGCGCAATGGTCGCGGCCTGCCGGTGCGATGCAGACCCTGGTAGCGGGCTTCGAGGCGAGCGCCGTCCGCGGCTCCAGCAACGAGCTGCTCTACCGTGCGGGGCTGCTCAACTCGGCGCTGGGAGCTGGCGGCCGGCAGCGCAGCCTCGGCCTGTTGGGCGAGGACCTCGTTCGCGTGACGCCGCGTTGGATCATCACCGCCGCCGCACGCTTCGACGATTGGCACAACCATCGTGCCCTTTCCACCTCCACGCCGCTGGCGGCTCCCGGCCCTTCCACGGTGATCGTCTTCCCGGACCGTGGCGAACATGCTTTCAGCCCGCGCCTCTCCGTCTTGCATCGCCTGAACGGTCGCGCTTCGCTCTACGCTTCTGGATACCGCGCCTTCCGCGCTCCCACGCTGAACGAGCTTTACCGCCGCTTCCGCGTGGGTAATGTCCTGACGCTGGCCAACAGCGCGCTCGAGGCGGAGCGGCTGACCGGGGGCGAGGCGGGTGCGAAGTTTAGCCTGATCGGCCAGCGCCTGAGCGCGCGTACCGACTTCTTCTGGGCGGACATTACCCGCCCGGTAGCCAACGTCACATTGAGCGTCACGCCGGATTTGATTATCCGCCAGCGTGAGAACCTGGGACGCACCCGCGCCCGCGGCGTGGAAGCTCAGATGGAAGCGCAGGTGGCCCGCTCACTTCTGCTGGCCGCTGGCTACCAGTTTGCGGATGCCACGGTCACCAGCTTCCCAGGCAATCCCGCGCTCGTGGGGTTACTGGTCCCTTTGGTGCCGCGGCACGACTTTACCTTCCAGACGCGATATTCCGGTCCCCACCAACTCACCTTTGCCGTCCAGGGCCGCGCCGAGGGCGCCGAATTTAACGACGACCTCAACCAGCTGCGGCTGAACCCGTATTTCACCCTGGATGTTTTCGTATCGCGCGGCTTCACTCTGCGTGGCCAGGCCGTTGAGCTCTTCGCGGCCGGAGAAAACGTGTTGAACCAGCGTTACGACGAGGGGCGCACACCGGTGCGAACGCTGGGCCCGCCAGCTCTGGCACGAGTGGGCATCCGTTTGTCACTCCCGCCGCGTTAGCCGGTCTATAGCGCCCCAGCGTCAGTTCATCAGGCGGCGAAGGCGTGATATAAAAATGCTCTGGATTAGTCAGACCGGGTGATGGAGTTCGCCCGTTAAACTCCCTGCAGAGGGTGATGACTCCTGTCCGCCGCAAGGCGTTCAGGAGTTTTTTAGTTTTGGGGCTGCCTCGCTGGTTGAGGGCTTACGCGGGATCAACAAGAAGGTCCGGGCCGGGAAAAGGGAAGGGCCATGAGGATCGCCATCCTCTCAGACATTCACGGTAACTTTGACGCCCTTTCGGCGTTTCGAGAGTCTTACGATGAGCTCTGGGTGCTGGGCGACCTCGTCAACTATGGCCCCGAGCCCGGCGCGGTCATCGACTACCTCAAGGTCCATGCATCCTTCGTCGTGCGGGGCAATCATGATCACGCCGTGGGCTTCAATGAGGACCCGCACTGTTCCCCTCGTTTCCGGGCGATGGCGGAGGCCACGCAGCGCTTTACCGAATCGGTTCTGACTTGCGGCCAGAAACACTTCCTTCGAAGCCTGCCGCTTCACGCAGCCATCGAGCGCGGCGGGGCCCGCTTTTACCTCTGCCACGCTGTTCCGTCGGATCCGCTGTTTAGCTATTGCCACGCGAACGCCGCGCAGTGGCTAAGGGAAGTCGAGGGGGTGGGTGCCGACTTTATTTTCGTGGGGCACACGCACCTCCCGGCGCTTCGAACCATCGGCGCCTGCACGGTGGTGAATCCGGGCAGCCTGGGGCAGCCAAAAACCGGCAGTCCGCAGGCCTGCTACGCGGTCTGGGAAGATGGGAAAGTTTCCCTCAGGTCGTATGGCTATCCGGTGGACTCGGCGGTAGCCAAACTTCGAGCTCTGCCCCTTGACGCTGCGCTTCGGGACGAGCTGGCGGCAATCTTGCAGACCGGCCACACTCCGGCCGTGCCGCAGGTGAAGCCATGACGGTGCCGACCAGGAAGAACAAGGGAAGGGCGCTAGCGTTGGGTACGGGGGCGACCGCACCCTGTGGGAAGGGTTTGCCGGCATCCGGGCGAGGGCTATGACAAAGGCTAAAGGGAATGCGCCGGGAGTCGCCGAGGAGATCGGAGTACCTTCGAGCCCCTCCGGCCCGGGGGGTGGCGCAGCAGCCCTGCTTCGCCTGGCGGCGCTGGGAGAGGAGGTAGGCTCGAAGCGAGTTTCCGAAGAGGCTCGTGCGCTAGCAGCACGCGTTGACGAGGGCCGCTTCTACGTCGCTTGTATCGGGCAGTTCAAGCGTGGCAAGTCGACCTTGATCAACGCGCTGATTGGTGAGCCGGTTCTTCCGGTGGGCGTGACCCCCGTCACTGCGGTGCCGACGGTGGTTCGCTATGGGGAGCGGCGGCGGGCACAGGTTCTGATTCGCGATCGCGGTTGGCGCGAGGTTCCTTTCAGCGATTTGCAGGAGTATGTCTCCGAAGAGCGCAATCCCGACAACGCCAAGGGAGTGGAGGGCGCGGAGGTCTTTGTGCCCAGCCCGCTGCTCGAGTCCGGCATGTGCCTGGTGGATACTCCCGGTCTCGGATCAGTCTGCAGCGCCAATACGGCGGCTACTCACGCCTTTATACCACACATCGATGCTGCTCTCCTCGTGCTAGGCGCCGACCCGCCGCTGACGGGCGAGGAGCTTGCCCTCGTCCGAACCCTGGCCCAGCAGGTGCGAGACCTCATCATTGTTCTGAACAAGGCGGACCGGACTAGTGATGTCGAGCTCACATCGGCGGCCGAATTCACCGAGCGGTTGCTCAAGAAGCATTTGCCGCGCCCGATAGGCCCCCTCTTCCAGGTGAGCGCTGCCGAGCGGCTAGCCGGGCGTGCCGGGTCACAGCGCGATTGGGACAAGCTGGTGGAAGCGCTCCAGAGGCTGGTCGAGCAGTCGGGCCGGCAGCTCGTTCGCCTGGCCTGCGAGCGGGGCCTTACCCGCTTAAGTGAGGAATTGCTCGCTCTTCTCGGTGAGCAGCGCGACGCCCTCGAACGCCCCATCGATGAGTCTCAGCGGCGCATCGCGGTGATAAAGGAGACCATCAGGACAGCGGAACAATCCCTACAGCAACTGGGGTTTCTCCTCATGGCGGAGCAGCAGCGCCTTTCAGATTGGCTCGTGAGCCGCCGCCAAGCCTTTCTCGCCAGGGTGCTGCCCGCGGCGAGCCATGAGTTCGGGGAGGCACTGCGGTCGGCGAGGCGTACCCTGGGGCCGTCATACCGCCGTAGCCTGCATGGCGCGGCCCAGGAAATTGCCCGGCGCCACGTGGCGCCCTGGCTGCGCACCGAGCAAGAAGAGGCCGAGCGGGAGTACCGGCGGGTGGCAGACCGATTCGTGGAGATGGCCAATGAGTTTCTCGGGAAGCTTGCGGCGGCAGGGATTTCCGAGCTGGCGCGCATCCCGCATGCACTCGACCGGGAGCTCGGATTCCGGGTTCGTTCGGAATTTTCGTTTCTGAGGCTGACGGAAATCGCGCAGCCCGCATCCCCACTGCGGTGGTTGGCCGACCTGGTGATGGGATCGGCAGGCGCACGCCGCAAGATCGAACAGGACGCCCAGGAGTTCCTGTGCCGGCTGCTGGAAACTAACAGCATGCGGGTGCAGAGCGATATTCTCAACCGAGTTCAGGAGAGCCGGGGGCGCCTCGAGGCGGAAATTCGCAAGCTGCTCCATGAGGTCAGCCGCATGGCTGACCACGCGCTAAGCCGCGCCCGGGCTGCGCACGCGGAAGGCGAAGCGGCAGTTCGCGCGGCCGTCGCGCGCCTGGATCAACTGGAGCGCCAGATTCGGGAAGTGTACCAGCAGGCCCAGCGGGGGTGAGGCGGCGCTTCGCCCACACTCTGAGGTTGCAAGGGCAGGAGCCGGAAGGAGAGGCGGCTGCCATCGGACGGAGCTCCTGACTGGCGGGCGACGACAGCACCGGAGAGGGCCGCGCGTTCATGGTGCTGGGAGGTCTGCCTTTCGGAGGCGGGACACCATTTCCAGGGCCTGACGTACCCCGGCCGACCCGGCTTCATCGAACGCCCGGGTTCCGCCGAGGCGCTCCAACTGGGCCCGGTAGCCATCGGCGTGGGCGTCAAACTGGCGACGAAGCTCCGCCAAAACGCGGCGGCTCCAGGCTTCGAGCATTCGGGCGTACGACTGGAAAGCCTCGTCTACTGGCCGGCCGATCTGCTCGAGCAATTTTGTTTGCACCCGCCACTTGGCCAGCCGGCGGCCGAGCAGCTTGAACGGGCCAGGTTTGAGGAGAATCTCGAGAGCTGGCGGATCGAAGCGAGGCATCTCCTTGACGATGGCAACCCAGTCCTCTTGGGCAGCGGCGGTGCTAGTTTCGAGAGCTATGGCCGCGCTGGCGATGGCCTGGGAGAGTACCTGCGCCAGTTCGCACAGTGCCTGAAAGATGTCTCTCGCCCCGTCGGCTGCGGCCGCCGCCAAGTGGCGCCGGACAATGTGCCTGGTGTCCTCGGGCTGGCTTTTGCCGAACCAGCTTTCGACCACTGCCGACGCTGCCGCCGCTATGGCCGCGCGGCCGAGGCGGCCCAGATCATCCACCCGCTTCAGGCATAGCGCGTTTGCTTCTTCAAACCTTCCGGTGGCCCGGCGCAACTGCCTTTCAGCCGCTCGCATCTTCCTCCCATCTTGCGATAGCCTCTTGCCCGAGAGCTCCATGCGGACTTGCAATGCAGCCTCGACGCCCTCCAGCAGAGCGCCCACCTTCCGGCGCAGCGACTGGCGGGCGAGCTCTTGGTGCCGCGCACACAAGGGTTGAATTTCCCGGGCAAACCACTCATCCAGGAGCCGGGCGTGTTCGCCGACGGTGCTGACGGGATGAACGGGAAGCTGTAAGCCAAGCTGCGAGGCGATCTGAGCGGCGGTGTAATCGACTACTCGCCGGCAATCCTCGCTCCCTAGCAGGTCGGCTTTGCTCAGTAACACGAAGGCGGGGATTGCCGCTTCATAAAGACCCTGTAGAATCGCCAGATCTTCCTGGTTGAGTGTCGAGCCAGCAGCGATCAGCACGAGGCCCAGGTCACAGCTCGGCAGGTAGGCGAGCGTCTCGGCTCCTGCCGTGGCCAACGATCCCAGCCCAGGTGTGTCAACTAACACGACGCCATCCTGCAAACGGCGCGCCGGCAGCTCCACCACGATCCGCGCCACGTGCTTGGCATTGCCGGGGTTGAACTCCTCGCTCACGAACTCGGGCAGCCGCGCCAGTTCTAACCTCTCTGCCTTCTGGTCAACATAGGTTACGGTGAACCGGGCCGCCGTGCCCTGCATGATCCGTGTAGGCACCGCGGTAATCGGAGTGACGCCTACCGGGAGTACAGGAGCCTCCAAAAGGTGGTTCAGCAGCGACGACTTGCCAGAGCTCACCCGGCCAAAGACCGCGATCTCAAACGTGCTGGATTCCAGCCGCTCGAGGATGATTTCCAGCGCTGGCCTGAACTCGGTCAAGCCCTGGTCGTCGATCACCCGCTTGAGTGTCTGGAGGAGCCCGGTTTCGGGCGAAGTGTGTTCCAGCCGGCGAAGACGGGCCTCCAGGTTGTGGTGGTAGGCCAAGTACGCACTCAGTTGCTGGAGCACTCCCTTCATCTCTTCGACCAGTCCGTTCAGGTCCGGGATGAGCGACGCGGGCACTTCGCCGTAGCCCCGCATGGCTTCTGCTCGGCACTCATCGAAGGCGATGCAGGCAAACTCGAGGTTGACGCGAATCGACCGCCGGGCTTCGAGTCGTGGTGGCGGCGGGGTCATTCCCAGGCTCCTCAGTCCCCGCAGCATCTGGGTGCGGATCCGGGCAAGGTAGTCGTGGATCACCTTGATCTCGGCGGGGCAAAGATCGCTGCGATATTTAGGGAAGGCCGACTTGGAGGCGGAAATCGTAACGATCGATTCCACCTCGGATAACAACTGGTCAACGTACCTGCAACTGGACAGCAGGTGCAGGGCCTGGGATGAATTCAGGGTGTCATGCGATGCCATGGGCGCACGTCTTCGTTTTGCAGGTGAGGGGGATTTCTCAGGTGCGGCGGGAATGAGCGTGTTGTTCTCCCGCGATCCCCGGTAGGAGTCATCTTCCCCGGCAGGGGCGGTTAAGGGCGAACTCCAACGCCGTGCCGATTATCCAACCTCTCCGTCGCGGCGGTCAAGTGCTCTGGCGAAGGGCGAGCGATGCAGGATGATTGGGTGCCGGGCGCCAGTGAGGAGGATCAGGTGAGTTGGCTGGCCACGGGGACTAGGAAGGCGTCACAACTCGCGGCGTCCTTCGATGGCCTTCAGCATCGTCACTTCATCGGCGAACTCCAGCTCCGAGCCTACGGGGATGCCCATGGCGATGCGGGTGACCTTGATGCCGAGCGGCTTGATCAACTTGGAGAGGTAGATGGCGGTGGCCTCGCCTTCGACGTTGGGGTTGGTGGCGATGATCAGTTCGCGGACCGTGCCGGCCTTTAGGCGCTCGATCAAGCTCTTCAGCTTGAGCTGGTCCGGGCCGATACCACGCAGGGGGGAAAGGGCGCCATGCAAGACGTGATAAAGCCCGCGAAACTCGCGCGTCTTTTCGATGGCCAGCGCGTTGTAGGGTGTCTCGACCACGCATACCACAGAAGCGTCGCGGGACGGGTCCGAGCAATACGCGCAAGGATCAGCCTCCGTGAGGTTGTTGCAGATGCTGCACAGCTTGATCTTGTCCTTGACCTCGATGAGCGCCGACGCCAGGCGCTCGGCCTCCTCGCGGGGAGCGCGCTCGATGTGGAAGGCAATGCGCTGCGCTGACTTCGGCCCGATACCGGGCAGGCGCTTCAATTCCTCAATCAGCCGCGCCAAGGGTGCGGCCACGTCCTTCATGACGGCGTTCCTTTGGACGTTGGCAGGTTTCGGAGGTGCAGGCTGGCGGGGAGTGATTATCTACGTCCGCGCTGGCGCGTATTCCTCCTGCTTCGCGACCTCCGACCCCGCCCCTCGGAGAGCGGGGAAAGGGAGGGGCTGCTGAACGCCAGCCACGGTCTTTAGGCCAGGCCGGAAAAGTTCAGCTCGCTCGCCAGTGACCCGACCCGGGTAGCCAGTTGTTCGTCCACTCGGCGGGAAGCTTCGTTCACCGCCGCCAGAATCAAATCCTGCAACATCTCGACATCTTTGGAGGCAAACACCTCGGCTTCAATCTGGACGGCCGTCAGCTGCTTCTGGCCGTTCATCCGGACGGTGACCATGCCCCCGCCAGCCGAGGCTTCCACCACCAGCTCATCCAATTGCCTTTGCAGCTGCTCCTGCATCTGCTGCACTTGCTTCATGATTTGCTGCATCTGTTGCAGGTTTTTCATGGTTCACCCCTGGCTTAAATCCCTCACATCCACCCAGACGCAGTTCAATTTTTTGCGGTAGGCATCGAGCTTCAGGTCGCTGGAAGCTCGCTCGCGGGCGCTCGGCCGCTGGACCTGCCTTGCCGCATCCGCTTCGAGTGTAACACAAATCGTCACCGGGTGGCCGAGTACCTGTTCGCAGGCGGCGCGCAGTTTGTCCTGCTGCTCGCGGCTGCGAAGCAGCTCGGCGGCCCATGAGTCACTGGGACGATAGAAGACCGTCACCGAATCCTCGCCGAACTCGCAGCGGGCGACCGGATTCAGGCACGAGCTGAGAAACTTGGACTGGCTAAAGAGCAAGCTCTTGATGGCCACTAACCGGGGATCCTCTGGCTGAGGTTCGGGATTCGGCCGGGGGGGCTCGCGACGAGGGCTCGAGTGTTGGGGATTCGAAGCTGGACGCGCGCAGTTCGGGAGTTGAGACTCGGGATTCGGGGTTTGCGGTGTGGCGTTGGGAGGGCGTGGAGGTTCTCGACGCTTGACCACCGGCGACTGAACCCGGACCGAATCCTCACCGCGGGGGGCCAACTCCTCCAACCGGCTCAGCAGGCCCTCCAAGCTGGCCAGACGACGGGCGTGCACGAGCTTCATCAATCCCAGCTCGAGGTGGAAGCGCGGCTGCAGGGAATAGCGCAGCTCGTTCTGCGTGCGTAAGAGGACGTTCAGGTACCGCGCCAGGTCCTCCTCACTCAGTTGGGGGGCCAGCGCGGCCAGACCCTCACGCTCATCCTCGGGCACCTGCAGTAGCGGGCTGTCGGCACCGCAGCTCCGCGCGATCATGAGGTTGCGCACGTAGCGGGTGAACTCCGCGCAGAAGTGGCCGAGCTCGTATCCTTCGGTGGCCAGCCGGTTCACCTGCTCAAGGACGCGCGCGGCATCGCCTGCCTGGATGGCTTCGACCACGTGCTGGAGCAGTCCGGCAGGCACCACCCCCAGCAACTGGCGCACGCGGTGCTCCGCCAAGGAGCCGCCGCAGGCGGCAATCATCTGGTCCAGCAGGGAAAGGGCATCGCGAACGCTTCCCTCTGCTGCCTGAGCAATAGCCGCGAGCGAGCCTTCATCCGCAGCCACCTTCTCTGCCTGACACACCTCCTGCAGTCGCTGATAAATCTCGCGGTAATCGAGCAGGCGAAAGGCGAAGTGTTGGCAGCGCGATTGGATGGTGGTGGGCAGCTTGTGCGCCTCGGTGGTGGCTAGAATGAAGAGCGAGCGCGGGGGAGGCTCCTCCAAAGTCTTCAGCAGGGCGTTGAAAGCCTCGGGAGTGAGCATGTGCGCTTCATCGATGATGAAGACCTTGTACCGGTCGCGTGCCGGAAGGTAGCGCACGGTTTCGCGCAGTTCGCGAATCTCATCGATGCCGCGGTTGGAGGCGGCGTCGATCTCCAGGACATCGACGGAGTTGCCGGCGGCAATCTCGCGGCAGGAATCGCAGTTGCCACAGGGGGTCACCGTCGGCCCGTGCGCACAGTTGAGCGACTTGGCAAGGATGCGTGCCGTCGTGGTCTTGCCCACACCGCGCGCCCCGGAAAAGATGTAGCCGTGAGCGACACGATCGTGCAGGATGGCGTTCTTCAGCGTGTCGGTGATCAGCCGCTGGCCGGCGACGTCGTCGAAGGTCTGGGGACGGTACTTGCGGGCGAGAACCTGGTAAGCCATCGTTTCCTGCGGTTGCCGATCAAAGATGGATCAGGGAAATCACCCAGCGAGCATGAGGGCTCGCCAGTTCTGGGCCAGACTTCGGGTTATCTGCGGCACACGGAGAGGCTCGCTACCGTTGCTTCCTTCCGGACCTGGCGGGGTTCACGAGCATCCGTCGCACAGTACCCGAAGTCTGACAGGCTCCCGGCCGTCTCGGAGACTTGCCAGGAGACATCTCATGCTAGCATGCGCAGGAGAATGGCGTCGAATGGAGTTTGAGCGTGGTGCCGTTCCTCACGATTTCAGGGGGCACCGCCTCCCGCTGCCCCTCGCAGACAGGCGGACCCCATTCGTTCACACGCGGCGCGATAGGTGGCTGACCAGCGATATCAGAAACAGGACTAAGAAGATGAAGAACAGTATCTTCGCAATTCCTGCCGCCGCGAACGCGATGCCGCCGAAGCCCAGCAGACCAGCCACGATCGCGATGATGAAAAAGACCAGCGCCCAGTAGAGCATCCAAGTTCTCCTTTCCTTGCGCTTAACCTGCCGGAATCCGGCAGCGACGCAGAACACCGGCATAGGGCCTTCAAGCCCCACTTCCATGACCCTTGCGGTGGCCTTCGCGTTTGTGATGCTTCAGCACCGAACGGGCTGCAACTTCCTTTTCACGCCCTGGATATCGCCCTTCCTTTCTTTGCCCTTTCTTTGATGTGCTCGTACATCCTCTGCTCTTTGGGGGCTACGCCCTTGACGTGCTTTCGCTTGCTCTCCTCCTTTCCCGGTTCAGCTACGGCGTGCCCGCCGTCTCTGAGGGAGTGGTGCCGAACGGCATCGAGGCATTCGATGGTGCCCAGCCTTTGTGACCACAGTGCGGACCAGATCCGCGTTGCCGGCTAGCCACCCGTAGAAGGCATCGCTAGCGGGTTGTTGTTTTCCGGCCTGCTTCGCGCATCCACTCCTCGCACTGCCTCGCAGCTTCTTCTTTGGCCACACCGTAACGCTCTTGCAGCTTGCCCAACAGCTTGTCCCTCTTGCCCGCAATCAGGTCTAGATCGTCGTCGGTCAGTTTTCCCCAGCGTTCTTTCACTGACCCGCGGAACTGCTTCCACTTTCCTTCCAGTTGATCCCGATCCATGACGACCGCCTCCTTCATGTTTCGTGATGCAAGGAAATCGACGCCGCCCGTGCTCGCTCGGACTGGCGTCCTGCACCCACTGAAGCAACAGCCGTTCCAAAGCGAGTCCTGGCGTGAAAGGGCTGGCCGATATTGTTGAGGGGTTGCAAGTTGATTCGCTGCCTGAGGCTGACATCCCCTTGCAAGGAGAGATCCTAGGGGAGGGCATCGTTACTGGCACAGGGTAGTTTTTCTACCCCCAGCCACGACGCGGGACGGTCGGCTCAAATTCATGTGTTGCGAGAATCACTCGATAATAAGACGGATATAAATCTGAGGAGGTGATCGATGGGCAATCAGATCGGTTTGGCGCCCACCCGGGTGGTTCCGGATCCACCCTTGTTTAAGCACAACGTCCACACCACAGGTCGCTGGCAGAGCGCGACTCCCCGCCCGCTGGCCGCACGTCCGATGTTTGCACCCCAGCGCGCGGTGCCTGGGGAGCTGGTGCCCGCCAAGGGCGCGAGGTTAAAACTCCGACGTCCAATGGTTGAGAGAGCGCGACCTTAAACTGGGGATGGAACGGGTACAATTCCACCGCGATCTAATCAAACGAACGGATGGTTACGCACTCAAACGCGACGAACTCGAAGCGTACCTAAAAGCAGCCGCGCCTGATCGGGATGGACTATACGCAATGAAAGAGGAAGACGTACTTCTGGAAAAAATAGACCCACGTCATCGACCCTGCAGAGCTTTGCTGATGTTATGGCGGTCGTATCAAGAACTTAACGCCAACCAGTGGTCGATGGTGGTCCCGGTTGTCAAGACCAAAATCGGCCATCAATAAGTTAGCGACCTGGGTGTCTGATTTGAGTGGGGCGGACGAATCCGCCCCAGCCATTCCGGCCCTTGAGTCGGCGCTCGAGT
>CADDZE010000066.1 GCA_902812465.1 Acidobacteriota bacterium | reverse complement strand
CCCGCCCGCAGCGTGGCGACGCGTGAGGCCCGGGCAACACCCCGCCGATGTTGGCCCGGCTACTGGCTGCACTCGCAGCGGAAGCCCGTGACCTTACCCTGGTGGGTCGGATGCCGGTTGTAGGTCCACTCCTTCCAGCCGACGTTCAGCTCCTTCGCCAGAAATCCCCGCTCTGCCAACTGCAGAGCTGCCTTGGCCGAAAGCTGTCAATCGTGGCCCCAGCAGTAGGTCACCAGCTCCCGGTCCTTGGGTAGGCTGGCGGCGAGTTCCTCGAGCTCCTCCAGTGGCGCACAGATCGCTCCGGGAATGTGCCCGCTGGCAAAGGGCTCCCTCCCGCGCGTGTCCAGCAGAACGAAGTCGAAGGGAGCGGTTCCTTCGACCGCTTTGAGGACGTCATTGCGCTGCTTCTCCGCGCGAAGCTTGCGGAAAAAGTAATCGCGATTCGCGCGTACATCTTCTGCAGCAATGGGCATGTTCTACCTCCAGATTGAGTGGCATGGTAGGAACGCAGTCCGCGCCTGCCGCTCCAGGGAAGGGCAGGAATAGGGGATTCCGCCACCCCGACGGCTCCCCAGCACGGCGGACCAGAACGGCCTGGCGTAAGTTTTTCGTTCCGTTCTACAAGATGCGGTGAACGCAGGGAAAGTTTCGACTACCGGACTCTTTGATAGAAGGGGAGCAGGCTAATCTGGGCAGCCCCAGCGCAATCCACTGTTACTGGTGTCCCGGGCTCGGAAAATTCCCGTCGCAAATAGGCGAGGGCTAGAGGCTTTTGCAGAGTGGGGGAAAAACAGGCACTTGTCACCTCGCCGACCTCTTTACCTTCAGCCCGCACCTTCGACCCGGGGGCAGGCACATGGACGCCAGCCAATGTCAGCCCCACCAGCTTCCAGTTCACGTGGCCCCGGCTTCGTGCCCGTTCGACGATTTCCTGACCTGGGTAGCAACCCTTACTGAAGCTCAGGGCGTTCAGCAGACCGGCTTCCAGGGGGATGGTGTCCTCCCCGAGCTCGCTGCCGTAACGTGGAATACCCGCCTCGATGCGCAGCGACTCGAGTGCTTCGGTGCCGCAGGGAAGGGCTTCGAACGTCGCGGCGGCGCGTTGCAGGGCCTGCCAAGCAGCCCTCGTGGTTTCCGCCGAACCCCACAGGTCGTAGCCTTCTTCGCCAGTGCTGCTGGCTCGCGTTATGTGCAGCGGGCCGCCCGACCAGGTAGCATTGAAATGATCAAACTCCGCAAGCGGCGGAAGCTCCATGCCCGCGGCCACCAGCAGTTCGCGAGATCGCGGTCCCTGCACGGAGAGGCCCCAGGCGTCGAGGCGCTCCAGGGTGACGTCGTCCATGACGATGTACCGCTCGAGCGCTTGCCACGCCTTCTCGCGCAAGTCCGCATCGGTTTCAAGCAGGATGCGGTCCGTCTCGCAGTAGACGCGGAGGTCCACCACGATCTGGCCCTTGACGTTGAGCAGCGTAGCGTAAGTACCCTGTCCGGGACGGAGCCGTTTGATGTCGTTGGAGAGAATGTTGTGCAAAAAGCTGACGTGGTCCTCGCCCCGCGCGGCGATGCGGGCCCGGAAGGAGAAGTCCAGGAAGCCGGCGGCGTGACGCACGGCCAGGTGTTCGCGCTGGGTGTTCGTAAAGCGCAGCGGGACCCAGGCTCCGTGATACTCACCGCAGCAGACCCCTTCTGAAGCGTGCATCTCCGAAAGGGGTCCGGTCACGATGTCTGCCATTTAAGCCCGCCTGAGGTAAGCTGAGATCAGGATAACGGCCAGCGCCAGGGCGAAGGCGGTCCATAACCAGAACTGGCGGCGCTCACGGAAGCGGTCGAACGCTGCCAGGGGTACCGTGAGGCAGAGCGAGATCAGAAACACGGCTAAGGCGAGAGCGATCTTCACCTTGAGCCATGTCCAATAGGTACCAGGCGGCACTTCCCACACCTGGCGTACGTTGTACAGCCCCGATGCCAGGAGCAACCCGATGACGGACCACGTTACCCAGCGGAACCGCTTCAATACGGCCTGCAGCAGCAGGTCGCGCTGCGCCGGATCGAGCACCTGAGAGCCTGGCAACAAGACGCCCAGCAGGAATCCCATGCCGCCCACGCCCATGACTGCGGCGCCCACGTGAATCCATTGGAAGAGCGTTGGAAGCATGAAATGGCCAGCCTTCGCGGAATTCTGCGGCAGCCCGACCGCTTCCCTCACGCCGCCACCTCTCGCGGAGCGGCGGGGGGAGCGGATAACCGGTGCCCCGGGGGACCCTGCCGCTACACCCCCAGCCGGCTCCGAACAAACTGGCACAACTCAAGACTGGTATAGCCGCCGCGCGGCACGGGAAAGACAGGCGCCGTCGCGGCGAAGGGCACCGCAAGCAGCGGAGCGACGGGCTTGCCTGTCTCCGGCACGATGGGCACCAGCGCATCGGCCAAAGCGAAGTAGCGCTTTGCCGACAGCTTAAAGTCCTTCACCGTGCTATCGACTACCGCCAAATAGACGTCCGGCTTCAAGAGCGCCACAATACTATTGCTCTCCATCGCCACGTACGCCTCACGCTCGAGGGCTTGTTGCAGGGCCGGCCAAGCTTCTCTCAACTCGCCTTGCCGGACGCGCAGCCACAGTGAACGCCGGGCGCCGGCGGCAAGGTAACGGCAGGTGTCGGAATGCCCGGCCGCGTTCTTCTCTTCGGTCAGGGCAAAGGGATGTTCGCCCGGCGCGCACCCGCAAGGCCTCCCGTCCAGCGAGCAGATCCCATGGCCATATTGGGTAATCTTCACCGCTGTCCAGTTCAGCCAATGGAGGCCGCGGATCAGGTTCGCCATTACCGAAGTCTTGCCGACGTTCCGCGCTTGTCCCCCAACGACAACCGTCTTCATAGTAACGCGCGGGCGATCGCGGGCGGTTGTGCTGCTCCGAATCAGGTCGCTGTTCACCAACCGGCTTCAGAGATCCGTTTCGGCGGTAGCTGCCCGGCCCTGAAAGAGGGGCACAAATCGCTCGGCCACGAAGGTTTCGTACGACGTGGGCGTGGTGTTCTTCGCTGACCGCTCCTCCAGCGGCCGCATGTATCCAGCATTCATGGCCGCCGACATCTCCAGGATCAAGTCGGCTGAGTTGCGCGACCAGCCCACCTGCATCATGCCCGCCCGTACCTGGTCGTCGGACGCCCACACGTAGCTAAGCTTCGGCTTGCCGATTGCCTTGCCGATGATCTGCGTCACCTCGCGAAAGTCAAGGTCTCTCTGACCCAAGAGTTCCCGCGTTTGAGAGCCAGTAAAATCCAGGCGCAACAAAGCCTCGGCCGCCGCCTCGCCGATGTCGTGCGCCGCAATCATCGGAATCTTCAGGTCGGCCCGCAACGGACCCGCGGCGAAACCTAATGTCTTGATAAGGTTGACTTGCGCGAGCGTGTTCTCCATGAAGTATCCGGCGCGCAGGTGGAGCACATTCAGTCCTGAAATTTGGTTCAGCCGCTCCTCGAGCCGTTGTAGTCCGACCACCGGACCCGTCTTCTCCGGCTTATCCGCGCCCACGCTGCTCAGGGTAACCGCGTATTGGACTCCAGCTTCCTCGACCGCCTGCGCCAACGCCGCGGTGACCCGATCCTGGTAGGCCAGATAGTCTTGGCTGGTCAGACTGGGCGGAATCATAAGGTAAACGCCGCGCGCCCCGGCAAAAGCTTTCGCCAAGCCTACCGCGTCCGTCAGCTCGGCCATAAAGGGCTCGGCTCCCTCCGACGCCAAGGCTTGTAACCGCGCCGCAGTTCGGCCAATCACCCTCACCTTCTCCCCCTTGGCAAGCAGCCGCCGGGCAACGACGCTGCCTGTGTTACCTGTGGCACCGGTGATGACGTACATGCGTTCTCCTTTCCTGAGGCGCTCGCTCTCCCCCGCCGCGCACCGGATCTGACCTGCGCGTTCGATGCGGCGCCGCCACAGCTTGGATGGCCTAGGGAGGAGCAAGGTTCGGTAAGGGTGCCGTAGCGCCCCGGGGCGTCGTCAGCCCTGTGCAGCCGAGTGCCAACTCTCAACCTCGGTCCGAATCGTTAGATGTCCAGGTTCTTAACCTCGAGAGCGTTCTGCTCGATGAACTGGCGGCGTGGTTCGACGGCGTCGCCCATCAGGATGGTAAAGATATCGTCGGCCGCCTGGATATCCTCGGCATTTACCTTCAGCAAGGTGCGCTGCTCGGCGTCCATTGTGGTTTCCCAGAGCTGAGTGGGATTCATCTCGCCCAAACCCTTGAAGCGTTGAACCGTGAGGAGCTTCTTGCCGGCTTCCATCACATGATCGAGCAGCGCGCGGCGATCCTGCACAGTGACCGAAAGCCCGTTGGAGGAGATGGTGAAGGGAGGCAAGTCATAGGGGCGGACGCGGCGGTGCAGTTCCAGCAGGCGGCGGTAGTCAGCATTGGAAAGCAGCTCCCAACTGACCGTGCGTTGGCCTTGCGTGTCGTTCGAGTAGGTCAGGGTATAGAGGCTATGCTCTTCGTCGAGCTTGATAGTGGTGTTGAACCCTTCGGCCCGGAGTTCCTTGGCCACCTGTTCGAGCTTGGCTTTATCCTCGAGTTCAGCCCTCTTGCCCAGCTCAGCATGCAACAGGGCCTTCAAGGGCCGCTCATCGCCCAACCGCCTCTGCATCTTATCGAACAGCTCGATATATTCGGCCAGGGCCATGAGGAAATTCGTCAGCTCGCCGCCCTGCAGACGTGTCCGCTTCGAGCCTTCGCCCGCTTCCACCACGTGGTCCTCGGTGGCGCGGCGCATCACCTCCCTCCGGAACTCCTTTTCGTCGTGGATGTACTTGACGGTCTTGCCCTTCTTGAGCAAGTAAAGGGGAGGTTGGGCAATGTAGACGTGACCGCGCTCGATGAGCTCGCGCATCTGGCGGAAGAAGAACGTCAGCAACAGCGTGCGGATGTGGGAACCGTCCACGTCCGCATCCGTCATGATAATAATCTTGCCGTAGCGGAGCTTGGAAATGTCGAAATCGTCCTTGCCGATCCCCGTGCCCAGCGCGGTAATCAGCGCCCGAATCTCTTCGTGGCTCAGCATCTTATCGAAGCGCGCCTTCTCGACGTTCAGGATCTTGCCGCGCAGCGGAAGGATAGCCTGATAGCGGCGGTCGCGCCCCTGCTTGGCCGAACCGCCCGCCGAGTCGCCCTCGACGAGGAACAGCTCGCAGCGTTCCGGGTCACGCTCCTGGCAGTCCGCCAGCTTGCCCGGCAGCCCGCCCGAGTCCAGTGCGCCCTTGCGGCGGGTTAGCTCGCGGGCCTTTCGTGCCGCTTCCCGCGCCCGTGCCGCGTCGATCGCCTTGGCGCAGATCTTGCGCCCCATGGTGGGATTCTTTTCAAAATTCTCCATCAGCTTCTCGTAAACGAAGCTGCTGACCAGGCTCTGAATGTCACTATTGAGCTTGCCCTTGGTCTGCCCTTCAAACTGCGGCTGGGGCAGCTTGACGCTGATCACCGCTACGAGCCCCTCGCGCACGTCTTCACCTTGCAGGTTCTCCTTCACATCCTTGAACAGGCCCTCGTTCTGGCCAAACTGGTTGATGGCGCGGGTTAGGGCAGAGCGGAAGCCAGACAGATGCGTGCCGCCATCCACGGTGTTGATGTTGTTGGCGAAGGAAAAGACTGTCTCCGCGTAGCCGTCGTTGTACTGCAGCGCGAATTCGATAAAGACGCCGTCGCGCTCGGCCTCGGCTTGGATCGGGGTAGCGTGTAGCACTTCCTTGTTCTTATTGAGGTGCTTGACGAACTCCGCGATGCCCCCGGTGTAATGGAATTCGGCCCCTTTGTCGCTGCGTTCGTCCTTGAGGCGGATCGTCAGGCCGCGGTTGAGAAAGGCCAGCTCACGCAGCCGCTGCGCCAAGGTGTCATAGTTAAACTCGATCGTATCGAAAATCGTCGCGTCGGGCATGAAAGTGATCTTCGTGCCACGCCGCTCAGTCTTGCCCGTCTTTTTCAGCGAAGCGACCGGCGTTCCGCGGCGATACTCTTGCTCCCAAGTGTAGCCGTCACGCCAGATCTCTAGCTCCAGCCACTCGGAGAGGGCGTTGACGACAGAAACGCCGACGCCATGAAGCCCGCCGGAAACCTTGTAGCTACTGTTGTCAAACTTGCCCCCTGCATGGAGGACAGTCATGACTACCTCCGCCGCCGAACGTCCCTCTTCTTTGTGGATGTCGACGGGGATGCCGCGGCCGTTGTCCACGACTGTCACGGAATTGTCAGGATGGACGGTAACCTCGATCCGGTCACAGAACCCAGCCAGCGCCTCATCCACCGAATTGTCAACTACTTCCCAGACCAAGTGGTGGAGACCCATTGGGCCCGTGGAGCCGATATACATGGCAGGGCGTTTGCGCACCGCCTCCATGCCACCCAACACCTTGATGCTCGCTGCATCGTACTGCTGGTGGGTCCTCTCCTCGCTCTTCTCCAGCTTTGTCACCTCGGATAACCCCTTTGGAATAACCGCTCTCCCCCTCTGTCAGAGGGCGCCTAAAACACCCTACTTATTGATTATAAAGGAGATTTTGACACATGAAAAGGTGTCTCTGTCCCGCCTCAGAGTCTGGGCTTGTTCTCTGGGCAGTCCTAAAGGTATGCTCGAGCTCGTGGTCGGCGGTCTAGATTCGCATGGGCATCACAACATAACGGTAGCGATAGAGCTCCTGGTTGACTGGCCGAAGTTGGCCAGCGCTCTGCTCGTCCTTGAGTTCTAGCCGGACCTTTCCTTCATCTCCCAGCACATTGAGAAAGTCCAGGAGGTATTGATAGTTAAATCCGATCTGCAAGGGATCGCCTTGGAACTGGGCATCGACCGTTTCGCGAGCCTCCCCGTAATCACCGCTCGAGGATGATACCTCGAGGCGGTCCTTGTCCACCTCTACTCGGATCGCATGCGAGCGCTCGTCAGCCAGTAAGGCGACACGGCGGATGGCCGCGGCCATTGAATCCTTGTCGACCTCGATCACCCGCTGATTGTCGCGAGGCAGCACGGCTTCGTAATTCGGAAATTGGCCAGTCAGCATCCTGGCAATCAGCAAGCGCTTGCCATAAGTAAAAAATAAGTGGCTTTCGTCTTTGGAAAACTCCACCAGCGACTTCTCCCCGTCCCCTTGGGAAAGCAACCCTTCCAGCTCGCCCATCGCCTTGCGCGGGATCAGCACCCGTAGCTCATTGGAAAGGCCAGCCACTTCAACCTGGCTTTCGACGAGAGCTAGCCGGTGACCGTCCGTGGCCACCATCATGACCGCCTCCGGCTTCAGCACCAGCAGTGCGCCGTTCAACGTGTACCGCGACTCCTCGGCCGAGATCGCAAAAGCCGTACGCTGGATCATGGTCTTCAGGACATCGGCAGGAATTGCTGCTAGGGGCTTGGGAGCGTCAGGCAAGAGCGGAAAATTGTCCCGGGCCATCCCGACCAGCTTGAACGAGGATCGCTGGCAGTTGATCTGCACCCAGTGGTTCTCCAGCGCCTTGAACCTGATCTCCGCCTCCGGAAGCGATCGCACGATCTCCAGTAGGCGCTTGGCTGGCAGCGTTCCCGCTCCCCCCTTTTTCACCTTGGCGGGACATGAACAACGAATTCCCAACTCAAGGTCAGTGGCGCTCAACCGCAAGCCTTGCGATGGGCCCGAGTCTGACACTTCCACCAGTACGTTGGAGAGAATCGGGATGGTAGTCTTCTTTTCTACGACTCCCTGAGTAAGGTTGAGCTCGCGCAACAGCTCCGATTTACTGGTGACGAATTCCATGATTATATTGCCCTGTATATGTCATAGCCGTCGTAAGGGTTGTGAATGCTGTGGAAAATGCGCGAAATAGTGACAGAGCTTAACTTGTAGCTTTTCCAGCTTGTGGATTGTACATCGATTCCTGCGGACGGAAGTTGAAAAAAGCACCAGCGTCTCACTTCCACAATTCCTGCACACGCCAAGCCTGTGAAAAACTCTCTCAGGGCTATCTCAAACCATCAGTTAGCTTGTGGATCAACCTGTTTAAATCGCGGTCGGACTGGCGCAGCTTCTCAATCTTATTCACTGAGTGAAGCACTGTGCTGTGGTGCTTCCCGCCAAACTCGCGTCCGATCTGCGGGAGCGATGCCGGCGTCAACTGCTTCGCCAAATACATGGCTATTTGCCGCGGATAGGCTACGGCGCGGCTATTGTTCTTAGACCGCAGCTGCGGGAGAGTTAGGTTGAACTCCTGGCAGACGATCCGTTGGATGTTCTCGATCGAGACCCGGTGTTCGTCCAAGTTCACCAAGTTGCGTAGCACCTGTTGGGCCATACTCAACGAGATTTCCGTCCCGGTCAGGGATGAGTACGCCACTAGGCGGGTCAGGGCTCCCTCCAGGTCGCGGATGCTTGACCTGATGCGTGAAGCGATAAAGTCGGCCACGTTATGCGGGAGGGTGACGTTCATCGCCTCCGCCTTTTTGGCGAGGATGGCCAGCTTCGTTTCAAGGTCTGGAGTCTGGAGGTCCGCGGTCAGGCCCCAGGCGAACCGAGACCGCAGCCGTTCCTCAAGTTCGGGAATATCCTTAGGGGGACAGTCACAAGAGATGACCACTTGCTTTTGCGCTTCATACAGGGCATTGAACGTGTGAAAGAACTCTGCCTGCGTGCGTTCCTTACCACTGATGAACTGGATATCGTCCACCAGCAAGACGTCTACATTCCGATATTTCTCGCGGAACGATACCATCCGGTCGTAGCGCAGCGAGTTGATGACCTCGTTGGTGAAATCCTCCGCCGAGACGTAGACCAGCCGCATCTCCTTCCAGGTGTTCTTGATGCGGTGTCCCACCGCCTGCATTAGGTGCGTCTTGCCCAGTCCCACGCCGCCGTACAAAAACAGCGGGTTATATGCTTTGGACGGCGACTCGGCCACAGCGCGGGCGGCCGCGTGAGCAAATTGATTGCAGGAGCCGACGACGAAAGCCTCGAACGTGTAGCGCGCGTTCAGAGCATGCTCGACGGAATCGAAATCAAGCTTGCCCTGGACTGCCTCGCTGCTCCCATTTCCATTCCTGCCCTTGGTTTCTTCTCCCGCCTCGTCTACCACGTAGCGGACCTGGTCGTATCCCAGCTTTAGGCGTTCCAGAGCCTCCCGGACCAGCCCGCCGTAGTGCTCCTGAATCCACTCTTGGAACTCTCGGTTCGGCACCCGCACCACCAGCGTTCCATTCGCAGCTGAACATAAGCGCGTCGGCCGCAGCCATGTCTGGTAACTCTGAGGGTTGATCTTCAGTTTGAGCTGATTCAGAACTTCCTGCCAGGCGTCCATGGCAACCTTCGAAGAGAAACGGGAGCCGGGCGCGCCCAAAGGGTGGGCGGCCGCGTCGCGCCGCCGTGCGGGCGAGCGTGCCGGAAGAACGGCGCCCCCCGGAACGCGCTCCTGAAGCAGATGCTCTTTTAGTTGTAAGAAGGGTCCCGACCTCGGAACCGTCCCTTCGCTCCGAGTGCTAACCATAGCACAAAGTCAGAACAGGAAGGTAGTCCGTTGAGGCAGTCACCTTCTCCGCCTGATGGGTTTGCGTGTTTTCAATGGGATGCGTAGTCGTTGTCGCCTGAGGTCAGCAGGTTTTTCAGAGTTCCGACGTTCAGCCCGCCTGGCGTTCTTGTCCCTAGATGAGTTCGATTGACGCCCAATTTCCAAGTCTCATTCAACACGCCAGAGAACCCGAACAAATGCTCGCGGTGTTCACATTGTCCCTGGTGTGTGAACTCGCAGGCTGAAGTCGCCCGCTCCGCGCAAAAAGCTATTTGACGAAACGAACCGGATATGTGATTGAAAACATTGGACCGGCATCCTGGCCGGGGGCTGGCACTTGAACTTGACACTCGGCCGGTATATATCGGTTCGTCCTTCTGGAGGAGATGTCATGCCGCTCATGGTCAGATTGCTTGCTGCCTTGGCCGTCGCAGCCTGTGCTGCCTTCTCGACTGGCCGCGGGGCGACGCCACAGGAAACCAAACCGCCCTTGACGCTCGATGAGTTCTTCAACGCGGTCGCCATTGAGGATGTTGAACCTTCGCCGGACGGTCACGCCGTCGTGATTGCCACCCGACGGCCCGATTGGGACCACAACCGGTTCCGCAGCGACTTGTGGCTCTACCGCGATGAGGGTGGCGGCTCCCTGCTGCAGCTTACGCAGCCGGGGTACGAAAGCAAGCCAGCATGGTCTCCCGATGGCCGCTGGATCGCTTTTCTTGCTGACCGGCCTGCCGCTGAAGTCGAAGCACCCAAGGACTCCGGCGACGGGGCCAATCCCGCGGAGAACCAGCGCACGACCCAGCTCTTTGTGATCGCCCCATCCGGGGGCGAGGCCATCCAGGTGACGCACGGTGACGAGGAGGTGCACGCCTTTGCCTGGTCGGCCGACTCGCAAGCGCTTTACTTTGCCACGCGCACGCCTTGGTCAAAGCAGCAAAGGGAGACGTATGAAAGGGAGTGGAAGAACGTCATCCGGTACCGCGAGCAGGAACGGGGCGATGTGATCAGCCGGATCGAGCTAGCCGAGGTCGTTCCGGGATGGGCAGGCAGGCCCGAGGCGGCAAAGCGAAACGCCGCACCGCGAACCATCGCCACGTCGCCCTATCGCGTGAAGCAACTCGAAGCTTCGCCCGACGGCCGCCTGCTCGCCTTTATCTCCGAGGCTCCTTCGCGGCGCCAAGAGTCGCTCGAGGCTTCCAGCATCTACGCCATCGAGCTTCCTAACGGAGGCGTGAAGCTCCTGCACCACGGTCAGGCGTTCTACGAGACGATTCGTTGGTCGCCGGACAGCCGGCACTTGTTTTTCTCATTCCTTAACGGTTCGGTGGAAGGCCCTTACCAGGACGCGCAGCCGCGTGTCTATTCACTCGATACCGGCATCGCCGACAGCGCTCCCGTCCGCTGGGGGTCGAGCTTCGAAGGCGCCATCACCGGATTCGCGGTCACCCCGGAGGGCTACCTCCTGGCTGAGGGTCGCGAAGGCACTGAAGTGCACGCCTACGTTCAGGCCGAGCCGGGGGCCGCCTTCACGAGGAAGGAGGGCTGGGCCGGCACGTATGAGAACCTTTCCGCGGCCCGCCACTCGCCCCGCCTGGCATTTGTCTATTCGGCACTTGACCGTCCTAGTGAGGTGTATCTGGCCGACGATGCGGATCATCTGCAACAGGCTCGCCCCATCACCTCTTTCAATCAACTCTTAGCCCAGCGTGCCTTGCCCCAGGGCAAGCCCTACCGCTGGACGGCCGATGACGGCGTGACCGTGGAGGGAATGCTGATCTATCCGCCGGGCAAGTTTGGCGCTACCCATCTGCCCCTGTTTACCCTTATCCACGGTGGCCCGGAGGACGCCGACGGTAACCACTTCGAGGCGGATTGGTATCAGTGGTCCGCGCTTGCCGCGACGGCCGGGTGGCTGGTGTTCGAACCCAACTATCGTGGCTCCATTGGCTACGGTGACCAGTTCGCGTTGGGCATCATCCCCCACATCGTCTCGCGGCCCGGCAAGGACATCCTCGAGGGCGTGGACGCCCTAGTGAAAGAGGGGATCGCCGACCCCAACGCTCTCACTGTGGGTGGCTACAGCTACGGTGGCTACATGACCAACTGGCTCATCACCCAGACCACGCGCTTCAAGGCCGCCGTCACTGGGGCGGGTGCGGTGGAACACGTCGCCAACTGGGGCAACGATGATACCTCTTTCGACGACGCGTACTTTTTGGGCGGCCTTCCCTGGAACACCCAACGCAACTACGATGCCGAGGCCGCCATCTGGCAAATGGAGAAGGTGCGCACGCCGACCCATATCGTCGCCGGAGAGGAGGACATCCGGGTCTACGTAGGCGAGGATTACCTGCTCGAGCGCGCCCTTCACACCTTGGGTGTACCCACCACTCTGCTCATCTTTCCCGGCGAAGGCCATAGCCTGGATAAGAACCCTTGGCACGGAAAGATCAAGGTGCGAGAAGAGCTGAAGTGGCTGGAGGAGTACGGCAAGGCCCGGGAATGAACCCTGGTGATTAGATTCCCCCGGGCTGGGCGTGTGGAATCCTGTGAGGGCCACCCGGTGTGGCGAGGCTCCTTGCGGGGGCGCGGCCAGGGTGACGCTCTCGCTGGCCACTTCAGGCACTGGCTGGTGCCATCGCGAGGTCTTAGCTGGGAGAAGGGCTCACCACGGCAGGGCTACTTCCAGTAAGCGGCCGCGCGGGTTGTCTCACGAACGAACAGGCCCTCCGTTTAGCCGCGGTGACGGGCGAATTTGTCCGGTGACGCAACCCCCTGTCCTCTCACGGGACTACCTGCCGAAGCGAGATCTCCCCGGCCGCCCGGAAGCAGACAAAAGGATGAAACCTATACGGCTTAATCGGTCACCCGCCGCGTCGAGCCAGACGGGCCGAGTGGATCAACGATTCGAAGTCGGGGCGCTGCGCAGGTACTGGTCCGTCCGGTTGATCCAATCGGTGCGTGGCGGAGTGAAGATGTCGAGGTCTAGGGTGTCTTCTAATGCTTCAGCCTTGTGCGGTAGGTTGGGAGGGATGCAAAGAACCTCGCCCGCGCGCACGATGATCTCTTTCCCATGGATGTAGAACTTCAGCGCGCCCTCCAAAATGTAGGAGATCTGCTCGTTCATGTGGTAGTGCTCGGGGACGACGCATCCCTTCCGGAGCAGAACTCGCGCCACCATGATCTGCTCGCCAACGACACATTGGCGGTCAAGCAGTGGGTTGAGCTTCTCCAGTTCTACGTCTTGCCAGCGGTAGTGCTTCAATATCCCTTTCTGTTCGTCTGTAGCCTGCACGCGGGTCCTCCTTGGTTGCTGTGCCTCGCGCCACCTGTTTGGATGCGCCTCTGTAGTCTATCCAGCCGGAGGCGGGCGGGGAAGCGGACTTTTTGCACGGGCTACGATGACAAATAGCGGAAACAACTTGCCCAGCGGAGGAACTCTATTTCTCCCTCTCGGGTGGAGTGGACCCAGCCCCCCACTAAGGTCCCACTCAGCTGTAGCTCACAGGGTACTCATTTGTTGCTGGTTAATACAAGCCATACAATCTATACTCTAATTAGGCGATACCGCGGGGCTTCTCTAAAAAAAATTTATAGCGGCAACTAGATTTATCGGCTTGCATCTAACGGAGGTGTAGTGGATAATATTCCACTACAGCGGGAGGTTCGCTAGTGAAAGAGATTCATGGAAAAGTGGAAAGCGCCGATGGGTTTAGGTGAGTGTAGTGAATGCTGATCCACTACGGCAGGAACGCGGGAACGGGCGCGATGGCTTTTATACGAAAACGGGGAAACACGTACTACCTGGTGCACAACGTCCGCAAGAAGGGCCGCGTTCACCAGCTTCACTTGGCCCGTCTGGGGCGCCGCCCTCGTATCAGCGACGAGGTGATTGAGGGCGTAGAGGCCCGCCACCCGTTTGTGCGCGTGAACTGGAAGGACCTGAAGGAAAAGGCCTCGCACCAGTTCGTTGAGCCGGTAGGAAGCGATGCACAGTTTTTGCGCAGCTTGCTGTCGGACATTCGAAATGTCCACTTGGAGATCGCGGACTTGCATTGGCCGTACCTGGAAATGACCCAGGACCGGGAATTAAGAGACCAGCTTACTTCGGAACTGAAACTGCTACGAGGAACACTGGATGTGAAGCTGAACCAGTTCCGTAAGGGCAAGCTGACGCCCTTGCGGACGTAAGTGGTGGGGGAAATCGATTATGGGAACGCAAACGGTTCTCGACCCAACGTTACACAGCCCGGAAGTGCGGGAATTTGAGAGGAGCCTGCGCCAGCGGGTGGTGGGGCAAGACCGGGCGGTGCGGCGGCTGGCACGCGTCTACCAGGTCTACCTGGCAGGGCTTTCGGCGCCTGGCCGGCCGATTGTTAACCTGCTGCTGCTGGGACCGACCGGGTCGGGCAAGACGCGGCTGGTGGAGGCGGCGGCCGAGGTGCTGTTCGGCAATCCCAACGCGGTCCTGAAGATTGACTGCGCGGAGTTCCAGCACAGCCACGAAATTGCCAAGCTCATCGGCTCGCCTCCCGGCTACCTGGGCCACCGCGAGACCCAGCCCATGATCACCCAGGAGGCGCTCGAGGAGCACTATACGGAGAAGCTCAAGATCTCCCTAGTGCTATTCGATGAGATTGAGAAGGCCAGCGACGCGCTGTGGCAGCTGTTGCTGGGCATCCTGGACAAGGCCACGATGACCTTGGGTGACAACCGGCGGGTGGATTTCTCCCGCTCCATGATTTTCCTCACCTCGAACCTTGGTTCGCAGGAGATGGCGCACCTCATGAGCGGTGGCATGGGCTTCAGCGCCGGCCCGCGCGAAAGCGACGAGGAGCTGGACCAGCGCATTTACCGCGCTGCCACCGAGGCGGCGCGCCGTAAGTTCTCGCCTGAGTTCATGAACCGCATCGACAAAGTGATCGTCTTCCGCACCCTGCAGCCCCACCACCTCGAGCAGATCCTCGACATCGAGCTGGGCCGCGTGCAAGAGCGCATCATGTCCTCCAGCGGTGGTAAGCAGTTTGTCTTCAAGTGCACCCAAGCCGCCCGCGAGTTCCTGCTCCGCGAAGGCACCGACACCAAATTCGGAGCGCGGCACCTGAAGCGATCGATTGAGCGACACCTGGTGTTTCCGCTGTCGAACCTGATCGCCACCGGTCAGATCGCCTTGGGCGACCTGATCATCATCGATTACGATGTCGGGCAGTCGAGGCTGACCTTTGTGAAGGAAGAGCAAGGGGCTTTGGTGGGCCACATGACCGAATCTTCCGCTCAGGCGGCCGTGGCTTCAGCGTCGGCTGGATATGCCACTTCGGCCTCGACGGCGCTGGCCTGCCGATCCACGCGGGATTGAAGCGCCGCCCTGATCCCCTGCTGTGCCACGGGTGAAGCTCGGCCTCTTGGAATCCCGCCTTGCCGCAGCACTTCTTAGCCACCGACCACGTGCCCTAACACCCTAAGACAACCGCCTGCCTGCTTTTACTCTCGCCGGCGGAGCCAAGCGACGTAAGCATGCGGGCAAACTGTAGCCTGACCGCGTTAATCGCTGGGGGCGTAATAGCCGCGGCGAGCTTGCACCTCGTAGTGGCCGCTCCGCACCTTCACCTGGAGGCGGCGAAAGGTGCCGTCATGCCGGCGATTGGTGGGCGTGTAGCCTAGCAGGTACTGGGTTCTTAACTCCTCGGCAATTTCCTGGAAGGCCGCCGCCATATCCTTGACGTGTCCAACGCGGATGACGCGCCCCCCGGTCTCCTGAGTCAGCTTGTGCAGAACAGAATCACCGTTGTAGCCGAAAGGCTCGAAGCGGTAAAAGGCCCGATCGGTGATGTTCAGCGCGTAGATGATGCAATCGGCCTTCTGGGCGGCTTCCAGTGCGGTCTCCAGTTTGACTTTGCTACCTTCATCCTGGCCGTCCGTAAGCAGGATCATCACCTTCCGCCCGACCTCGCTCTTGAGCAGGTCGTTGGCAGCGAGATAGACGGCATCGTAAAGGTGGGTGCAGCAGGGGGTCGAGTCGGTGGGGAAGGTTCCCGGCAAGGGTCCTCGGCCCCCGCCGTTGATCACCGTCTCGTCGATTGCCTTAGCGAGGCGGGCTTGATCGCTCGTGAAGTCCCGCAGTAGTTCCACATCCAGGTCAAAGTGCAGCACCGCCGCCATGTCCTTGGGGCGCAGGATTTGCCGCAGAAAGGCTTTGGCCTCTTCCTGTTCGACCGGCAATACTTTTTCCTGGCTCGGGCTGGTGTCGATCATCATGACCAGCGTGAGGGGCGTGTCCGTTTCGCGGGAGAAATACCGGATTTGCTGTGGAACGCCGTCCTCGGTGAGGAGGAAATCCTCCTTGGTAAGGTTGGGGACCAGGCGCTTCTTGTCGCGGACGACGGCGTAGATATTCACTACCTCGGTCCGGACCGTGAGCGTCGGCGTCTTCTCCTGTGGTAGCGGTGCCGGCTGGTTCTGGGGTTCTGCTACCAGAACGCCTGCCAGGACCAGTCCAGGAAGACACACGACCAGGGAAGGGCTTCCCGCCCTCCCAACGCTCGCTCTTGCCCGCCGCAGAAGAGCTCTCATCAAGTGCTCATTGGGTTTCGATGCAAACGCGCCACGGCGCGATGGACTGCCGAGCAAGCCGTTCCTTTCACCGCACCGACTGCGGCGGGGCTTCAGACTCTTTGGCGCGTCTGTCGGCATCTGAAGCTGAGGACTATAATGAAACATTGAAAAGCAGTTTGCGAGCGCCAACCATTTTGGCGAACCTAGCGGTGCTCACCCTGACGGCCGGAGGCGGGGCACAACAGGAGGGGCAGGCTGGTCCGCCATATGTTCTGAGACAGAACGTCCGTCTGGTGATTGTGCCGGTGACCGTGAAGGACCGCGACGGCAGGCCGGTCGAAGATCTCACGGCCAAGGACTTCCGGGTATTCGAGGACGGCCAGGAGCGCTCGATTTCTACTCCGAATGGAAGTCGGTCTACGTGGATTTCAGCGGCAAGCTGCAGCGCGCGCAGATCGATAACGCGTGAAAAATACTCACGGTTGAATACGGTCGTGCCCCCCTCCTGCGAGGCCGCCGGAACGCGGGCGACGCAGAAGACCGTTTGCCCAAACGGCGGGTGGACCACCCGCTCAATCAGCCGCGTCGCGGGTACCACCGTGCGGTCGTAGACCCTCACAAGCTGCGGGTCCGGGTAGCCCGCGCCACCCACCAGGCGATGCCACCGAGGAAATTGACTGGCCGCAGCGCTTCGATCTCCAGCCCGGCTCGCTCGACGGCGGCCCGCAGTGTCTGGGGTGTAAAGCGGGTGGCGTGGCCCACCTTGCGGTCAAAGTCGCCGTAGAACTGCATGTAGCCCGGCACCCACAGCAAGATCCGGCCGCCCGGGCGTACAGCCCTGGCCAGCTTCCGCAGCGCCTCCGCGTCCTCGTTGACATGCTCGAGGACGTTCATTGCCACGACGGTATCGACCAGGTGGTGCAGCGGGACGTGCGGCGTGGGAAGGCTCTTCCCCTTTAGCCGCTGCGGTCCTGCATTTTCAACAAGTTCCCATATGGCAACCGGAAGTTTCCGAAGCGCAACCTGAAACGCACAACTGCTCTGTTTTCTTAGGTTGCCATATGGGAACCGGCTGTTACCCTGCAGCAACCTGCAAGGGGTGACGTGTCACCCTCTCACACTCTGGCGCGCAGCGCCGAAGCATGTTCGATGCTGCGGCAAGGATATGGAGAAACGGGCACCAAGCCCCACGTCTACTCTCGGGCTCCGGCCTGCCTTAGCAGCTTGGCGATTTCAGCGTTGGAGTTGTTGGTAGCGATCTGGAGCGCGCTCTGCCCCTCGGGGTTCCGGGAGTTGGGGTCGGCACCAGCCTTGAGCAAGAGCCTAACGACGTCGACGTGGTCGGCCACAACCGCGGCAGTCAAAGCATTTCCGCCGCCCTTCATGCTCGCGTTCACGTCTGCTCCTGCCTCCAGAAGGGCACGGACGCACACTGGGCTCCCACTGGTAGCTGCGTAGATCAACGCTGTCGAGCCGTCAAGGCTGGTCGCGTTGACGCGGGCTCCTCGCGCCAGGAGCTCCATCACTCTTGCGATGTCGCCCAGCATCGCGGCATGCATCAGTGGCGTGGTGCCCGGCTCGTACTGGCCGAACCAAGGGAACATCTGGACGGGGAGCCAGGGATTGTCGGCAAGGAGAACGGGGATGAAACCCGTTCCCGTGGGTCGCGGCGGGTGCTGATGCCACGGATCCTCAACCCAGAAGCCTGTTTTCGCCCGCACGAGCGCTACGGACTCAAGGGTGCGCTCAAGGCCAGAGGCCCTGATCGCGGCGAGTCGGCGCGGGTCGGCGATTGGTTGGGAGCTCCGGTAGTCGTACTCGGTGAAGTAGTTCGCCGACACAAGCCTCCAGTTGCTGAGATTCTTCAGCCCCTCGCCGCCGTGTGCCCAATCAAACTCGAAGGTCAGGACCGCGAGCCTGATACCCCGGTCCCGCATCTCGTCCATCCAGGGCTGGCGGATTCCATCGCCCTTGGCCCCGTGCTCCATCATATTGCGCCAGATGCTGCCAGGCGGCAGCGAGGCGATTAACTCCCGTATGCGGTCGTCCGCAGAAGCTTGCCCCTCAGCGTTTGGCTTGGGTATCTGAACGCCGACGGTAAGAACCAACAATGAAATCGTCGCAAGCAGGCTCATGATTGGGCTCCAGTTTGCGTTCGCCTCCTAGCTCTGATGTGATTACCATGGCTCAGTCGATGCGCATCTGCCCACTTCAGCCTTTTGCAGTCGGCTACTCGCGCCTGGGCTGAGGTGGTCCACCCCAGATCGGAATCCACTGAATCGGCCCAAAACCACACCCTTC
>CADDZE010000065.1 GCA_902812465.1 Acidobacteriota bacterium | reverse complement strand
GCATGGTGCCCGGTTCATTCACCGTGCTCGTAGTGGGTAAATAGCCGCCCTGACTCGACGTTTTGAAGTCGGCAGGGCCCTCCGTGAACTCGACACTGTAGTCGATTGCCGCGGCGGCGAAAGCCATGCGGCGGAAGCGCCAGATGTTTGGACCGAGCCCACCCGCACTCGAGATTTGACAGTTCCTTGACGCCGCTGCTAGCATCACACTTCCGGGCAATGGAGGCTGCTGTCGCCGACCTTGGCCTCGGCGACGAGACTTCTCCTTGTTCTTGGGTAGCTGGTCCCGTCCCTCTGTCCCCGTCGTCTAGCCCGGCCTAGGACATCGCCCTTTCACGGCGGTAACACGGGTTCAAATCCCGTCGGGGACGCCAAGATTTGAGTATGCTCGCGGGAGGGTCGGCCCTTCTGGGACCCAACTAGACTCTGTTGCGTAGCGCTGAACTTCTAACTAACATGAGTGTGTGCCGTGGATGACACCGCCCCGGCGAAGGGTGGAAGCGGAATCCAGTGTGCGCCTGTAGCTCAGCTGGATAGAGCGTTTGCCTCCGGAGCAAAAGGTCGCAGGTTCGAATCCTGCCAGGCGTACCATCGTTCGTTCCAAAAGACCGGCCCTCCGGCCGCGCAGCAACCTCTGCCTACACCAGCACGCTTTACCCACAGGGCAAACAGGGCCATGTCACAATTCCTGAGAAAGCGAGAAGCCAGAAGGTCTTCGAGAACGAGAGCGACCAACAAAGGGAGCGATGTCAACCGACGGCGAACCGCATGCTGATCAATAGGATCGCCAAAACGCCGAGGGATATCAGAACGTACCTCACGTCGCGCTCCAGGGCAAACATCACCACGGCGACCAAGACCCGGACAATCGGAGTCAGTATCAGGAGGAAAACGCCCAGCTCAGTGACCGCCACGGGGTGGAGTCGCGCCACGGCACGGGGCAATAAGGCCACCGGTGTTCTGCGGGCACTCTCCAAAGGGGGCGCCGGTCCGCGGGCGATCGTCAAGACAAGGCCTGCGGCCATCACTACAGTGGCAGCGAGCGACCCGCCGCGCAGCACGAGAGAAATGGCACGCTCCGCTGATTCTTTCGCCAGCCTCTTCGCCATGGTTCATCATCCTGCGGCGAGGCGTCGCCCGAAGGCCGGCAACTTCACCGGCTCCTTATTCGGTAAACCCTCCATGCGCTGCCCTCTCAACCAGCATCACCGCCAGGCCAAAGAGCACGATTGAGAACAACAGGGTGAGACTGCGGCTCGACGCCCGGCGCATCAGGTAGGTCCCGGCGCTCGCGCCGGCGAAGACCCCAGTCGCCGTGGCGGCGGTCAAGGGCAACCGCACGTCGCCCCGTGAATAATAGACAAAGGCGCTCGCTGCCGCCGTGACTCCGATCATGAAATTGGAGGTGGCTGTCGCCACCTTGAAAGGGACATCCATCCACAGATACATCACCGGCACCTTCACCGGGCCGCCGCCGATGCCGAGCAGGCCGGAGATGAGACCTGCCACCGCTGATCCCAACAGGCCCAGCGGCAGTCGGCGGATGCGATACTCGCCGGGTTCAGTCGAGTTCTCCGCACCATCCCGCAGGCTGCGTCTCACCATCGCACCTCCTGAGTAAACCAGCAGGGCAGCGAAAAGAATTGACAGAGCCTCGCGGCTCAGAAGGCCGGCGATAAAGGCTCCGGATACCGCGCCTGCGGTGGTGGCTAACTCTAGCGTCATACCCAGGCGGATGTCGGCCAAGCGGTGCTCGACGTATTGAGCGGCCGCGCCGCTAGAGGTGGCGATGACGCAACACAAGCTAGTGCCGATGGCCTGGTGAATCGGAACACCGAAGAAGAGCGTGAGAATCGGGGTGACGACGATGCCGCCCCCGATGCCTGTCAGCGCGCCCAGGCTACCCGCCGCGAAGCCCAGAACTACCAGTTCCACCAGGTGCAAAGGCGTCAGGAGCATAGGAGGTCGGGACTGGCGATTGGGCTACAGAGAACCACGGTACGTCTGCGATGTTGAAAGCCCTGGGTGATGTGCTCACCGCGCGCGAAGGTCTCAAGCCGTCTTCTGCGCGCTAGGGCGCCGCTTGAGCGATCACACCACCTTGACACTTTGCCGCTCTTTGAGGGAGAAATGACGTTCCCTCCAGCCGGCTTCGTGAGCCCGGCATTTTAGCGAGGATGAGAGTCCAACCATGAGTGACCAAGAATCTGCGGCGTGGCAGGCTCGTTGCGAAGCATGGTATCGCTACCTCGAAGGCGTGATGCGCGCCGTCGAGGACGGCCGTCGCCTGCCTTTAGGCCCATCCCCCACGCCGCTCAACGCACCTCCCGTCGCGCGGCAAGGCAGCGAGCTCTGCGTGGCATTCTGCGCGCCGCATCCCGACGATGAGTCCTTAAGCGGCGCCTTGGCGCTGCGCCTGCGCCTGGAACAACGCGCCCGCGCCGTCAATATCGCCATCACCCTCGGCAGCGATCCAGCGCGCAAGGTTCCCCGGCTGCGAGAACTCGAATCAGCCTGCCGCGTACTGGGATTCGAGCTGGTGGTGCCGCTTGATCCCAAGACAGGTACTGCCGGCCAGCCCATGGGACTGGACGCGATCAGTCCGGAGGCGCGGCGCTCGGACTCGGAAACATGGCGGGCGCGCGTCGATACCCTATCAAAGACTTTCGATCGCCTTCACCCCGACGTCGTGTTTGCCCCGCACGCCGACGACTTCAACACCACCCACATCGGAGTGCACTTCCTGGTGGTGGAAGCGCTGGCTGAGCACTTGAAGCGCAACGGCCTGGCACAGGCAGTCGTGCCGCTGGTCGAGACGGAGTTCTGGCATCCAATGGCCGGGCCCAACCTCATGGTGGGGGTTCCACCAGGCACGGTCGCCATCCAGCTGATGGCTGCTGCCGAACATGGAGGCGAGATGACGCGCAATCCCTATCACCTCCGCCATGCGTGCCGACTGATGGATAACGTGCGCCGCGGCTCGGAAGTGGTCGGGGGGCAAGGCGCCGCCGCCCAGAACTTCGACTTTGCCGAATTGCATCGCGTCGCCTTTGTCACGGTCAGTGGCCTGCTGGACCCGCGCCCGGGCGGCAGGTTCGTCGGCCCGACGGAGCCGATCGACTTTAAGTCCATCGCACGCGCCTTTTTGCCCGAGGGCTATTCGCTGTAGCGGGGCCGCTCGAACTCAGGGCTCACGTCGGTACCCGCGGGAAAAAAAGCGCAAGCGTCCCCAGTAGGCATCCAGCTCCCGCACGCGGAGCGCCTTAAGCAGTACCGCTGTCAGGCCGATGCCGGCCGCGGTGGCCGGAATTAAAACCAGTGTCGCCCCGCCTGGCGTCTGCCACGCGGTCCGCCGCTCGATCCACTGCTCCACTTGGTAGCATCCCACCGCTCCGACCACGGAGGCCATCCCAACCTTGAGGGCGAAGACCGCCAATTCTCCCCCCTGAGTCTGACCGAGTTCACGGTTCAGCAGCAAGAACAGAACAAGGGTGTAAGCCGCAATGCCGATCGAGCTGGCCAGCGCCAGGCCCAGGTGCTGGGCGCAACGGACCAGCAGCCAGTAAACCGGCAGGTTGGCGAAGGTGAGCACTGTCCCGACCACCGCCGGGGTCAGTGTATCGCGGGCAGCATAGAAGCCCCGCGCCAGAATGTTCTGCAGGCCCCAAGCCGCCATGCCCAGCGAGAAGACAGCGAGCGTGGCGGCGGTTGCGTCAAAGTCGGTGCCTCGCAATCGCGTGTGCGAAAACACCAAGTGTACCAGGGGACGGCTCACTGCGATCGTCAGCGCGGAGACGGGCACAAGCAACAGCACAACGGCTTTCAGGGTCGAATTCAAAGTTCGCCTGAGCTCGGCCACCTTGCCCTCGGAATACAGCTGGGCCAGGAAAGGAAAGGACGCCACTCCCACGGCCTGGCCAACGATGCCGAGGGGCACGCGCATCAGCGTCTTAGCATAACTCAGCCAAGTGATGGAGGCAGGTTGCAGGTAGGAACCAAACCAGCGGATGATCCAGTCATCGGTGAAGACCAGTGATAGCGCCAGCATGATGGGCACTGCAAGCCGCACGAAGAGACGGAAGCCGGGATGGGAAAGATCGAGATTGGGCGTGAACCGCGCACCCGCCCGCCGGGCGCCATATACTTGCAACAGCAGGTTACCCGCCAGAGCTCCAGCCAGTACGCCCACTGCGAATCCCGCAATGCCCAGCCGCGGCGAGAGCAGCAGGCCACCCAGGATGATTGCCAGGTTATAGACCACCGGGGCCAGCGACGGAATCACAAACTGCGCTTTAGCATATTGAACGGCGCTCAGGATGCTCCCCTCATAGAAGCAGATCTGTGCTGGCAGCATGAGCCGGGTGAGAAAGATCACGCGGCTTTTTTCGCGGGCGTCGAACCCGGGCGCGATCAGGTTGACCAGCTGCGGGGCCAGGACTTCCCCGGCCAGCACCAGCAATACCAGAACCCCGCCCATGAAAGTGACGACGGTGGAAAACACATGCCAGCCCTCACTCTCGCACCCTTCAGCCATACACTTGCTAAACACGGGAATAAAGGTAAGGCTGAGCGAGCCGCCGGCCACGAGGTAGTTGAGAAAGTCCGGCAGGGTGAAGGCGGCATAGTAGGAGTCGGTGATGGCATTCGATCCGATCTCGTGCGCCACTGTCCACTCGCGGAAGAAGCCGAGGATGCGGCTGGCCAAAACCGCAACCATGACGATCCCCGCTGACTGGGCGATGCGCCGTGTTAGTGAAGCCATCGCCGTGCTCGCCATCATCGATGGTGTAGCACGGTTTGGTGAATCTGCCTAGCATTTATACCCATCGCGCGCGAGGAGGCATCGCGCCACGTGGACCGGTGATTTGCTCGAAAGACAGCCCGTCAAAGACGCACGGATTGCGAGCGCGCCACCCCAGGCGGGAGCGGCATCGGTGGGTCCAGCCTTCATCAGTGGACGGTCAGAGCCTTCCGGATGACAAGAATTTGGAGCTAGGTGCCGTCGGACTTGATCCCTGGTGGGTGCATGCACAATCGCCTCTAGCTCGGGTTGCTACACTCCATCCTCGATGCCGATTCGGGGCAGAGCCGTTGGCTGTGCCAGCACGGCCCGTGAAAACACGCTCACGCCGAGTCGCCGATCACTTTCAGCAATCCTTCAAGCGACTCGCGCGTGCTTTCCATCGCGTTACCATCCGCGCGGCGGTAATGGGTCTCGAGGGAGATGGTGCCGTCGTAGCCATCCTGGCGGAGGGCCTGGAACTGGCCACGCCAGTCAATGAAGCCGCTCCCCACCGGCGCCCAGGCGATCTGGCCGCTGGGTAAACGCTTGGCATCCTTCACGTGAACGTGAGCGAACAGGCCCTTCACCTCGCGATAGCCGTCCGGGTAAGGCGTTTCGCCGAGCATGACGGCGTTTCCCGGATCCCAATTGCCGCGCAAGTGCGGCGAGTTGACGTCACGCAGGATGCGGCCCAGCTCCTTTCCGGTCCCGACGTTACATTCGTGCTCGTTCTCGAGCACTAAGAGCATTCCGTGCCGGCCCGCGACCTCCGCCGCTTTGGCCAGCCGGTCCCGCACGTAGGGATAAGCCCTTTCCGGATCATCCACCCGCCAGTAGCTGAAGACGCGGACCTTCGAGGTACCCAAGAAGCGAGCCAGCTCGAAGGAACGCTCCAGCAGCGAGTCACTATCCTGGTCGGTGAAATTGGCGTGAAACGTGTCGTGCTTTTCGGGGCGGGCGGGCAGGTGCGGCAGGTTGTACTTGAAGATGGGCGAGGCAATATCGCTGACGCGAATCTGGTGCTGCTCCAGCAACTCCCTGGCCCTCTGCAGTTCTGAGCGCCCCAGGTTCATGATGTTCTTCGACCACAACTCGCGCAGCTCAGCATAGTGGAGCGAGTAATGGGTGATGAAAGCGAGAGCCGCTTGAAAATCCTGCGCAATCTCGTCGGTAATGATGCCCAACCTGAAGGGCAGGGCGTGGGGCGCAGGCCGCGTCGCGGAGATCAGCCTGGCCGCGGGCCCGCTGAGCAGGCAGCCGCCGAGAAAAGTTCGCCGTGTGATTGCGTGGGTCACGGGTTCTCCTTTGGCAGTGTCATCGAGAAAGCTGGCTCAGCCGGCTGGTGCCACCGCCGCAACTCTTCTACAGGCCGAGATTCTTCCACATGCTATCGACACGCCTTTTGGTCTCTTCATCCATCACGATCTCGTCCGGCCAGGGCCGGGAAAAGCCTTCGCTGGGCCACTTGCGCGTGGCGTCGACGCCCATCTTGGACCCGAAGCTAGGCAGGCGCGAAGCGTGCTCGAGTTGATCCACGGGGCCCAGCACAAACTGGATATCGCGTTCCGGATCGATGTGATTCAGCGCCTTCCAGGCCACTTCGCGCAGGTTGTGGACGTCCGTGTCATGATCGACGACCACGATGCACTTGGTGAACATGGCGCCGGGCAGTCCCCAAATGGCGTTCATCACCTTGCGCGCGTGTCCGGGGTAGCTTTTGCGAATCGCCACAATCATCAGGTTGTGGAAGATGCCCTCGGCGGGCAGGTGCATGTCCACCACTTCCGGCAGCTGCCGGCGCATGAGGGGCAGAAAGAGGCGCTCGACCGCGTGTCCCATCCAGTAGTCTTCCATCGGGGGCCGGCCGACGATGGTCGAAACATAGACGGGATCGCGGCGGCGGGTGATACAAGTAAGATGGAAAGCGGGGAAACGGTCTTCCAGGGAGTAGAAGCCGGTGTGATCACCGAAGGGGCCTTCCGGGCGAATGTCGTCGAGATCGACGTAGCCCTCCAGCACGATCTCAGCGTGGGCCGGCACTTCTAGATCAACGGTCTCGCAGCGGACCAGTTCCACCGGCTGCTGGCGAAGGAAGCCGGCAAAGAGGAACTCGTCGACGTCCTCGGGTAAGGGCAAAATGGCCGAAAGCATGGTGGCAGGGTCGGCGCCGAGGGCTACGGCCACATCCAGGCGGTGCGGTGGAGGGTCGCCGTCACCTGCTCGCTTCGCTTGGCGCTCCAGCCAGCGGAAGTGTTCGGCGCCGCCCTTGTGGATCTGCCAGTGCATCGCCGTAGTCCGCTCGTCATACACCTGCATGCGGTAGCAGCCCACGTTCCGCCTTCCCGTTTTGGGGCTACGTGTAATTACCATGGGCAGCGTGATAAAGCGCCCGGCATCCTGGGGCCAGCACTTCATGATGGGAAAGCGTGCTAGCGAAAAGCTCTCGCGCTCGATGATTTCCTTCACCGGGCCGCTGTTGACCGTTTTGGGGAAGAAGGAGCCGATTTCCGCCAGCTTGGGCAGCAGCTTGACCTTGTCGAAGAAGCCCTCGGGCGGCTTCATGGCCAGCAAGTCCTCAATGCGCTGCGCTACGTCCTCAAGCGAAGGGACTTGGAGCGCTAATTGCATTCGGCGGAGCGAACCAAAGGTATTGATGAGCAGCGGCACCGAGTAGCGCATACCGTCGCGAGCGGAGCGTGGGCGCTCGAAGAGCAAGGCCGGCCCCTGCGCCTTCGAAACGCGGTCGGTGATCTCAGTGATTTCCAGGTCGACGTCCGCCTCCACACCGATGCGCTTTAACTCGCCCTCGCTTTCGAGCTTGGCAATAAAAGTGTGCAGGTCTTTATAGGCCATGGATTGTTCGCGGCGCTTCGCACCCCGGTGCCAGCAGGATGACGGGCGGAACAGCATTCATGCGGGGTTCCTGCCCCGCCGCGTATCCGCTACCAGCAGATGCCTTCGTAGTGCTGTACTCCCCCCGGACGCTGGAGCTTTTCCAGATTGGCCAGGTCGATCACCGACTGTTCGGGTCGCAGGCACGCCGCCAGTCGCTCCCGCCCGACGGCCCGAGTGCCTACGACGATCACTTCGGCGCCGCCTACCACTTCCTCCAGGCTCCCCGACAGTAGCGACCCAATATGGGGGATGACCTCTTCGATGAATCGGCGATTGGAACCGGCCAGCCGGCCCAATGAGACGGCCTGGTCCCAGATGCGCACCTCGCACCCCTCGCCGAGCAGTCGCTTGGCGAGCTCCACCTGGGGGCTTTCGCGCAGGTCGTCGGTGCCCGCCTTGAAGCTCAGACCCACTATTCCGACCTTCTTCCGGCGCGTGCGGAGCACTGCCTCCACCGCGCGTTCCAGGTGTTCCGCATTGCTGGGGAGAACCGCCTCCAGAAGCGGCAGGCGTAGATCGAGCTCCTTGGCGCGGTGAAGCAGAGCGCGGAGGTCCTTCGGCAGGCAGGACCCGCCAAACGCGGCACCCGGCGACAAGTAAGCAGCAGAAATGTTCAGCCGGGTGTCCGAAGTGAAGATTTCCACTACCGCCTGAGTGTCCACGCCGAGCTGCTTGGCCAGCGTGCCGACTTCATTGGCAAAGGCGATTTTGACGGCGTGGAAGGCGTTAGAGGCGTACTTCACCATTTCGGCCACTTCCAGCGAGGTTTCGAACAGCCGGCCCGGCACCCCGCGGTAGAGTTCGCGCAGCGGTTTCAAGGCCCGGACATCGTCGGCACCGACCACGGTGTAAGGCGGCTCCAGGAAGTCCGCCACCGCCGTGCCTTCCCGCATGAACTCCGGGTTGTAAGCCACCCCAAAGTCGCTTCCGGCGCGCTTCCCACTGGCGGCCTCTAACGCCGGAATGAAGAGCGAGCGCGTAGTGCCGGGTAATAGGGTGCTGCGCACCACCACCAGGTGATGGCTCTTCTTGCTTTTCAGGCCGAGTCCGATCTCCCGGCCGACGCGCTCCACTTGGCTGGAGTCCATCCTGCCGCTGCGGAGGCTGGGCGTTCCCACGCAGACGAAGGAGACATCCGACTGCGCCACGGCTTCGGTGGCATCGGTGCAGCCATGCAGGCGGCAAGCCCGGTGCCCTTCCGCCACCAGTTCATCCATGCCCGGCTCAAGGATAGTGCTTCTGCCGGAGTTCAGCGCTTCGACTTTGGCGGGATTCACGTCCACCGCGACCACGCGATAGCCGCGGTGGGCGAAACAGGCGGCGGTGACCGACCCGACGTAACCTAGACCAAAGACGCTGATCGCTTGTACCGCTTGTTCCATAAGAAGCGGCTCTCCACGGGCTTCAGTGCCGAAGGGCTGAAGTAGCTCCGTCAGTCTTACGGTGCCCCCGGAGTCGGGGAAATGCCGTCTGGCCGGATGGGCTAGCCGGATGGCCCTCGCGCGACCGGACAGAGCGGCCGCTAATGGACCACTGCCCAGGCTAATCCATCCGCTTCCGGGCCTACCTCGATTAACTTCGCCACACGCCACGCCTTGAGGTCGAGCACGGCCACTTTCCGGCTCCGGTCACAGGAGACGTAGGCGTACTGGCCGCCCGGCCGGATCAGTACTTCCTGAGGCGCGGCCGGCACGTCCAGGGTTCGCTCCACTCTCATCGTCTGTAAATTAACGGCACCAACTTTGTTGACACTAATCAGTGCCACCAACAGCCAATGGCCGTCCGGCGTGGCAGCCGTGCCGTAACCGATACCCGGCAGCGTAACCCATGCCTGGACGCGGTTCGTCCCCGTGTCAATTACCGCAAGGCGCGGTTGCGTCTGGTCGGCGGTGAAGGCGAGACGATCATCTGGCGACAGCGCGATACGCTGCGTTTCGCGGCTGATGGGGATGACGGCGATCACTTTCCGCGCCGCCACATCGATGGCACTGACGGTCCCGGCATGGACGTTGGCCGTGTAGGCCCGCTTCCCATCATGGCTGAGGGCCAGCATGTGCGATTCCCGTTGACCCGTCGGAATGGAAGCCACGACCTGGTTGCTCCGCGGGTCGATGACGTCAATCGAGTCGGCGAGCTCCGCCGTCACATAAAGCATCCCGTCAGGGCCAAATACCGCGCCGTGGGGCCGCACCGGACGCCCGAAGTCGATGGTAGCAATGCGGCGCCGCCCTGCCAGGTCGATCACATCCATGGTGTGCCCGTCGGTGCCCGGCGCTCCCACTCCCGAATTGCCGTAGATCGGCACATAGGCGGTGCGCCCGTCAGCGGAAGCTGCGACTTCGTGACCGGTAATGCCACTCTCCTGAACGGTGGCCAGCATCCTTCCCGCATCCGGGTCCACCATGGCCAGCGTGTGATTGCCTTTGTTGGCTACGAGGAGCAGTCCGCGCCCTGCCGCGTCGCTGGCAGCACGACTCAGGGGGTGCGCCGCTAGGATTGCGGCGAAGCTTAGTAGGAAGGACCTCACCAACACGGATCACCTCTCAGGCGACGGCGGAGTGGCGTCCGCCGCCGGCGTGCTGCCTCCCGAGCATTCCGGGCAGGGACACAGCTCTCGCAAAAAGTTGAACGCGTAGATGCCGCTCGAGTGGCCGTCGCTCCAGAAGATCTGCACGGCATAGCGCCCCACCAACTCCGCCCGTTCGGGCCGCAGGGGCTTGGCGCCGAGAATGGGCAGAACGGCGGCGGTGGAAGCTGGCGGCTTGGCAGGTGCATAGTCGTGTCCCGTGCAAGTGGCGCAGGGGCACCGCTCGCGGAGATAGCGATACGGGTACGCGCTGCGGTGCCCGTCGGACCATTCGACCACCAGCGTGTTGTTCTCACCCGCCAGCCTGATCTTGACCGGTGACGGAGCGACCATTGCGGCCATGGTTGTGCCCTGCATCCAGTCCGAAACGCATGGACCGGTTCAACTGCGTACCGGCCTATTCAATGCTCACTTCGGCCGCCCGTGACCCAGCCGCCTGGACTTGCTGCTCGAGGGCGGCCGCGACTGCCTGGAAGGCTTGGCCATGCGGGCTGGTGCGATCCAAAGCTACGGGCTCGCCGCGGTCGCTGCGGACCCTGATGCTGGTCTCGAGCGGGATCTCGCCCAGGAAGGCGAAGCCCATTCTGGCGCTGGCCTCCCGCGCTCCGCCATGGCCAAAGATGTCGTCGCGATGGCCGCACTGCGGGCAGACGTAATGGCTCATGTTCTCAATGATCCCGAGGATCGGAACGTTCAGCTTCTGAAACATGGCGATGGCCTTGGAGGCCACGGTCAGGGCCAAGTCCTGCGGGGTCGAGACGATCACCGCGCCGGTGAGGGGGATCGTCTGCGCCAGGCTCAACTGGATGTCTCCCGTGCCGGGCGGGAGGTCCATCACCAGGTAGTCGAGTTCACCCCAGCGCACGTCACCAAGGAACTGGCTGATGGTTTTGTGGAGCATCGGCCCGCGCCAGATCACCGCTTCGTTCTTGGGCAAAAAATAGGCCATGGAAATGATCTTGATGCCGTACTCGACGGGCGGTTCGATTTTGCCTTCGACCACCCGGGGCTCGGCGCGGCCGCCCATCAGCATGGGTACGCTCGGCCCGTACACGTCCGTGTCCATCAGGCCTACCTGCCGGCCGGCTTCACGCAGAGCCACAGCGAGGTTGGCGGCGACGGTTGACTTGCCGACGCCACCCTTGCCGCTGGCTACCGCGATCGTGTGCTTCACTCCGGGGATGAGGCTGGCCGCTGCCCGGGGCTGCGCAGCGGGCTGGGCGGCAATCTTCACCTGAACGTCGTGTACGCCGAGGGCTGCTACCGCCTCGCGCGTGGATCGGCTCAGCTGCTCGATAGTGGGGCTCGCGGGGTTAGGCACAGCCAGCGTGAGCGAGACGCGGTCGTGGCCTACCTCGACGTCGCGGACCCAGCCGAGCGAGACCACGTCGCGTCCCTGACTCGGATCGCGCACGCTACCCAGAGCTCGCAATACGTCTTGGGGATGAACATTGGCCATCTGCCGAGGCTCCCGTCCAGGATGGCAGGGGTAACCGGTTAGCCCGGTCGCTCCACGAAACGTGCCATCGCATGGAGTAAGTCATACTTGGTCAGAATCTCGTAATGGTGGTCTCCCATATCGACGAAGACCGCCGGGCAATCGCGGGTGATGCAGCTCGTAATCTGGTCGATCTTGGCGCTGGCGGGCACCACAGGAAATGGGCTGCTCATCACTTCGCGGACGACCAGGGCCTTCAGGTCCTTGCCCTGGAGAAGCAAGGAGAGGATATCGTCTTCGTAGATGGCGCCGACCGGCGTGGTGTCCTCAAACACCGGCAACTGAGAAAAATCGTGGCTCTGCATGCGATCCAGAGCCTCCAGCACCGAGTCGGAGGGAGCCACCTTAATCAGCTCGCGCCGCTCACCCGGCGGCGTGCGAGCCTTCACCACCTCCGCGGCAGTTAAGGGAACCGGCGGCTCCAGGTAGCGATTGTCCTTCATCCATTCGTCGTTGTAGACCTTGCTCAGATAACTTCTCCCGGTGTCGGGAACCAAGATCACCATGAAGTCCTGGCTGGTCAAGGAGGGTACGAGGTGAGCGGCCGCGGCCATCGCCGTCCCTACCGAGCCGCCGGCGAAAATAGCTTCGGTGCGCGCCAGGCGCCGCGCCCACTGGAAGGAGTCTTTGTCGCTAACCTGGATGATGTCGTCGATGATGCTGAAGTCGAGCGTCGAGGGCAGGAAGTCCTGGCCGATGCCCTCCACCTTGTAGGGTTCGCCCTGGATGATCTTGCCAGTATGGAAGTAGTCGTAGAGGATGGAGCCGACCGGGTCAGCGCCAATGATCTGGATGCGGGGATTCTTCTCCTTCAGGTAGCGGCCTACACCGGTGATCGTCCCGCCCGTGCCGATGGCAATGACGCAGTGGGTCACCTGACCTTCGCTGTCCTCCCAGATTTCTGGTCCGGTGGTGCGATAGTGCGCCTCGGGGTTTGCGGGATTGGCATATTGGTTGGGATGATAGGCACCGGGAATGTCACGGGCGAGCTTTTCCACCACCTGGTGGTAATTGCGAGGATCGTCGTGCGGCACGGCCGTAGGGCACACAATCACCTCTGCCCCCAGGGCCTTCAGTAGATCAACCTTCTCCTTCGACTGCTTGTCCGACATGGTGAAGATGCATTTGTAACCCTTGATCACGGCGGCCATGGCCAGCCCCATGCCCGTGTTGCCGGACGTACCCTCGACGATCGTGCCTCCGGGCATCAACAGCCCCCGGCGCTCCGCGTCCTCCACCATGGCGATCCCAATGCGGTCCTTTACGCTGCCGCCCGGGTTCATGAAATCGCACTTGGCCCACACCTGGGCCGCGCAGCCGGCGAAGATGCGGTTTAGCCTTACGAGCGGCGTGTGTCCGATGGCTTCGAGGATGTTGTTGCAGCGCACGCTTCCATTATGACGGACAAAGTGGGAAGTAAACAGGGCCGTCGTGGCGCCAGCCAGGGGATGGAAGCGAGTGCCAGCGGCTAACCCAGTCGCCAAGGGGCCGTGCCGGCAGCGAGCCTCTCAGCCAGCCTGCCCTAGGGCTCCTTCCTGCCGTGCCCTGCGGACCGCCTCGACGAAGCGGCGCGCGTTTTCGGAAATCGCATCGAGTCGGCCTTCGCGCAAGGCCTTGGGATCCACCAATTCCCCGCCCGCGGCCACCGCCGCGGCGCCCGCCCGGATGAAATCCGCCGCGGTTTCCAGGTTGACGCCGCCCGTGGGTACCAACTCAATCTGCGGGAACGGGCCCTTCAGCGCCCGGATGTACTTCGGACCTCCCACGGGGCCGCAGGGAAAGACCTTTACCATGTCGGCGCCCGCCTGCCATGCGGCGAGGACCTCGGTGGGCGTGAGCGCGCCGGGAAAGCACGGCTTGCCATAACGGCGCGCCACTTCGATAACCCGGACGTCAAGTGCCGGCGTCACGATGAATTCCGCGCCGGCTAGCAACGCGGCGCGGCAGCTCTCCGGGTCCAGCACGGTGCCTGCGCCGAGCAACACCCGGTCGGCGTAGCGCTCTGCCACGCGCTCCATCACGCGGGTCGCATTGGGCACCGTGAAGGTAATCTCCGCGATTCCAACGCCGCCCGCCACAATGGCTTCGGCCGCGCGAAACGCGTCCTCCGGTGAAGAGGCGCGCACGATAGGCACCACGCCGACCTCGCGGATCAAGGCTAGGGCTTTTTCTTTGGTCCCCATTGCTCCGCGGGCCCCAGGGCCAACCACTGGGCGCCGCGCCAGGCGAAGGCAGCCGCAGGGCTCGCCCGCGGCGCCTCGGGCTAACACCCGTCCGGCGTCAGCGCGCGACCCTCAGGCTGGCACCCTTCAGCAAGCGCTCGACCTCCTCGAGGGTCGCCCAGTTGAAGTCGCCGGGATTGGTGTGCTTCAACGCGCTGAAGGCGTTGCCATACCGCAGCGCCGAGGCATACGACCGGTGCATCAGGTAGCCATAAATGAATCCAGCGCTGAAAGCATCGCCCCCGCCGACGCGGTCGACGATCTCCAGGTCATATTTGACGTCGTCGTAGAACTGGCCCTCGGCATAGGCGATGGCGGTCCACGTATTACGCCAGACTAACGGGTTCTCGCGCAGGGTGATGGCCACGGCGCGGAAACCGAACTTCTGGTGCAAGCGGCGGGCCACCTCTTTGTAAGGCTCTGCGACCACTTCCTTGAACCCCTTGTCGGCGTCCCCGGCCTTGATCTTGAAGACCACGCCCGTGTCTTCCTCAGTGGTGATCAGGATATCGACGTACTGCATGAGCGGCTCCTGGACCGCCTGCGCTTTCTCCGGCGGCCAGAGCTTGGCGCGGTAGTTCAGGTCGTAGCTGGTGGTGACGCCGGCTTCCCGCGCCGCCTGCAGCGCCTCCCGCGTGACTGCTGCCGCGGAATCGCTCAGGGCAGGAGTGATGCCGCTGGTATGAAACCATCGCGCTCCAGCCAGTAACTCGCGCCAGCGTACCTCGCCGGGCTGAAGGGTGCTGATGGCGGAGTGGGCGCGGTCGTAAAGCACCGAACTGGGCCGCGGCGCGGCTCCGAACTCGACGAAATAGAGGCCCAGCCGCCCTTCATTGCTCCAGATCACCTGCGACGTGTCCACACCGGTCTGCCGCACCCGGTTCTCCAACAGCCGCCCGAGCGCATTCTGCGGCAGCTTCGATACCCAGGTGCTCTTCAGCCCCAGCCGGCTGGTACCCACCGCCACATTCAGCTCGCCGCCGCCAACCTGCAGATCGAGCGAGGTAGCTTGCTCGAGCCGCTGGAAATTGGGCGGCGAGAGCCGAATCATCGCCTCACCAAAAGTGACCAGGTCAAACATGCCCTAACTCACTCGGCAACCCGTTTTTGGGGTTGCCACAACATGTTCGGTTGTAATCCCGTTCGGGTCCTCCAAACAAGCCCTCTCCGTTACCACTGCACTCCTGGATAAAGACTGGGAATGCGGAACGCACGATAGGCGGCGTTGTTGTTGACAGACATTTGCCATACGGTTTTCAGGCTAGCGCGGTCGACCTCAAACACAAAACTGGGAGGCTGCGGATACTCGACACCCGCTCCGATCTCAATATTGCCGTTGCCGAGCACACCGAAATTGCCGCAGCAAAAGGCAAACAGCGGTAGTGGGTCATTGAACGCGAGCTGTGCCGTACGCGCGGTTTCGTCAATGTTCAAGATGATGCCGCGGCTGTAGCACGCGGCTCCCTGAGTGCCGCAGGTTAAGCCGGTATTCGGGTCCGGGCGGCTGTTGCCGTTGTCAAAGAGACCCAGCGTGAAGGCCCCCGAAGTGGCGGGACTTAGAAAGATGGGAAAGTGCTGATTGTAGAACCAGTCGCTCGCTCCACCGTTCGTCAGGTTGAAGTCCCCGCCTGGACCGAGCTTCCAGAGAATGTCTCCGTTGCCGGTGCCATTGGCGTAATTGATTTTGAAGACCCAGGAAAGGTTACGGCTCGACAGAAGCAAGTTTCCATCCGAGGGTGAATAGACGACAGCATTAGAGTGCGTCCAGTCGGGAAATTCGATGGAGCGTGACATCGTGGCATGCACGTCGAGGTGGTCAAACGAGGACCAAGCCCAGGTTACCCGATTGAAGCGATCCACATCCACCAGAGCGTCGCCCAACACTGAGCCCAGATCAGGGAAGCTTTGCTGTTGGTGCACAAGGTAGACGGTGTGCCCATTGGGGAGTAGCGCGAAGTCGTGGTGAAAACCCTGCGCGGTGATGGGATAGCCAGCCGCCCTGAGGGCGGCATTCAATGCCGCGAGGCTGAATTCGGAAATCACATTTCCCGCCAGGTCAATCTCGCGCACCACTTGCGAGCCAGTATTGGCAATCACACCGGCGATAGCCATCTTCATGTGGCCATTGGGAAGCGGCTTGATGGGAAAGGCGAAGCCGGCACCCGAATCGTTGGGATCGGTGTCATAGTACCAGATCAGATTTCCCTGCAAGTCGAAGGCAGCGGGTGACACCACGGGGTAAGAATATACAAGGTCTAGCAATTCGATACCCGGATTTGGCGTCAGGCCGGCATTGGGTTCTGTCACGGTGACCTGCGGCAGGCGGTTGGCAGGCAAGCCGCCGGTGGCAAAGGTGTGGTCTGAGTCCTGGTACTGCACGCCGTCGGAAAATGTCACGTCGGCGCGCATATGATACGTCGTGAAAGCGCGCATCCCAGCCACCAGAATGCTGACCAGTCCGCCGCCCGAGGGGGTGGGCACCGCCCAGGTGTTCAGACCGTACGAAGTATCGGGACCGAACTCGACTTGAACCGTGGCATCGCGCGGCACCAGGAGCGAGTACTGAGCCACCTGGAGATTCTGGGTGGATGACACTTGCCCAGGTGCCATGACCGTGACTTGCGCGGAGGCCGACTTCTGCGGGTTGGCCACACTGGTGGCAGTGACGGTGACAACCTGCGACGTGGTGACCCCGGTTGGATTGTAGACGCCGCTAGGGCTAATTGTTCCCACGTTGCTCCCAGCCGCGCCGCTCACCGACCAAGTGACGGCCGTATTCGCGGTACCCGTCACGGCCGCCGTAAATTGTACTGTCTGCGTGTTGGAGATGACCGCCGAGTCAGGGGAAATTGAGACCGTCACTGCTGAACGGGACGCCTCGAAGTCTGGCGTCAGCGTGGTGACATCGCCGCAACCCGCCAGCAGAGCGCACCCACTGAGAACCACCCAAACCCAGGACCGCCGCATCTGGTTCATAGCCGATTCTCCTCTGCGAGATTCGTCTGGGAACTCCGGTTAGCCACCTCACGCCTCACGCCGTGGTTTCGCGCCGATTTGCGACGCGGTTCCATTTCCGTGGCTCGTGCTGAAGGCGAGCGGCATGGCTTCACCGCTTAGAGGGGCACACACTCCTCTGGCTTGAGCCACACTGATGCCCGGTGTTCTCCCGACGTCTTCCGTCATGTCTTGCGGTCACTTCTGCGGCAGTGCGGCAGCTAGATTAATTGCGTTGGTGGCAAAACGCAAGTGGTCGGGCGCGAGGGCGCGAGTGGATCGCGGAATGAACGGAGGGCTCAGCCGCCGGCTGGAAGCGTTGCGTGTGCACAGGGGGCAGCGAATGGCGCACCGCCTCAGAAGAAGCGCTGCGGGCGCTGCTGCAGCATGAAGCGATCGTGGCTGAGGCGCTCCTTGAGGATCTCGAAGGCCTTCTCTGGACTGTCGGCGTAATGGATCAGGTTGAGGTCCTGGCGGCTGATGGTGCCGCATTCGAGCAGGAAGCCAAAATCCACGGCGCGCTTCCAGAATTTCGACCCGTACAGCAGCACGTGTTTGTGGCGCACTTTGCGGGTTTGGAGCAGAGTGAGGAATTCCCACAGTTCGTCCATGGTCCCGAAGCCGCCGGGGAAGACGATCAAGGCGCGGGCGGGCTGGGCAAACCACAGCTTGCGCATGAAGAAGTATTTGAAGAGAAAGCTGAGTCCGCGGCTGATGTACGGATTCGGCTCCTGCTCGTGGGGCAACTGGATATTCAGCCCGATCGACTTGCCGCCCGCCTCCAGCGCGCCGCGATTGGCCGCTTCCATGATGCCTGGCCCGCCGCCCGAGCAGACCACCAGGAAGTCGCTGCCGCGCTTGAGCGCCAGTGACCACTCGGTGATCAGCCGAGCGAGCTCGCGCGCATCCTCGTAGTAGCGTGACATCTGCACCGCCATGCGCGCCGCCTTCACATCCGCCGTGCTGGCCGGCGAAGCGCCGTCTTTGCTGCGCGCCTCAAGTTCGCGGAGCTGTGCCAGGGCCACGTCGCGCGGCAGGATGCGCGCTGAACCGAAGAAGACCACCGTGTTCTGCACGCCTGCCCGGCGCAGCCGCGTCTGGGGCTCGAGGTACTCAGCCAGGATGCGGATGGCGCGCGCGTCGACGCTGCGCATAAAGCGCTCGTTCTGGTAGGCAAGCACCGGGAAATCGGCCTTCGGGCGGGCGTGCTTGCCTTGTGTCTTCTGAGCCGGCTCGCTCATCGATCCTCGCATCTCCTCGCAGCATAACACAGGGCGGGAGGGCGGCGTTCCACCAGGCAGCGCACCCCGTCACGCCCGGGCAGGGGCAGACTGCGCTGCTGGGTGCGGGCGGCAAGTCGATCGGGCTGAATATCCAGTTGCCCCACGAGCAGGAGCCGAATCCGTACATCAGCCGCGGACTC
>CADDZE010000064.1 GCA_902812465.1 Acidobacteriota bacterium | reverse complement strand
TCTGCCCCTTATCGTTCTGGATGGAGGCCGTGCGCAGCTCCCAGGCGATTTCGTCGAAGGGGTGGACGCCGGGTTTGGTAAAGAAGCGGCGAAAAACGAGGCCGCGGGGGCGCGCCGGAGGGGGAGGGGCGGCCGTCTCAGATGGGTTAATAACTGATAGTATATCTCGCTCCGCCATCGTTGCTCCTCCCGTCTCTCTCGACTCCCTGAACTCTTCCTTTGGATGATGTGCTGTGGTGGCGGGGAGGCTTGCGGGTCGCGTCCCCTTCGGTCCGTAGCCGAACCCCTAACCCGGCCCCGACTGTAGCGCAGCGGTGAGAGTTTGTCAAGCGAAAACTACAAGCCTTAGTAGCTACCTTGCCAGATCACCACGACATATTGGGCTTTAAGAACCTTCGCCGGCGTGGCCGCGCTGCCGCCCGGACGGCAGCCCGCCGGACCGCCCAAACACCACGCCCACCCAGACGACCCAGGATGGCACTCGCTCACCATGGGAAATCGGGCTGGCGGCGGCCTGAGGGTGAAGGTCAGCATGCCAACGGTTAGTCGTGCTTGAGCCTGGCCAGCACCGCAACACGGGTATTGTTGAGCGTGCGTTCCAGCGATTCCTTCGGGATGCTGGTAAGGAAGGGTCCGATGAGCCAGTTGAGGCCGAGCGGGATATCGCGCGTCAACGAAATCGACTCGCACTCGACGTAGACGCCGCCGTCCCGTTCAACGAAGCGCCAGTAGGAATTGATCCTCCAGAGAAAGCCCCCACCCTGGTCCGGAGGCTCCTCCGATTCCTGGGGTGTATCAGCGTGGTCGACCTGGGCAATGCGGGTGGAAGCCGAGCGGCTAAACCAGTGCGCATCGTCCAGCCGCCCGTAATGAACCTCGTGCTCGGTGTCCAGCGTGACGGTGATGACCTTGTGCTCGCGAAAGCGCAGGAAGATCCTATATTCGCCGTCCTGGTGGCTGAGGAGACGCGAGCGCACGACATCGGGCTGATAGGTCGCCTGGTGGTGGTTGTAGTCCTGGACCACAGCCAGGACGTCATGCATCGAGGCGCCTGGGATGAAAACGTCGGCCAACCAGTGGTGAATCAGGCCTCCCGGTGCCGGAATGGCGCGGCCGGAGGCATCGCGCGTCTCGAGCTTTTGTATCCAGATCTCCCCCCGCTTCACCTTAGCCATTGCTTCCTCGCGCTGGGAAGAAGGCAGTTCGTCTAGGTAAAGGAACCCGCTGGCATTGGACACCTGGCGGTCAATGCGCTGCTCGGTGGCGGCGACGTAGCGCTTGAAGCCCTCGAGGGTTTCAGGCTTTAGCTGCGCGCTGGCTGCGATTTGCGCGGCTAGCAGCCACAGCAGCAGAACGAAACGCCAATAGCCTGCATTGACTACCACTCTCAGATGATATGCCAGAGTAGGCGAACCTCGAAGCAGGCGATGGTCCATCAAAGACTGCAATCCTAAGCCGGACTTGACGGCGCCAGCGGCTGGGAGTACAAAAAGGAAACCGCTGCCTGAAAGTGCTAGCCGTTTCCTTTGCCGCTTGGCAACCGGGAAGCGGCAACCCATTTTTTGCAGGACCTGTGGCGAACTGCAGAGTTCAAAACTGTGAGCTTCAAACGGCTGATCCCCGACCGAAACGACATGGCAGGAGCCTGTGTGGCGGTGTCCTCACCCGCCCCGGCTCCCCCCGTCGGCCGAAACGCCAAGGGAGCTTTTTTTTCACAAACAAAGCCGGAATGTTGCCTGAAATCAAGCAGTTAAGTTTTAGGCGATGCTCGACGCCTCTGGTTGCTAGGGGTGTCATCCCGGCAAGATGAATTGACAGCCTCGCTAGTCGAAGTATATGAAGACCGCAGAAGAATAACTTGTTGAAAATAAAGGCTCGCAGCAAGGCGAATGAAAGGTGAAACGAGGAACTATTCAAATCAGGCAAGACCTCTGAAGTTCCTAATATCTTACTGAAAATGGTTGGCTTAGCTAAAATGTTGGAGGGCCGCTCTAGGAGCAGGATAAGCGGATTTTCTCCTTAATGCGGTCCTAGGTTTAGCATATCGTCTTTCGTTTCATATAATTAGCGCGTGTACCGGCCGCCAACTTTGGTGAAAACCACAGCCAGCGTCGCCGTTGATCCTTCGGCCAGCCGGGAAGGAAGGCAGCGACAGCAGAATGTGCACCGGCGGCGCTTTGTGATAGCTTAAGCGCCTGCTTTGCACACAGAGGGAGGCATAATGGGATCAGAGTCAGAACACAGGCGTGGCGAAGTGAGCGTTGTCCCGCGGCGTTACGTGAGCGGCCAGTGTAGCCGGCGAGACTTTCTGCTGACGAGCTCGACGGTGCTGGGGGCAAGCCTAGTACCAGCCGCGGCGTCGAGCCCGCTGCCGGACGAAGGCAAGAAGCCTCTGCGGCTGGGGCTAATCGTTTATACCGGAAAGGATCCTGAAGCGGCGCTAGCCAAGGTGCACGACCTGGGCTTACCGACCTGCCAGGTGGGCGTGGATGATTTCAGTGACGCGGCGGTCCGCGCGCTACTTTCCGCCGCCCAGCGCTTCGGCCTGGAAATCACGTCTTTGGTGGTGGGAGGCCCCGGACGCGAGATTTATGACTTCTACCATGGCCCCCTCACCATCGGGCTGGTGCCCCGCGCTACGCGTGCCGCTCGCCTGGCACGAATCAAACAAGCTTCCGACTTCGCCAAGAAGTGTGGCATCCCGGCCGTGCAGACTCACTGTGGCTTTCTGCCCGAGGACCCCAACGAGCCCCTTTACAAGGAAGCTGTGGTGGCCATCCGCGAGGCCGCCAGCTACTGCAAGAAGAACGGCCAGAACTTCCGCTACGAAACCGGCCAGGAAACGCCCATCACGCTGCTGCGCGCCATCCAGGATGTGGGTCTGGACAACCAAGGCGTCAACTTCGATTTAGCCAACCTCATCATGTACGGCAAGGCCAATCCGGTGGACGCTATCGAGATCCTCGGCCCCTACGTGCAGGGCATCCACGCCAAGGACGGCCTGTGGCCCACGGACCCGAAGAACCTGGGCCGGGAAGTGCCCATCGGGCAGGGCAAAGTCGATTTTCCTCGCATCATCGCACGTCTGAAGGAGATGCATTACACAGGCGCGGTCACGATTGAGCGCGAAGTCTCCGGGCCCGAACAGACGGCGGACGTGCGGGCCGCCAAGGCATACCTGGAGAAGCTGATTGGATAGCGCGGGCACGGGGACCGAGCCAGAACGGCGAGCCCTGGCCGCCAACAGGAAACCACCGGACTGGTTGAATCCTATGTCTTCACGGAGGAGCTGATGAACAACGATACTGGGCAATCGAACCATGATTCGAGAGCACGCTTAGGGAGGCGGCGTTTTCTCGCCGCCACCACAGGCGCAGCGGGAGTGATGATCCTGCCCGCACGCCTGGTCCGCGGGACGGCCGCCAACTCGGCGGTCCGCGTGGGTCTGTTAGGCTGCGGTGGGCGCGGCACCGGGGACGCCACCCACATGCTCGATACGGGGTTGGCACGCATCACTGCACTGGCTGACTTGTTCCCTGACCAGTTGGCGAAGGCCAAACAGCGTTTCAACTCGCTTGCCCAGCAGAAGGGTTACGCCGGCCTCAACGACCAGCAACTCTTTCTCGGCCCCACCGCCTTCCAGCAGATCGCCCATTCGAACGAAGTGGACGCCATTATCATCGCCACTCCGCCCTACTTTCATCCCGAGCATCTGGAAGCCGTCGTGGCGGCAGGGAAGCATGTCTATTGTGAGAAGCCGGTGGCGGTGGACCCCGACGGCGCTCAGCGCGTGATCGCGTGCGGCCAGAAGGCAGCGGGACGGCTGAGCCTGGACGTGGGATTCCAGATCCGGAACGCACCGCCGTTTGTCGAGTTGGTGAAGCGGATTCACGGGGGCGCCCTGGGCACCATCGTTTGCGGCGAAGCCTACTACTACGGGACCTATCTGAATCGCCCCGCTTGGCCCAACGCTTCGCCCAACGAGCGCCGGCTGCGCAACTGGGTATGGGACCGTGTTTTATCAGGAGATATTATCGTTGAACAGAACATTCACGCCATCGATATCTGTAACTGGGTGCTGCAAGGCCATCCCCTCAAGGCGTCGGGTGTGTGCGGCCGCAAGGTGAGACCCGACCCGGGCGACGCCTCCGACCATTACAACGTGGTGTTCACCTACCCCGAGGGCGTTCATGTGACCTTGAACTCAACCCAGTTCGACCGCGGCTGGTGGGACGTCAACGAGCGCTTCTTTGGCAGTAAGGGCGTCTCTGAATCGCACTACTCCGGCCCCTGCGCCATCTACGGCGACGAGCCGTGGAGCTGGAACACCGCCCGCTCGCCGCAAAAGCCCGAGTCCAAGGAGTTCTCGGCGACCGGGTCGTTCAGTGATAACCTGGCACAGGCTGACCCGGAAAAGAAGAAGGCCTTCCTCGAGAGCATCCTCAGCGGCCAGTTTCATAACCAGGCGGCCCAAGGCGCGGAATCAGCGCTCACCGCCATGCTCGGGCGCACCGCGGCTTACCAAGGCCGCGAGGTGACGTGGGACGAGGTGGCCAACTCGCATGAGAAGTGGGAGTCAAACCTCGACTTGAACCACTTGTAGCGCCAGGGCGCGGCTCCGCCCCTCCGGCGGCTGAGATCAGGAGCGACGGCCGCCTGGGTCTGCTGCCGCTACTCCTTGCGCGTAACACCTTCGGCAATCCAGAACTTGCCCGGCTCGAGCCCGGCGCGCAAGGCCAGTTCTCGGGCCAGCAGCTGGATATAGAGGGTGTCGACGAGCGTGCCGAGTCCGAGGCGCATCGGCTTGACGCGGATCACGTGGACGTTGTTCAGGTTTTCGAAAGGCATATCCGTGAACAGCACCACCCGGCCGCCGTGCTCGTGGATGTCCCGCGCCAGCCCCAGCAGCAGCTTACCCGTGCGGCTGCGCGGCGTCTGGCGGGCGAAGATCACATAGCGGTGCGCGGGATTGACAATCTCGATGGGACCGTGGCGGAACTGGGCGGCGCTAATCGCCTCTGCACCCAGCCGCGCAATCTCCTTCAGCATCAGGGCGCCCTGCTCGGCACTGGCCATATCGGCGCCCCGGGACATGAGAGCCACATAGGTGGGATGATTGAAGAACTCGACCGTGGGCTGGATCAGCTCGTCCGGACGTTCGAGAATCTCCTCCTGTGCTTCGGCGGCACGGGTGAGCGCCTGAGTCAGGGGCCGGTCCGACTTGCGGGCGATGGCGAACGCTAGGTACATGAGCACGGCGACACTGCACGTGTAGGTCTTGGTGCTGACAGTGGCCTGGCGCCCGGCCATCATCGGCAGGAGGACGTTCGCCCGCCGCGCTAGGGGGCTGGCTTCCACATTGGTGACCGCCACCAAACCCACCTTGGGAGGGAGCCGCTCGAGCAGCCGCACCACCTCGACGGTCTCTCCCGACTGCGAGACCACCACCAGCAGCGTGTCGGGACCGAGAATCTTCAAGTGGTGGTGCACCAGCTCGGCGGTCTCAAACACAAAGGCACGGATACCCAACGAAGTCAGAAAGACGCGCGCGGGATAACTGGCAAAGAGCGACGATCCCATGCCGGTGAATACGACGGAGGGCGGCCAGTGGGTGACGAGCCGGCGCAGCGTTTTGAGCGGAATGGCACCCAGGCTCGCGTAATACTTGCGAACCCCGGCCAGGGCCGCCGGTTGCTGGGCGATTTCTTCAAGGAGTTGAGTCATGGTGAGAACCCCTCTCGCGCGGGCGCTACCGCAACGATCAGCCTCCGGTCACAGGCAAGCACTCTACACCATCCGTCAAGGGCTGGCGCCCGGCTCTTCTGGCAGGCAGCCGTCCTCCACCAGGATGGCCACCACTTGCCTGGGCCCATGAACGCCCCGGATCAGCACTTGCTCGATGTCCGCGGTCCGGCTGGTGCCGGTGATGAACACCACCGAGCGTCCAGCCGCCCGTCCGTCGGCCGCGTGCACGGGCGAGCGATCAAGAACGTCTTCCAACGTGGCCACCAGCTGACTGGGACGGTAAAGGGCAACGTGGACGGGCGGAGCTAGCGAGACGAGCTGACTGCCTTCGGTGGCGCTGCTGATGACCAGCGATCCGCTCTCGGCCAAAGCAAAGTCTACGCCCGTGATGCCAGCGTCAGCGGCAAAGCTGGCCTCGAAGAAGCGCCGCTCATTGCCTGCCGAAGTATCCGGAACTGGAGGCCAAGCCGTTACCGAATAAGCCAACGACTCCAGCTTACGCTCCAGCCCCAGTAGGCCGATAAGGGGATTGCGTGAGCATACGATCCTGGCGGAGGCGGGGAGGATCTCGGCCAGGAGCGCCAGCAGTTCATTCGCGCTCCTCGCCCGCCAGGCACGGCCGCCCACCTGTTGCAGTTCGGACTCGAACCGCTCGAGTAGGCTCGGAGCGCCTACTGACTCAGGCCGGGCGGGTGTTTCGCGTGCATCCGCCGCCGCTTCACTCTCCTGCGCCGGGCGGTCATAGGAAGCGAGCGCGGCACGCACGCGCCGAAGCATGGATTGCGCGTCAGCCAAGGGAGCTCACCTTCCTGCCGGAAGCGCGTCGAAATACGATGGCCATGGTTGGAGCCATGAGGGCGGGGAGCGCGATGCCTCCGGATAACTGAAACATAAAAAGGCTTATTGCATGAAACTCACAGTCGTGCTATATTAACGCAACCCCGCTTCCCTATTTTGAATCAGAAGAGGTTGGGTAACGCACGAAATTGATGATCGAAGGACTCTTATTATGCCTACGTCAACCAAAACGAAGAAGGCTCCTTATCGGACGCTCTTGCTCAAGAAGAGAGATGAGCTGCTAATGTCGGCCAAGAGGCAGCCGGAGGTTCTCTCGATGAGCCTGCAAACTCCTGACGCAGTGGAGTTTGCTGTCAAGACCGCGGAGCAGGACGTCAACGCCCGGACGGCCAACCTCCGCAACCAGATGCTGCGCGAGATTGACCACGCGCTGGAGCGCGTGGCGAAGGGCGACTACGGGGTGTGTGAAAGCTGTGGCGGGGAAATTTCGCCCGCGCGCCTGAAAGCCATACCCTGGGCTCGCTACTGCCTGGTTTGCCAAGAGTTGCGCTCACGAAACTGAGGGGCGGCACTCGGTGTCCATGCCGATGGTTCCCGCTCTCCGCGCCAGCGCAACTCATCAGGCTTCGCGGCCCGGGGCCGGTATCGCGACGGCGTGTCCAGCGTCGGCGGCACGGTAAATCGACTCCATCACGGCAAGGTCCCGCAAGCCTTGGTATCCGCTGGGCTCGGGGTCTACGTGTAGCTGGATGCAGTGGGCGAATGCGTCCAACTCCAGCGCAAACTCGTCCGTGAGCTCAAACCTGCGCTGAAACCACCTGCGCCCGATCTTACCGAAGAGCCGCCGCTCCTCATTGTAGGCAAATGCGGGATCGAGCGATGCCCATCCCTTTTCGCCGTTGAGGCGGAGGAACGAAGACTGGGCTGCGGTAAAGCTGGAGGTCGCCTGGGCCACCAGTCCTTCTGGAAAGACGAGCCGGAAGGCCATGCTTTCATCTACGTCCCGGAAGCGTTCAGGCGCTGTCGCCCAGCGGTAGGCTTCGGCCTGGAGCGGTTCTAGTCCGGTCAGCCAGCGGATGGTGTTGACACAGTAGACGCCCAGGTCCATCAGCGAGCCGCCGCCTGCCAACCGCGGATCGTAACGCCAGGCCGGCGCTTGCCCTTCGCGAAGCTGGATGGTGAAGCCGGAATGGATGGCACGCAGGTGCCCAAGCTTTCCTTCGGTCACCAGCCGCTTCAAAGCGAGGCTGGCGGGGTCGAAGTATTTACGATAAGCGATCATCAGGCGCACGCCGGCTGTGTGGCAGGCTTCTATCATCCGCCGGCAGTCCTCCACCGTGTTGGCCATGGGCTTTTCGCAGAGCACGTGCTTACCGCGCTGGGCGGCGCGGACCGCATAGTCCGCATGAGCGCCATTCGGCGTGGCGACAAACACCGCCTCAACCCGCGGACTGCTCAGGCAGCGTTCGTACTCATCGTACGTGTACCATTCCGGGGCCCGGAATTTTCGCGCCAGGGACTTGGCTTTCGCCCTGTCGCCGCTCACCACGGCAGTCAGTGTCGAGCTCTTGGCGTGACGAAACGCTGGCAGAACCGCAACTTGAGCAATGTGGCCTAAGCCAACCACAGCATAGCCTGTGCGCGATGACATCGATCGGCACTCCCTCCTACCGCCGACTGAAGTTCCCTCCTAGTCATAACTTGAGCTCGGGTTTACCCTAACAAGCCCAAAAATCTCGCCTTTAAATTCTCGTCCCCAGATCGCCCTTACTCCCGCAGCGGAAACCGTTCTTTCAACAATTTGAGAGCTTCTTCACGGTTGTGAATCGCGCCTTCCAGCTGCGCGTCTTCGATGGCCCTCAAGATCGTCTTAAATACTGGACCTGGCTGATAGCCGAGGCGAATCAGGTCATCTCCGCGCACAAGAGGGGCAGGCTTCACTTGCTCGGGAGGCGTCTGTTCGAGTAGGCGCCGTGCCAACTCGTAGTTCGAAAGGTCACCGTGGCTGGCCAGGCAATCCAGGCGGTGCAACTCAAGGTGTTCAGTAAACCCTTCCATGCGGATAAAGCGCAGCTGGGTGGAGCGGCGCATGTGCGGGAAATCCTTAAAGCGCAGGTGATGGCGCACGAGTTCCACCACACGCTCTGTTTCGCGCGATGAAAGGCGCAAGCGGCCGCAGATCTCCTCGGCCATCTTGGCACCAACCTCAGCGTGGTTATCGAAGCGAATACGCTCTCGCACGGTAAAGGTAGGCGGCTTACCGATGTCGTGCAGGAGCACACCGAGCGCCAGCGTGGATGTAGGAGAGCGCAAACCTTCCAGCATCATCAGCGTGTGCGTCCAGACGTCGCCTTCGGGATGAAACTCGGGCGGCTGCGCCACCCCTTGCAGCGCCTTGACCTCTGGGAGTACCTGCTCGAGCAGGCCGGTCTCATCCAAAAGCTCGAAGGCGCGGCGGGCGCTGCCCTCAGTAAGCATCTTGATGATCTCATCCCGCACGCGTTCCGCGCTGGTACGCCGAATCTCCGGCGCCAGTTCGCGGATGGCATTGGCCAACGCCGGGTCGAGCGTGAAATGCAAACGGGCAGCAAAGCGCACAGCGCGCAGCATGCGCAGGTGATCTTCGCCAAGACGCTCGAGGGGAGGACCAATGGTACGGATGAGGCGGGCGCGGATATCCGCCTGGCCGCCTACATAGTCCACGACTTCACCGGTCAGGGGATCATAAAGCAGGCCGTTGACGGTGAAGTCGCGCCGCCGGACGTCTTCGGCAGCGGTCGTCGCGTAGAGAACCTGGTCGGGGTGTCGACTGTCGGAATAGCGGCCGTCGCGGCGGAAAGTGGCAACCTCGACGTTACCCGCCTCGCGCGGCACCACCACGACTCCAAACTGCGCGCCTACGGCCAAGCCCTCGGGAAAGATCTTCACCACTTGCTCGGGCGTAGCATCCGTCGTCACATCGTAATCGGCCGGCTCGCGCTTCATCACCAAGTCGCGCACACACCCGCCGACGAAGTACGCCTGGAAACCCTGGCTGCGCAGGCGGCACACTACCTCCGTGGCAGCTTCACGCTTGGGATCCATCAAGTCCATTAGAGCCGAGAACGGCAAAGAGAGGCAAGCTGCCGCGTTGCGCGCCCTTTCGTCTTCCCTTCTCGAAAGGCGGGGAACTAGGCGGCGCTTTGCAAGGGAAGCTTCAGCAGCACGGAACCAGGGCCACGATGCCAGCAACTTCCGCCGCTGTTTCCAGGCTGCCAATTCTCCTTCGAGCCGGGCGACATTGTGAGCCGCATCATGAATTTCGGCACGCCCACACCCGTGGAGGTAGCCATTGCTGGACCCCGACCTCTCCGCCAATCGTGCTTATGCTCAGAGGCTGCAGACCCAGCTGCACCGGATCACGAGCCTCCGCGACCTCCAATTCGCGCAGCCACTTGACTATCCCAGCGTCGATGTTAATCTGGACCGCGAGTTGGCTGGCCTGTTCGGCGTTACCGCCGAGCAGGTCGGCCGGTCGCTCGCCGAAGCTACCTCCTCCAGCCGCTTTGTCACGCCCAATTATTGGCGCGACCCGGCTTCGGATTGCCTACCAAATGCAAGTCGAGATCCCTCAGCCTCGGATGACCTCCCTCCTCGGCCTCACCAGTCTGCCGGTGATGACGGCGGACACGCTCCATCCGCTGCTGGGCGACGTGGCGGCGGTGACGTATGGAACGGCGGCGGGCGAATACGATCGTTTTAACGGACAGAGGATGCTAACCTTGACGGCCAACACCTCGCGCGAGGACCTGGGACGCGTTGCAGCTGAGGTGGACCAGGTGATCGCGCCTGGGGGAGCTCCGCCGCGCGGCGCCACTGTCCGTCTGCGGGGACAGATCGCGCCCATGCGGCAGGCCTTGCGCAACCTAGCGGTCGGCCTCAGTGTGGCAGTGGTCGCGATCTTCTTGTTGCTGGCCGCGAATTTTCAGTCCCTGCGCTTGGCTGCCGTAGCGCTTTCCACGGTTCCGGCCGTGCTTTCGGGTGTAGTGTTGGCGCTGCTGGTGACACTCACCACGCTTAACATTCAATCATTCATGGGTGCAATCATGGCAGTTGGCGTGGCCGTCGCCAACGCTATCCTGCTCGTCACTCTGGCCGAACAGTCCGTCGCGGGGGCGCGCTCTCGACGGAAGCCGCGAGGCGAAGCGCGGAGGCACGTATGCGGCCTATCCTGATGACCAGTATGGCCATGGTCGCGGGGATGATTCCCATTGCACTGGGCAGCGGCGCCGAAGCCGCGGCGCCCCTAGGTCGCGCCGTGATTGGAGGACTGCTTGCCGCCACACTTGCCAGCCTGACAATCCTCCCCTCGATCTTCTCGGTGGTGCAGGAGCACGCCAGCAGGTTGTCACCGTCGCTCGATGCGGAGGATCCGGCGAGTAGGTATGCCGCGCAACCAGACATTGAGCGTCCGCCACGGGAGTGGTCATGAGCCCAGGTTTTCGCTCCGCCCAGATGGAAGGGGCGCGGAGGAAGAAACTGTGACCTCATTCCGAGCTTGGCCAGTCTTTCCGCTGCGAAGAGTCCCATCGCGTGTTTTAGGGCAAACTTCGAGCACACCGACGGAGCTCCGGGTGCACTTGATCGAGAATCCGGTTCTGAAAAGCGCAAACTTCCGAACTTTCTCGCCTCGCCCCAAAAAGAGAGGGTGAGACGGGCTCACCTACTCGGCTGGCTGCTTATGCCGCTGTTAGCTGCGTCGTGCGGAGCGAGCAGGCGGTCAAATTCTTCTTCAACCGCGCAGGCCGCTAGTGCCTTGCCCCGTGTGGAAGTCACCAGGGTGATTGCCCCCAAGCTCGAGATGACCGTCCCGCTTTCGGGCGAACTGCAACCCTACGAAGTCGTCGACATCTACCCGAAGGTGACAGAGTTTGTGAAGTGGATCGGCGTGGATAGAGGATCGCGAGTGAAAGCGGGCCAAATTATAGTTCGGCTGGAGGCTCCGGAACTGGCGGCCCAACGCGCGGAAGCGCAAGCCAAGCTTGAGAGCGCCCAGTCGCAGCTGGCTGCCGCCGAGGCAAAGCTGACGGCCGACGAGAGCACGTATGAGCGCCTCAAAGCGGCGGCAGAGACTCCCGGCACGGTGGCCGGGAACGATCTCCTTAATGCAGAGAAGAACGTCGAGGCAGATCGCGCCCTGGGGCGTGCTGCGCGCGATACCGCCAAGGCGGCCCAGCGGGCGCTCGAATCCATCACCACGACCGAAGCTTATCTCGTGATCAAAGCCCCCTTCGATGGAGTCGTGACCGAGCGTACTGTCCACCCAGGTGCGCTCGTCGGCCCCGCATTTACGCCTGGCAGAAGTACTCCCATCGTGCGCATTGAAACGCTCGCGCGGCTCCGCCTGGTCGTTCCCGTACCCGAGACCTACACCGCAAAGATACCGCAGGGAGCGAAGGTGGTGTTCACTGTTCCGGCCTTTCCCGGCGAGAAGTTCCAGGGGACCATCGCCCGAATCTCTCGCGCGGTGGACGTGAAGACGCGCACCATGCCGGTGGAGCTCGACGTTACGAATCCCTCAGGCCGGCTGGACCCCGGTACCTTTACGCAGGTCTTGTGGCCAGTACGCCGTGCCTCGCCTTCACTCTTTGTTCCGGCCTCTGCCGTGGCGACAAACCTCAGCCGCACCTTCGTCATCGTGGTGAGCAACAACAAGACTAAATGGGTCGATGTCAAGCCGGCTGTCACAACGAACGAATGGGTCGAAGTCTTTTGGGGACCTGCAGGAGGGCGACGAGGTCGTAGTTCACGCGACTGATGAGTTGCGGCCCGAAACAGCGATAAGCCGCCTAAGTCCAGTGTCCGGTTCCTAAAGTGATCAGAATAGCTCCAAAGTCATTTGCCTAACCGCAGCGCGGCAAGGATGGCCTGCGAGCAAGCGGGGCACGCCCGAGGTAATCCGTTCGGAGTTGCCAAGCGCAAGGCCGTGTGGGCCGCGGACCTGGGCTTCATCTGGAAAAGGTCGTGGCCACCGGCAAGCCAATGCACACTGGGCTAACGTTCCGCGTTCCAGGCTTTGCACTTAGTTGACCGGCATATAAACCAGCCGGCTTTCGTCCACGATCCGGAAGCCACAGGGGCAGGTATTCGACCCGCAAATCACCGGCGTAACTCCGAAATACTGCGCCGCCGAGATCAAGTCCAGGGCACCGCAGCGAGGGCAGGCGATGACGGCGAAGAAGTCCGACTGCGTCCGCAGCCTCAAGGTGTCGGCGTCGTCCAGTACAAGAATATCGCCCGGCCGCAGCTCCGCGGCAGATTCGGCAAAGACGTGATGTAAAGCCTGCGGCGGCAGTTCGCACCCTTCGGGGGGTGGCCCTGCCATCGGTGCCCCGTCCTGTTGGCGGCTCCTGTTCGACTCCCGATTTCGTCGCATACACTCTCCTTGGTCTCCGTCCGCAAGCGCTTCGTCTCACTACCTGCGCTCACTGGAAGTATCGACAGGCTGGCCGGAAAGTTGACCCCTTCCGTTGCGCTGCCCAGACTCAGAGCGGAACGGCTATTCCCAATACGGGACGCCATCGCCCAACGGCGAGGCCAGTTCAGACAGCGGTGGCGGAGCTTGATAGCCCATTTCCAAAGGCTACGATCCACGATCATCCTCACCAAAGGGAGCTCGTCCACGCCGCAGAAGAGGCTTTCAGCATCGCCGAAACTCACGGATGGGAAAGATGATATGAAGATGTACGTAGCCTGGTGCGCCATCGTTGCCGGCTGCGCAAGGTGTCCTAGAGGCTTCTCCTCCCCGCCCCTGCTGACTGCCACCCGCAAGCCGCCGAGTTCAGTTGGCACCGCGCCTGCAATTACTACCGCAGCGCACGGCGAAATAGACCTCGGTTAAGCGCACCCGCTGCGCGGAATAGGACTTCCGCGATACGGGTGAGGTGTGTAGGGCCGCAGGACGCCGCTGTGCGCGTCGCGTTCGCAGTGGAACGCGGGCCAGTGAGACAAAAGGGGCGGAGTCAGATATGGCGAACCAGGCAGCAAGCCGATGCAGATCAGGGGCCGGACGAACTCTCACTTCCTCCGGGCGCGTAGGTAAACGGGGCGCGCGGACGCGAGCCGCACGCCTCCCGAACATGGCGGCCACGGCGCCGTCGGACCGCGATGCGATGGCAGCCGACTTACTTCCGCTGGTGCGGCGGGTGGCCTTTGAGATGCACGAACACCTCCCTTCTTACGTCGAGGTCGACGACCTGATCGGCGCAGGCATTCTGGGCCTGCTCGATGCGGTGCGCCGCTTCGATGCCTCCAAGCACGTGAAGATCGAAACCTACGCCCGGCATCGTATCCGCGGCGCCATTTTGGACAGCTTACGCGGCATGGATACAGCTTCGCGTGATATGCGCCGCAAGAACAAGCATGCCGAGCGCGTCTATCGCAGCCTCGAAGTCAAGCTCGGGCGCGCCGCGGACGACAGTGAGATGGCCGAGGCGCTAGGGATCAGCCTGAAGAAGTGGTACCGCACGGTGCAGGAATTACAGGCAATGGGTGTCGACTGGCTGCGCCCGATGCACGCGGCAGAAACGGAAGCGCCCGAAGTAGATAACCTGCCAGCCCGTGGCCAGGATGACCAGCTCGAGCTCTGCTATCGCCGCGAGCAGCGGGACATTCTGGCCCAGGCAATCCAACGCCTCTCGGAGCGAGAGCGCACGGTAATCTCACTCTACTACACGGAGGAAATGACCATGAAGCAGATCGGCGAACAGCTGGGGATCGATGAGTCACGGGTCTCTCAGCTCCATTCGGCGGCCGTTGCCCATCTCAAGAAGCGTGTACAGGCTCTGCTGCGCCCGACGGGCCGCCCCTTGAAACTCGCCGGCCCGCCGGATTTGGCCCAGGCTGCCAGGAAGCAGGCCTCTCACGGAGTCCCGCAAGAGTCAGGGCCGAGAACGTTCTGATCAAGCCGAAGAAGGCTAAAACTCCCAGTCTCCGGGCCAGACCGTGCCTGTCACAGCTCGGGCCTCCGCCGATTCATTCAACGCGGCCCATCGCTACGCCGATAAAACTAATAGACAGCCAGCAAACACGGCATGGGTCGTGTTGCACAGGCCTGAAGCAGAGTGCGATCAGGGAGGAGCCCATGGAGTCCAAATTCATGCGCCAGTGCGCCAAGGTGAACCAAGAGCTGTGGCTCCTTCTGTCAATGTTTGCTGTCCTCGCGCTGATCAACTTCCTTACCGCATCGGACCGCATGCTTTTAGGGCTCTACAGCCTGCCGGTCGTCTTCTCCGCCTACGTTTACGGCAGGCGGCATGCCACGCTGACTGCGCTGGCGTCCGCAGCCCTGGTGGTGTTGCTGACACACCGCAATCCGCGGCTCTTCGCTGGACAGAATCCGATCTTTGGGGCAGAAAAGTGGTTTGACTTGGCGGTGTGGGCAGGTACCCTCATGGTAACCGCCTATGCCATGGGCACGCTATACGAGCGCATGACGGCGCGTGTGAAGGAATTGCGCGAGACCTACTTCGGGGTACTCATGATCCTACGCCAATTTATCTCCAACGATAAATACACCGAGAACCATTCCTACCGCGTTTCAGTCCACGCAGCACGCATCGCCAGCTACATGGGGCTCAGTGCCGAGCGGGTCGAGGATATCCGGGCAGCCGCCCTCCTGCATGACATTGGCAAGCTCGAAGTCAGCCGCGACATCCTGCACAAGGCGACGCGGCTCACTCACGATGAGTTCGAACACGTGAAGAGTCACGTCGCCAAAGGAGTTGAAATACTTGAGCCCGTAGGTGCGCTGCGGCGAATCATCCCGATTATCCTGGCCCACCACGACAAATTTGATGGCTCCGGTTACCACCCTATTGCCGGCCAGCAGATCCCGCTCGAAGCGCGAATCCTTGCGGTGGCAGACGTCTATGACTCGCTCACCAGCGACCGCCCCTATCGTAAAGCGATGTCACCCTTCGAAGCCAAGGAGATCATCGCCCATGGCTCGGGCCGCGATTTTGATCCGGCCGTCGTCCATGCGTTTCTGGTGGCGTTCAGCGCCATGGAGCTGGAAGTGCCGGAAGTTCTGGTATAACCGGGGCGCCCAGGATACTCCGCCAGGCCGCGAATGCGAGCGCAGATTTCTCAGGGCTTCGAGTCGTCCTACGGCCGCAACGGAGTCTGATCTCTGCTAACGATGACGTTCTCAACGGAGACATCAGCTTGGGCGCGGTCGGGTGGACGGTGGCCTGCTTCCATTCGAATGGACCCGCATGCTGTTCTGAGCTACGAAGAACTCGTCAATCGCCTGCCGAAGCTGTTCGGGGAAGCGAAGCCGGCTCCCCGGAAAGCCTGCCGGCTCAGGATGCTCAACCAGCATTCGAAGCAGCCGGGGATTGCCGATATGGAACTGGTCCGAGCCGCAAGGTGGCTCGCTTTGCTTTCTAGCGTGGTGGTATGCGCTCAAACTGCGGTCTCGCAGGACGCCGCGGACATCTGAGAGAGAGTGGGAGAAACCGACGCAAACCTCAAAAGTTACGATTTCGAAGGCGAATGCCGAATGACCGCCGAAAGGGGCGGCGCTCAATACCGAATGACGGTTTCCATCGGACTGGCGGCCGGCGACAGCCCCGACTTGCCGTTGTCAGTCGAGTATAGGCAGCCGAAGTAGAATGTGCTTGCCGGCCCGAGGGTTCTTCGCCTGGCCTTCGACACTGACGGTCGGCCGGGGCACGTCAGGCAAATGCAAGCACGTTGGCTTTCTGAGCGAGCCCGATGGCCGACTGGGGCTCAGGAAAGCCAGGATTTTGGCAATGAGCCGTTAGACTCATCGTGGCGAACAGGCGGCAGCTCTTCACTTTGGCCTCTCCTCTTCCTGGGCGGGACTGGCTCCGCAGGCTCTTTCACTATCCCGGGAAGCAGTTCCTCGCCCGAGGGTCGCCAGCAGGCGTAAGGCGGAGCTATATCGCCATGCTCACTTCCGCGGCTCGCGCCTCCTTCCACAGCTCGATGTAGGGCTTCAGTTCGCGAACCGTGCGGCGGAACTCATCGAGGGTTAGCGACTGCGCACCATCACTCATAGCCTTTTCCGGGCAGGGATGGACCTCCACCAAGATTCCATCGGCGCCGATGGCCGCGGCGGCGCGGCAGACCGCCGGCACCAAGCTGCGGCGGCCGGTGGCGTGGCTGGGATCGACAATCACTGGCAGGTGCGTCAGTTCATTCAACACTGGGACGGCCGCCAAGTCGCAGGTGTTCCGCGTGGCGGTCTCGAAGGTGCGAATGCCCCGCTCGCAGAGGATCACGTTAGGGTTGCCGTGGGCGGTGATGTATTCGGCCGACATCAGTAGCTCCTTGATTGTCGAACTCATCCCGCGCTTCAACAGCACCGGACGTGGGCAACGGCCCAAAGCCTTGAGAAGGGCGAAATTCTGCATGTTGCGCGCGCCCACCTGCATGAGGTCAGCGTATTCGGCTACCAGGTCGACGTCGCGGTCGCTCATCACCTCGGTGACTACCGCCAGGCCGGTAACCTGACGCGCTTTAGCAAGCAACTTCAGACCCTCCTCTTCTAAGCCCTGAAAGTCGTAGGGCGAGGTACGCGGCTTGAACGCCCCGCCGCGCAGCACCTTGGCTCCAGCAGCAGCCACCGCTTCAGCGGTCTGCATGATTTGCGTTTCCGATTCGACGGAGCACGGCCCGGCCATGAGCACAAAGTCATCCGCGCCGACCGTAACGCCGTTCAGCCTAATCTGAGTGCGCTCCTTCTTGAATTCGCGGCTCACGAACTTGTAAGGTGCGGAGATTCGCACCGCTCGCTCGACGCCGGGTGTCGCCTCGAGCGATTCCAGGCACGCGGTGACGTCACCGACGCCCACCGCTCCTATTACGACGCGCTCCTCCCCCTGGATGGAGTGCACGCGGTAACCGAACTCGCGAATCCGCTGGCACACGTGTTCAATCTCCTCGCGGGTTGCCCCCCGCTTCATCGAAATGATCATGGTTACCCTCCTTGCCGCGAGTGATGTCCCAAGTGCCCATAAAACAGAAAACCCACTCTTTCGAGTGGGTTGGCTTTTTCTATCTAACTAACTTACCTTCGTTCACGCAGCCAACGCCACTCTACCCGGAGCGGGCAAAGTAGTACCACAAGCTAAACCAGTACGCGTTGGGGGCGTGGTGGGACACAGCGCCGCATAATAATCCAGCCGCGCCACCAATGCAAGCAAAAAGTGTGTCACTGTCCTTAGCACATTAAATGTCCGGATGAATGGGCACGTGATCTATCGGCTGAAGGCGGCGAGGGGAATCGGGCATTCTGTCGGGAGGGAGGCAGAAGGTGACGATACTCGGAAGCCGCCTGGGAGCGAACGAGGAAAGTACAGGAAGTGATTTTGCGCGCGATGGCGAAACGAATCACATGGTGGCAGCGCCTGGGCGATCCCGGCGGGCAGAGTCTCGGACGACGACTTCGGTGCTAGACTGGGGTTCGGATCTGTAGGCATCGGTTCTCTCCTTGGGTCAGGTTAGGACGCTGAAGCAGGTCTGGCCCCAGGGATGGCGAATTCTGGGGCATTTTTATTGCGAGCCGGAGCGGCGAAAGCATCCAAAGTTTATTTTGGCCCTTGGTCTTGCGCTGTGGAAATGACGCACGGTGGAAAGCGTGGAAAACTCAAGCAGCAAGTTTCCCACTCTTTCCACGGCGCTTGGAAATCCGGCGAAAAGCACGCCGGATTCCCCCATTCCCACAGCACCGACGACGGCTGATATATAGACACAACTTTCAAATTACTCCCCCGCAGGCGTGGGGCCGGAGCGAACGGCGGTTCGGGACCTGGCAGGGACGATGGCCCCAGGAGGTGCGGCGGGCGGGTATCCGGACGGTGGAGGAAGCGCACCGGTTTCTGCGGGAGCGCTACATTC
>CADDZE010000063.1 GCA_902812465.1 Acidobacteriota bacterium | reverse complement strand
TGCCGTGGCGAGAGAGGACGGCGCCGCGCCGGCCACGCGAGGAGGAGAAGCGTCCGGCGGTAAGAGCGGTGATCCGACAGCGGAAATGGATTCCTGCGGTGAATCATCCGTGGCGTCAGGCCGCGCCTGGGCAGCGTTGACCGCCTTGGACAGGATATGCTAGGTTGTGGATTCACGGCTGACACCGAGCCTGAGGACCGCTTGACCCCCGTTCCTGGCGTCGCCCTCAAGAAGACAGCCCTCAATGCGATCCATCGTGCGGCCGGCGCGCGCATGGTCGAATTTGGCGGCTGGGAGATGCCGGTGGAATACTCCGGCATCGTGCAGGAGCATCTGGCCGTCCGCACTGCCGCCGGGCTTTTTGACGTCAGCCACATGGGCGAAATCGAGGTGAAAGGGCCGCAGGCGGTCACGCTGCTGCAGTACGTCACCTCGAACGACGTAACACGGCTCCGCGTCAGCCAGGCTCAGTATTCCGCGCTGATGCACCCGAGTGGCGGCGTCGTGGACGATTGCCTGGTGCACCAGCTGGGCAACGACCACTACTTCCTTTGCGTCAACGCTGCCAACACCGACCGGGACTTCGACTGGATTGTCCAGTATCGCCGCGGAAGGGCCGAGGCCACCGAAGTGCGCAACGTGTCCGAGCAGTACTCGCAGATCGCCCTGCAGGGGCCGCGGGCCGCTGCTATCCTTTCCCGGGTCACGGACGTGAACTTGGCAGAGCTGAAGTACTATTGGTTCCGCCAGGCCCGCTGCTGTGGCGTCGAAGGCCTGCTGGCACGGACCGGCTATACGGGGGAGGACGGTTTTGAGTTCTACTTCCCTCCCGCTGAGTCAGCCCGGGTGTGGGAGCAATTGCTTGAAGCGGGCAGGCCCGAGGGCCTGATCCCCTGCGGTCTAGGAGCGCGCAACACGCTTCGCCTGGAAGCGGCCTATCCCTTGTACGGTCACGAACTGGATGAAGAGACCACACTGCTCGAGGCGGGGCTCGGCTGGATTTGCAAGCTAGAGAAGGGCGATTTTCTCGGGCGCAACGTGCTGATCGAACAGCAGCAGCGTGGCGTGCGGAAAAGGCTGGTGGGATTCGAAATGCTCGACCGCGCCATCGCCCGCGACGGATATCCGGTGTGGGTGGACGGCGAGGCCGTTGGGCGCGTCACCAGCGGCTCTTACGCCCCTTTCCTGAAGAAGAACATCGGTCTTGCGTACGTTCCTCCAGGTGCCGCCGCGCCCGGACGCGAAGTCCAGATCGAGATTCGGGGTCGCCGGGCGGCTGCAAGGCAGGTAGCCCTGCCGTTCTACAAGCGAGCCCGAACTTGAGGGAAACCGAAGTGGGCAGCCACCCGGCCGAAAGCTGGTCCTTGCGGTCGACGCAACGAATCACCGGCGAGGCAAACATGCATCCAGAGGAATTCCTGTACACGAAGGATCACGAATGGATCCGGGTCGACGGCGACATCGGTACGATCGGCATTACCTATCACGCCCAGAAGGAATTGGGGGACATTGTATTTGTCGAACTGCCTAAGCCCGGCGACCACGTCGCCGCCAAGGAAGCCTTCGGCACCGTCGAATCGGTCAAGGCGGTTTCGGAGGTCTATTCGCCGGTGACGGGTGAAGTGGTAGCGGTGAACAGCAAGCTCCAGACCGCTCCTGAACTCCTCAACTCCGACCCCCACGGTGAGGCGTGGCTGATTCGCGTTCGTCTGACCGATCGGAAGGAAGTGGAAAACCTGATGTCGGCGGACGAGTACGAAGCTTACTTGAAGGGGAGCACCTCCGGCGCAGAAGGTGCCGGCAGCAAGGGGCAGGCCTGATGCGCTACCTCTCCAACTCGGACGCCGACCGAGCGGCCATGCTCGAGGCCATGGGGCTCGGCTCGGTAGACGATCTCTTCGCTCCGATTCCTCCGGAGCTGCGGCTCCGCGATGGCTTGAAGGTTCCCGGGCCGCTGTCAGAAGCAGAGATTTTCGAGTTTTTTCGTCAAGCCTCGTCCCAAAGCGCGCGCGAATACGTATCCCTGCTCGGCGCGGGGGCCTACCACCACTACCGTCCGGTCGTCATCGACGCTCTCATCCAGCGGGGCGAGTTCCTCACCGCCTACACCCCTTACCAGGCTGAGATCAGCCAGGGGGGGCTGCAGGCGATGTTCGAGTTCCAGACACTGATCGCGCAACTGACGGGAATGGACATCGCTAACTCGTCGCTCTACGACGGTTCCACGGCCACCACCGAAGCCGTGCTGATGGCCATGCGCCTCACCCGCCGCGAGCAGGTGGCCGTCGCGCGCACGGTGCATCCAGAGTATCGCCAGGTAATTCAGACCTATCTCCAGCACCAGGGTATCCACCTTCGCGAGGTACCCTACGACGGAACCGGACAAGTCGACCTGCAAGCATTGGACGATACGGTGAACGGTAGCACGGCGGCGGTCGTGGTGCAGTCGCCGAATTTCTTGGGGTTGGTTGAGCGCGTGCCGAGTGTGGCAGAGATTGCCCACCGCCACGGTGCGCTGTTGATCGTCACCGTCGCCGAGCCGCTGTCGCTGGCGCTCGTTAAGCCGCCGTCCGACGCCGACATCGTATGCGGCGAGGCGCAGTCGTTTGGCGTGCCGGTCGCCTTTGGTGGGCCCTATGTCGGCTTCTTGGCTACGCGTGAACAGTTCGTGCGGCAGATGCCAGGCCGGCTTGTGGGCCAGACCACCGACACGGAAGGCCGGCGCGGGTTCGTCCTGACGTTGGCCACGCGCGAACAGCACATCCGGCGCGAGAAGGCTACCTCCAACATCTGCACGAGCCAGACGTTGATGGCGCTGAACGCCACCATCTACTTGTGTCTGTTGGGCAAGAAGGGCTTGAGAATGCTGGCAGAGCACAACCTGGCTAAGGCCCGCTACGCCGCGGCGCAACTCACGGCGGCGGGGGGAGCGTTGCCCTTCTCCGCGCCCTACTTCAATGAATTCGTGGTGCAGGTCCCGGCCGAAGCGGAGGAGCTCCTGGCGGCGCTGCGAGAGGAGAAGATCCTCGGCGGGCTGGAGCTCGGGCGCTTCTACCCCGAACTAAGGAGCCACTTGCTCGTGTGCGTCACCGAAATGGTCAGCCGGGCATCGCTCGATCGCATGGCCTCTGTCTACCAGCGGCATTGCACGCGCGAGAGTCCGGCAGGGAACGTCGTTTCCCTGAGCCGGTAGAACCGGTTGGCAACCTTAAACAGAGAAAGATGAAGTCTCCCACGTCAGAAGCCCGGCCCCACATGACACGCAATGAAGGGCTCATCTTTGAGCGCAGCGCGCCTGGAAAGTGCGGCGTTGAACTACCGCCCCTGGACGTGCCTCCCGTCGCCGCGGCAGGTGCGCTGGGGGAGGAGTTCTTCCGCCCGGACATCGAGGACTTCCCGGAGGTCTCCGAACTCGACGTTGTCCGGCATTTCACGCGTCTCTCCACGTGGAATTACGGGATTGATACGGGTCTCTATCCTCTTGGCTCCTGCACCATGAAGTACAACCCTCGCCTCCATGAGGCCGTCGCGCGCCTGGAAGGCGTGGCGACGGACCATCCCTACACGCCGGAGTCACTGGCTCAGGGCTGCCTGAGGATTCTGGCGGAGACCATGCGGTGCCTGGCTGAGATCACAGGCATGGACGCCGTCTCGCTTCAGCCCGCTGCCGGCGCTCAGGGTGAACTCACCGGATTGCTCTTGATTCGAGCGTATTTGGAGAGCCAAGGCAGCCCGCGCCGCTACGTTCTGATCCCGGATTCAGCCCACGGCACCAATCCTGCGAGTGTTGTCATGTCCGGTTATGAGGTCAAAAACCTCAAGTCCGATGCACGAGGCTGCATCGACCTAGCGGAGCTCAGCACCCTGATGACCGGCGAGGTGGCGGCGCTGATGCTCACCAACCCCAACACACTTGGCATCTTCGAGCCGGACATCCGGCGGATCTGTGAGATCGTACACGCCAAGGGCGGCCTGGTTTACATGGACGGAGCCAACATGAATGCGCTGGTGGGCATTGCCCGGCCAGGAGAGTTTGGCATCGACGTCATGCACCTCAACCTGCACAAGACGTTCTCAGCCCCGCACGGCGGGGGAGGTCCGGGCTCGGGCCCCGTCGGCGTGAAGTCCTTACTCGAGCCTTACTTGCCGGTTCCGATCGTCGAACAGCTTGAGGACGGTAGCTACACTCTCAACTATGACAGACCGCACAGCATCGGGCGGGTTAGGGCTTTCTACGGCAACTTCGGCATGGCGGTTCGAGCCTTGGCGTACATACTGGCTTACGGTCCGGCAGGATTGCGCCAGGCCACGGAAGACGCCGTACTGAATGCCAACTACATCAAAGCACGCCTGAAGGGCACGTACGAGCTGCCGTACGATGCGCCCTCGCTGCACGAGTGCGTCTTCTCTGACCGCCGCCAGGCGGCGCGTGGAGTCCGCACCGGCGACATTGCCAAGCGTCTGATCGATTATGGCTTCCATCCCTACACGACGTCCTTCCCGCTCATCGTTTCTGGCGCGCTGATGATTGAGCCGACAGAGAGTGCGGACAAAGCTGAACTGGACGCTTTCATCGACGCCCTCCTATCCATTGCCCAGGAGGTCGAGGAAAATCCGCAACTGGTCCTCAAGGCACCGCATACCACGCGGGTCACCCGTTTGGACGAAGCGGCGGCCGCGCGCAAGCCCGTTTTGCGCTGGAAACCTTCCAGCCGTCTTCGAGATTGGACTCTTTGAAGCACCTCGGCGGGAATCTGCCACATGACCGACGCCTGGACGCGAAGGGGATTCTTGTACGATCTAGGTTTGGGCACCGCAGCGCTCTCTTTGGCGGGCGATGGAGTTCCTGGCCAGTTGCCGGGCCAGCCCTCCCGAGGGGTCGCGCAGGCCGAGAGCACCAGGCCATCGACTGTCATGGCCATCGCCGCCCATCCGGGCGACGCCTTTTTCGCCATGGGCGCCTGCATCGCCCTGGCCACACACTCCGGAGGACGAGGCGTATTCTTAAGCCTTTCTTTAGGAGAGAGGGGGTCGGCTTCCATACCTCCTGACCAGTACGCGACTCTCCAACGTCAGGCCGCGGAGCGTGCGGCTACCTTCTTGAGAGCTCAAGCCGCCTTCCTGGGCTATCCTGACGGCCAAATTCCGGTCAGCGACCAGGCCAAGCTCGCGGTCTGCGACGTGATCCGCGAGCACAAGCCGGACGTGATCGTGACGCATTGGCAAGGAAGCTGGCACAAGGACCATCGTGCCTGTCACCAAGTCGCGAACGATGCAGCGTTCTATGCCGCCCTCCCAACCTTGACCCGCAACCGGCCTGCCCACGCAGTGCGGAAGACGTTCTTCGCCGACAATTGGGAAGACGCTGAGGGATTCGTTCCCGACACTTTCCTAGACATCACGCCGGTCATCGATCGCTGGCTCGAAGCTTGCGCACTATTTCCCATGTGGCGGGGCGAGACAGGTTTCCGCTACAGGGATTATTATCAAAGTCTGGCTGTTTGCCGCGGCTGCGTGGCCGGATTCAAGAGTGCCGTGGCGTTAATGTCGCCGCCCGGGCAGCTCATCCGGCGTGCATCCGTCTGGTGATCCCCATCGCACTCTCAATCACCATGGCGGAGAACGAACGGAAGGCGAGAGTCTCCCGGAAGGGCCGGCTGGTCCGGCGGGCTCCGCGTATTACCGAACAGGTCAATCCTGCCTCCGCCGGGCTGGATACCAAGCCGACAATAGAAATCCTCCGCATCATCAACCGTGAAGACTGGCGGGTGGCAGCCGAAGTCGGCGCGGTCATACCGCAAATCGCCCAGGCCGTGGACCTCATCGTGGAAGGCCTTTCCCGCGGCGGCCGCCTCGTTTACCTCGGCGCCGGCACCAGCGGTCGGCTCGGCGTCCTGGACGCAGCGGAGTGTGGCCCCACGTTCGGTACCGACCAGGTCGTGGCGGTCCTGGCTGGCGGACCAGCAGCCATGTTCAAGGCCACGGAGGCCAGCGAGGATGATCCAGGCCTTGCCGTGCAGGACCTGCGTGCCCTCAAGCTGAGCGCCCGCGACGTCTTGGTCGGCATTTCAGCCAGCGGCCGCACACCCTACGTCGTGGGCGGTATGCGGTACGCCCGACGGGTGGGAGCCAAGGTCGTTGCGCTCACCTGCAATCCTCGTGCTCCGATAAGGCGGCTAGCAGACGTCAGCATCGTGCCAGTGGTCGGCCCGGAGGTGATTGCCGGTTCGAGCCGTATGAAAGCTGGGACGGCACAAAAGCTGGTGCTCAACATGCTTTCCACTGCCGCCATGGTCCGCCTGGGTCGCGTCTACTCGAACCTGATGATAGGTGTCCAGCTGCGCAATCAAAAGCTGCGCCAACGCGGCCTGGCGATCCTGATGGATGCGGCCGGGGTCAGCGCTGACCGGGCAGGGGCAGCCCTTAATGCGTCCGAAGGAAACTTGCCGATGGCGCTTCTGATGCTCGCCAAGGGCATTTCCAAGGAGGAGGCCGCACGCCAGCTCGAAGGGCAGCATCCGGCGAGGGTGCTGCGCGCAGCGGGGCTGAAACTCTAGATTCCCTCTGGGCTAGCTATTGCCTCCCTGTTGGGGAAGCAAATCCGGATATTACCAGCCTAGGAGGCCATCTCAGCTCTCGGTAGCATCCCCGCGCACAGCAAGTCGTGAAGGCTTCGGCCTACTCGAACGTGGGCCGGTTCTGAGAGGTCCCTACCGTGGACGGCACCTTGGGAGGTTCGAGGCCGGGACTGAAACCGCCTGGCGGCAGTCTACAGCCTGACCAGCCTAGTCGGCTCTGGGCGAGGAAGGTCGCGCTCCAGCCCTACCCGCCCCTCTTAATTTATCGTATAGCCATAGACTTTATATAACAAAAGTAGTAATATCTCCCCAGGACGCTAACGCCCAGCGCTCTTCCAAACCAGTCCGAATGGACTGCAAGACTGGGCCGGTTTCTGCCGATGAAAGATGGTGGTGCAACTCTAGGTATGCCTGCCAAGTTGGGCGAAATCCTGCTGAAGCAGAAGCTGATTACACGCGAGCAGCTTCAGCAGGCCATTGATTACCAAATGTCCAGGGGGGGCCGCCTGGGGCGGGCGCTCGTCGAGCTGGGTTTCGTCACCGACGACGATGTGACCGCGGCGCTTTCCCGCCAGTACGGCCTGCCCGCCGCCAACCTCAACGAGCTGGAGGTGGATCCGAACGTCATCAAACTGATTCCCATGGAGACGGCTCTGAAGCACCAGGTGCTGCCGGTGAACCGGGTGGGCTCCTCTCTGACGCTAGTGATGGCCGACCCCACCAACGTCTTCGCCATGGACGACGTGAAGTTCATGACCGGCTTCTACGTCGAACCCCTCGTGGCCTCGGAGACGGCGATTATCGAGGCCATCCGCAAGCACTACGGCTCGGCCGAGGACGTGGAGCGCAAGCGGGAGATCGACGATCTGGTGAGCTTCATCGAGGACGATGGCGCGGGCAGCCTCGAGCTGGAGGCGGAGGAAGAGGGGACGTTAGACCTGGCGTCCCTGGAGAAGGCCGCCGAAGAAGCCCCGGTCATCAAGCTTGTGAACTACATTCTGACCGACGCCGTCCGTCAGGGGGCCAGCGACATCCACATGGAGCCCTACGAGAAGGAGTATCGCATTCGCTACCGTGTGGATGGCCTGCTGCAAAACGTCATGAATCCGCCGCTGAAGCTGCGCGACGCCATCACCAGCCGGGTCAAGATCATGGCCAAGCTGGACATCGCCGAAAAGAGGTTGCCGCAGGACGGGCGCATCATGATGAAAATGATGCACCATAACAAAAAGAAACAGCTGGACTTGCGCGTCTCCGTCTTGCCCACGCTGCACGGCGAAAAGATCGTCATGCGGCTGCTGGACAAGGAAAATCTGCGGCTCGACATGGCCAAGCTCGGCTTCGAGCCCGAGTCGCTTGAGAAGTTTCAGAAAGCCATCTTGAAACCCTATGGCATGGTCCTGGTGACCGGCCCGACAGGAAGCGGCAAAACGAATACGCTCTACTCTTCCATCGCCCAGCTCAACAAAGAGGACACCAACATCATGACCGCGGAAGATCCGGTGGAGTTTCAATTACCCGGCATCAACCAGGTGCAGATGAAGGAACAGATAGGTTTGAACTTTGCCACCGCGCTGCGAGCCTTCCTGCGCCAGGACCCCAACATTATCCTGGTCGGCGAGATTCGCGACTTTGAAACGGCTGAGATCGCCATCAAGGCGGCCCTAACCGGTCACCTCGTGCTTTCGACGCTGCATACGAACGATGCGCCTTCCACCATTTCCCGCCTGATGAACATGGGCATAGAGCCCTTCCTCGTGGCGACCTCGGTGCACCTGATTTGCGCCCAACGGCTCGTCAGACGCTTGTGCCTGAATTGCAAGGTGGAAGACCGTCTGGCCCATGAGGCACTTCTGGACGCGGGATTCACGCCAGAAGAGGCACGCAACGCCAGGGTGTACAAGGCGGGAACAGGGTGCGAGGCCTGCAACAAGCGCGGCTATAAGGGCCGCGTCGGACTCTACGAAGTCATGGAGATTACCGATGCCATCCGTGAGCTGATTCTGGTCGGCGCATCCGCAATCGAGCTGCGCAGGAAGGCCATCGAGGAGGGGATGATCACCTTGCGGCGCAGCGGCTGCATCAAGGTGCTGTCTGGGGTCACCTCCGTCGAGGAGATCATGCGTGAGACGGTCCTATAGCGCGGGCCCATGTCGCCACGCTGCAGGTAGCGTCACGGATTCAAAGGAGAGGGAATGGAACTGCCGAGTCTGAGTGATCTGCTGAGGCGCATGGTCGAGATGGGAGGCTCCGACCTGCACATCACGACGAACTCCCCGCCGCGCGTTCGGGTGCACGGTGAGTTAAAACCCCTGACCGACCTGCCGCCCCTTGGGGCTGCAGATACCAAGCAGCTTGCTTATAGCGTGCTCACCGACGCGCAGAAACACCGCTTCGAGGAAAACCTCGAGCTCGATTTCTCCTTCGGCATTCAAGGTCTTGCCCGTTTTCGCGGCAACCTGTTCAACCAGCGCGGAGCGGTGGGCGCCGTCTTCCGAGTGATCCCTTTCGAAATCAAAGGCTTCGCCGAGCTTGGCTTGCCCCCGGTGTTACGCAAACTCTGCGAAAAGCCCCGCGGCCTCATCCTGGTTACGGGACCCACAGGCAGCGGCAAATCGACCACGCTGGCGGCCATGCTCGATCTCATCAACGAGACCCGCAGCGAGCACATGATCACGATCGAGGATCCCATCGAGTTCTTGCACCGCCACAAGAAGTGTCTGGTAAACCAGCGCGAGGTCCATACCGACACCCACTCGTTCAGCAACTCCCTTCGCGCCGCCCTGCGTGAAGATCCTGACATCGTGCTGATCGGAGAAATGCGCGACCTGGAAACCATCGAATCGGCCCTGCGCATTGCCGAGACGGGCCACTTGACCTTCGGCACCCTTCACACCAACAGTGCTGCTTCGACGATCAACCGCATCATTGACGTGTTTCCTTCGCACCAGCAGTCCCAGATCCGCGCCCAGCTCGCGCTGGTGCTCGAAGGCATCCTCTGCCAGTCGCTGTTGCCCCGCGCCGACGGCAAAGGCCGCGTCATGGCCATGGAGATACTGATTCCCAACTCGGCCATCCGCAACTTGATTCGCGAGGATAAGGTGCACCAAATCTACTCCGCCATGCAGTCGGGTCAGGACAAATATGGCATGCAGACCTTCAATCAGTCGCTCTGCTCGCTGTACCAGCGGGGGCTCATCACGCTGGAAACCGCTCTGGCGCGCTCATCTAACAGCGACGAGTTGCAGGACATGATCAGCCGGGCCGGGCACGCCGCCCCTCGTCTCCGGCCAGCCCCGGTGCACGTCCCGGCTCGCCGGTGACCCTCGGAAGGAGTGGGTGAAGAGAGGCTCGAACCATGACGAACAGACCCGGAACGCCCTTAGAGATAGCGGCCAGTAGCCGCCAACCAAAAACAAACGGCTCAGGCTCTGGCGGGCGGGTGCGGCCCACCACGCGTGGGGGGAATAGTTTTAGCAACCGCTTCGCGGGGCCTTGCCTTTACCACTAAGGCTTTGGAGGGCCGAGGTTATGCCACAACTTGAGAGCCGGACTGCATCGGTAGCAACGACCCCGGTGGGGAGAATCACGGAGACGCCGGGCCGCGCGCCCTTCCTATCTCGGAGGGAGGCCGTGAGCCGGGCTGCTGATAAGAGCCCCAAGGCGGTCAAGATCAAGAAGGTCAAGCCCAAGGATCTGGCCATCTTCACGCGGCAGTTCTCCGTGATGATCGATGCCGGTCTTCCCCTAGTCCAGAGCCTCGAGATTCTGGCTGCCAACCAGGAGAGCAAGAGTTTTTCCGCCGCCCTCACCGGGGTGCGTTCTTTGGTTGAGGGTGGGTGCACACTCTCGGCGGCGTTCAAGCAATATCCGAAGTGCTTTGACCACCTCTACGTCAACATGATCGCCGCCGGCGAGTCGGGCGGCATCTTGGACAAGGTTCTCGAACGGCTCGCCGGCTACATCGAAAAGGCAGTCAAACTGCGCCGCGCCGTGCAGTCAGCCCTAATCTATCCGGTGGCGGTGCTGCTGATCGCTAGCGGCATTATGATGCTGCTCTTGTGGAAGGTCGTGCCAATCTTCGCCACGCTGTTTGCCGGCCTTGGTGTCGAGCTGCCGCTCCCAACCCGTATTGTGATCGCGCTCAGCCACATGGTAGCCAGCTTTGCCTGGATCATCATTCTGCTCTTCGGCGCTGCGGTCTACGGTCTGAAACGCTACTACCAAACCCCCGGCGGGCGCATGCAAATCGACACGATTATCCTAAAGCTGCCGCTCATCGGACCCTTGATGCGCAAGATCGCGATTGCCCGTTTCAGCCGCACGCTGGGCACCCTAATCACCAGTGGCGTGCCCATGCTCGAGGCCATGGACATCACCGCGCGTACTTCTGGAAATGCGGTTGTTGAAAAAGCCATCCTGGAGGTGCGCAAGGGCATCGAGCGGGGCCGTACCATCGTCGACCCCCTGCGCGAAAGCGGCGTGTTCCCCAACATGGTCATTCAGATGATCGGGGTGGGCGAGCAGACGGGGGCGCTGGACGCGATGCTGCAGAAGATTGGCGACTTCTACGAGGAAGAAGTAGACGCCGCCGTGGGTGACCTGCTGACGGCCATGGAACCGGCCATTATCGTGGTCCTTGGCGTTCTGGTAGGTGGCATCGTGATCTCGATGTATCTGCCGCTCTTCAGCCTGATCGGCAAACTGGCGGGATGAAGAGCAAAAGTGAAAAGCTGGGAACCAGCGGCTTCGAAGGCCCCGGGCCAAGGAGGCTCACAGTCGATGGGCGAGTCAAGGAGTTCAGGCTTTGCCCGGGTGAACTCTTAAGCTCTGCTGGCGGCTAGGCCGGGAAGGCCAGGGACCAGCGCGGGTTCGGTCATGCAGGTGGAACTTAAACAAGGCGTTCCGCGAAGGGCGGCAGCTAGCCGGCGCCGGGCGGTCAGGATTCCCGTCGTCATCGCTGCCAAGGATAAGTCCGGTGCTGATTTTCGCGAGAACTCCCAGACGGTTGTCGTGACCGGCAACGGCCTGATGGTAGTGACGACCCATCAGCTTGCTGTGGGCACCGAGATCCTAATTGCCAATCCCTCCCTCGGCCTGGAGTCCAGGGGGCGCGTCATCTGGTGCGGCAGCGAGCCGGCGTCGGACGGTTCTTCTGAGATCGGAGTTTTCCTTCCGGACGCTGAGCGCATCTGCGGCCTGCAGGAAAACGCCTTCCCGGAGCACGAAGAACCGCCACGACCAGCCAACAATGGTCGGCCGGAAGAAGGTGCAGCCCCTTCCGAAGAGCGTACTGCGGGCGCCAATCACGCTATCGCACCCGAATCGGCCGTCGGCAGACCTCCACAGGAGAACGACCATGGCATTCCAGAGGCGGCCTTGGAGGAGGCCCCTAACAACCTCAGTCACCTCGAGCTGGAACCCGGTCCTGTTTCAATCACGCAGGCGGAGCAGCCGGCTGAATTTAGCGAATCACCGTCCATAGCCGAAACGGCGGGGGTCGGCCCTTCAACTTCTGGCGAGACCCAAGCCGAAGAGAGCTGCTGGGATCTCGAGCTCCCGCGCGAAGAAGAAAGTGCCTTGGCCTCACAGGCGTTGGAAGATCCGTTCGCGCCCGAGGTTCCGGAAACGCCAGTTCTTCGTGCAGCCGAATCTGCGGAGCGGCCCCTTGTGGCTTGTTGCGAAGCACAAACCGAAGAAGAGCGTCTCCGCCATTTAGCGGGAGAGGCGGCGGAATTGTTGGCTCAGCTGCAAGAACGCAGTGATGCCCTCTGGTCGCGGTTGGAGGAAGTGGACCGAGAGATCCGCACGCGCAGCAGCGAGGTGGCGAAGGCAGTCTGGGAGGACGCACGGCAGCAGCTCGCGCAGGACCTTGAACGCTTGCGCGATGCCATCATAGCGGACGCGCGCGAAAAGGCGGAGCAGCAAGCCGCGGCCGCGTTGGAGTCGCTCGTCAGTTACCAACTCCCCATGCGCCTTGAGCAGCAACTATCATCTGCCCTCGAAGCGCTACGGCGGCAGTTGGCCACCAGCATGGAGCAGGTGGGGCAGGAGCAGCTCGGCGTCTTTAGAAATCAGGCTGGCGAAGAAATCGGCCGGTCAGCAGAGCAGGAAGTGGCTCGCATCCGCGACGCAGCGCAGGCGGTCTTCCAAGAGCTGGCCGACCGCTTGGCCAGTCAAGCCGCATCGGCCGTCTCGCTATTGAACCAGAGCGAGGAGAAGGTGGTCACTGAACTTGAGGCGCGATCGCGTAGCCGCGCGAGCGAACTGGCCGCTCTAGCCCAGTCGACCGAGGAGAAGACGGCTGCGCTACTTACTGAGCGGGTACAGAAGGCGTGCGCGACCCTCGAACAGTTGCAGGGCGCGATGGAGCAGCAAGTTGAGTCCGCCGTCAGGCGCGCCGCCGAGGCGTCGGCGCAAGCCGTCCTGGCTATCGATCACCAAAGCCGTGAGGCTGAACAGCGCATCGCGGCGACGCTCGAGGGGATCGAAAAGCGGTGGGAGGCCATCCGCGCCGAAACCGAAGGTAGCTCCCTCAATGCCTTGGTGAGAATCGAGCAGGCAATCGAAGCAGGCCGACAATCCCTGGCGCAGCAGGCGACCGCCGTCGAAGGCTCGGTACAGATTTCGGTGGATGCGGCACGGGCGGTGGAAGCGCGCCTTGCGGAAGCGCAGGCCAGCCTGGCTTCCGCCGTAGAGCTCGCTGAGAGAAACCGCGAGATCCTCGAACAGAGCGAGCAACGGGCTCTGGCGGCCTGCCAGAGTGCCGAGACTCAGGTGCCGACCGCCATCGGAAATCTCGAACAGCGGGTAGCTGCCGCCCAGGCTTCGCTCGTCGAGGCGACGCAGCGGATCCTGGAGGAAGCGGATTCGCGCACCTGCAAACTCGAAGCTAGCCTGACGGCATCAGCCGAGCGGGTGGAAACCAGAGCCGCAGCGGTCCTGGCGGAGGCTGAGCTGCAATTGCAGAGCGCGGCCAGCGCCGTCCAGACCCAGTTAGATGCGGCCCTTGGCGATCTGCGTCGAGAGGCGGAAGCGCTCCGCCTGTCCGTTGCGGAGAGCCAGAGGCAGGCAGCCGCGGCCCTGGAATCGCAATACCATCAGTTCGAGCAGCGGATGGAAAAAGCCATGGCCGCCTGTCAGGCGCGGAGCGACAGTGTGATCCAGCAACTTCGCCGGAACCTCGAGGCGCAATCCCAGGACCTCATGATGAGCTTCATGGGGCGCTTCCAAGAAATGGCCGGCCTTCTCGAGGAGTGCACCCGCGAAGCAATTCAGAACAAAATGCAGACCATCGCTCAGGAATTAGCCGAAGCGTCCGCAGCCGAATTGCGCCGGAGAGCTTCGGCGGACCTAGACGAAATTTCGCGACAGCTTGGCGCCAACCAAGCCCGCTTGATGTCCGAAGGAGCCAACGCCTTCCGGCAGGCTATGGACGAACTCATGGACGGCTGCGCGCGAAGGCTTCAGAAATTGACCGAAGAGAACCTGGAATGCGCTGCGGCGCAGTGGGTTGCCCGGCAGAAGGAGATCGTTGACCGGGCCGGGGCGGCCTTTCGTGCCAAGATTGCGGAGATGCTAGCCCGCCTGCAAGAACCCGAAGACGCGCCCCCGGGAGCGGCTGCCGGCTAGAGCGACGGCGCCCGTCAGCGGCGAGCAGGCGTTGGCTGGGGCAGATAGCGCGCGCCGTAAACCTTGCGCGGGCTTCCAATGGTCTCCTTTTGCCGCACCACTTCCGCTTCAACCTCGATGTTTTGCCCCGAGGGGTTGTAAGGGCAGGCCACCTTCAGCCGCTCACCCACGTGGTAGTGCTGGTCGCTTGTGAAACAGAAGCCGCCTTTCGAGACATCTTCGGTCTTGGTAATCTCCACCAGACCCGAGTACCGGCGGATCAGGATAGGAAGCTGTAGGGCCACGCGCCGGTGCTTACGGAAGTTCAGGTCCGAGGGTGCCTGCCCTAGTTGAGACACGGCGGGATCAGCAACCGGCTGCGGGTCTTTTTCCGCGTAGCCCCAAGTCGTTACTTGGCCGCAAGTTTTGCAGGGCCACGAGAGGATTCCGGTGGTTTCCAGCACTTCCACCTCAATCAGCGACAGCCCCAGCAGAGAGACGGTTCGGCAGTTCCTGCACTGCAACAGCGCACGCGAATCGGCCGTGCCATCGTCCTCCTCCACATCGGGGAAGAGAATGCCCCAAAAGTTGGACTTGGCATCCAGACATTCGACACCGTAGGCGTGGTCCTTCGGAGTATCGGAAGCAACTGGGCCGAGTACACCATAGACGCCGCCTTCGGGTGTCGGAGGAGAAACCGGGCCGGCCACGCGAAAAGTGGCCTCGCGGCGGTTAGCCAGGTTGGTGATGCGGAGCATCTCGCCGCCGCGCAGCACCCGCGAAATCTGAATTCGCGCCCCATGCTTGTTCAGGTCAATAGTACGAGCCTCACAGCTAAAGGGCTGCCCGTCCGACAACCCTTGAATGCGCAGGGGGATGGTAAGCTTGACTCGATGGGAACGTCGCCGTTCGCCGATCATCGACGCTGTTCGACTCTGCGGCATCGGTAACATCTGAGGATATACCCGATTGGTTAAGCTTTGTCAAACCGCGTGACGAAGCGGCGATGCCTTTGCGCGCCAACACCCGGCTTCCGGCCAGGGCGAATGGCTGAGGCCCGGCGCTGCTCTGATGAACCAGATCCGTTAACCGCCTCTTCGCTGGCGTCGGGCGCTAGCCCCAGCAAAAGTACCGGGAGACCAATCGCCGCCTTTTGCCTCCTCTGATTCGCGCCGCCCAACACTATCTAGTTCTCGCCCGCTGGCACACCCTCCCCGGCCAGCGGAGTGGCTGTTCCCCAGACCGATTGGGTGCCCCACACGGACTGCGTGCCCCAAACCGCTTGGGTTCCCCAAACCGACTGCGTCCCCCAAACCGACTGGGTTCCCCAAACCGACTGTGTCGGATTCACCATGCCCCACGAAGAACTGGGATCGGGCACGATGTAGACGTGACCGGTATTGGGATCGAACTGAGCAGTGGGGGAGAGTGCCGTGCCAGGCGGAAGATCGGAGCTGGCGAGGGCGGCCTGCAAATCCAAGTAGCCAGCACCGACGGTAAAGATGTCGTACTGGCTGGTGAACTGCTGCCCGGTGACTGGATCAGTAGCGGTGCTGGACAGCGGAAACGTCTTGTAGGCGGTGAGCATCAGGCGCGCCTTCACCTGGTCCGGCGTCAGGCTGGGGTTAGCTTGCAGCAGGTCGGCGACGGCGCCGCTGACGACGGGGGTAGCCATGCTGGTTCCGCTGAGCAGGAAATAATCGGTAGAAGGAGCCTGAGACTTGCCCTGCTCGTAGTAGCTCAGCGGCAGCGCATCCTGAGGAAACTCCAGGGTCAGCGTTTCTGAGGGGCTGGCTAGGAGGGACGGTACAAGGTTGCCGGGAGCGACGATATCCGGTTTCACGACGTGATCAATGGTGGTGGGGCCCTTCGAACTGTAGCTGGCAATGAGGTCGTCCGAGCGTTCGGGCGTCCCCATGGACTTCATGGCTCCCACCGTAATCACGTAAGGATCGATGCCCGGCGAGGTGATGGTACCGTAGCCGTTGTTCTGGGAAGAGTTGTCCCGCCCGTAGTTGCCGGCCGCCACGACTACCACCATGCCGGCGTGCCAGGCCTTTTCGACTGCCTGGCAAAGCGGGTCCTGGGTGTAGCTTTCAAAGACGCCACGCCCCAACGAAAGATTCATGACGCGAATGTTGTACTGTTCCTTGAGCTCGATGGCTCGCTGAATGGCGGCGATAATCTGGCTGTCGGTCCCACTACCATTCTCATCCAGCACGCGAAGGTTGATGAGGTTGGCTGCCGGAGCTACGCCCTGCAAGTCGCGCGTGCATTGATCGCAACTGGAGCGGGCGCCGTTGCCCGCAGCAATCCCCGCCACATGAGTGCCGTGCCCGAAGGCGTCGTCCGGTCCCGTCCCGACGAAGTCTTCGCTGTAGACGATGCGGGAGTTCGAGTTGGCATCGGTCAGGTCGGGATGAGGTGAGATGCCGCTGTCGATGATCGCGATCCCGATCCCAGCACCGTTAAAAGAGCTGCTCCACGCCGCCGTGGCATTGATCGCCCCGGCGGTGTCGCTATAGTCGAGCATGGCAGTGACCGGGCGGTCCGGTGACACATAGGCAACTTCGGGATCGTTCGCCAGATCCGCCAGGGCGCTGGCCGGCAGCTTGTAGACACCGCCCTTCACCAGGTCGAGCTTGCGCCGCAGCAATCCGCCTCGGCGGTTCATGCGGACTTGACCGAGGAGCGTGGGCTGCGCCTTGAAGCGCACGATCACCTGTAGCTTCGAATTCGGGTCTGCAGTCTGAAGCTCAGCGGAGAGCTTTTGCAGGGCTTGAGGAGAGAGGTTACGGAGATGAGGAGCCAGGGGTGGAGATGAAAGGGGTTGCTGGCCGTGAGACAGACTTGCGGCGAGCAGCAGTATCGGCATGCCGAGAAATCGCTTGATCATGAGCGGTTGCTGCTCCTTTAGGTTCCAGATCTTGGTGGCGCCTCGAGCTGTGGCCTTCCTGGTACACAGCTTGGCAGCCATCGAGCGCGGCCAAGAGTCTTCCTCGGCAGTTTCAGCGTGGGCCTTGAGCGGAATTGTGGCGGGACGCCCGAGGAGGAGGTTCAGGGGCGGTGCGCAGGATTGCGCTGCACCCTTCTGTGGCTCATTAACCCTCTGGGGAGGGCAAGCCCTACAAAGTGCGGCATCGAGGTGGGCATTTTGTCGCAGAGGCGGGTTTCGAAACCATCACTTGGCAAACCGGGATGGTTAGGACGAGCGCCCGGAACACGCGGAAGAGCCGGGCCAGGGGGCCATAGAATTGGTCCACCACACGTGCGTAACCAGACACGGCTTGCGTCGTCTGAATACTCAGAGGATCGGACTCCGCGCGGGCGAGGTCGGGGGAGCCGTGGTTTACGATCTGCGTGGCTTGTTCGAGGGGGTTCGGAGGCGCCTCGCGCATAATCCTGCGCTCGAGTTGGCCGATGTCGCCGCAGACCTCAAGGTCGAACGCCATACCATCGAGCGAGCCGTCCGCGAGGTGACGGGAAAGAGCTTTCGCCAGTTCCGACGCGACATCCGGCTTCACGTGGCCCTCGATGCCCTCACTTCTCGCCCCGAGCAACCCATCAAGGAGATTGCATTCCACGCCGGCTTCCGGTCTACCCAAGCCTTCGCGCGATTCATTCGAAAGGCCTACGGCTGTAGTCCAACGGATCTGCGACGCGGTCTACATTCCGCGGCGGACTCCCCACGCTTTGTCAAGTAGCGGCGGCTTCATATGTAGCGGCGGCTTCATACTGCCCTCAGGCTCGAACGGCCTGCTGATCGCCCTTCCAGATTCCCGCAGCACCTTCCACCTAGGTCACATTTTGTTCCATCCGGTACCGCCTTTTCGCTTGACCGCCCGAGGCGGGGTGGAGTAGCAGTAGCTACACGACCGGCGAAGGCAGTCTTGTCGAAGGAGGGAGCCATGGACGGTCTCGCCCCGTTATCTGGGAAATCTGCCCAAAGCGCACTGGCCAGGGTTGTTACTGGCACTGCCATTCTGCTTGCCGGCACTTCGGCCTATCGCGCTCAGGACTGTCCTCCGCCAGACCAGTTCGCCAATCTGGAGTATACGAGCGACTGCGGCACAAAGACCTATACGCTTGGATATTACGCTCAGGATATGGGAGAGCAAATCTTAGGCCAGTACACGGTCGACGGAGCCTGCTACGACTATAGGGACTGCAACTGTGAATACCACGACGGCTACACGGCCGGGTCGATTCAAGCTAACGAGCCTGAGGTGATCGGCGACGGATACGCGATCAGCTGGTTTGCAATCAACTACGTTGAATACCAATACGACTCCTGCAGCTATGGCTCTTGCGAGAAAACTGGCGTCATAGCTTCTCCCGTGACGTATTACGACAACGATATCTTTTACAGGCAAGTTTGGTGTCCTGACGTTTAGGAGGCGAGGTGCGAGTCACGAGGCCATTACTCCTGATTTCCTGCGTTTTTACGCTTCTTCCGGTCCCATGCAGGCCCGCGGATCTTGTCACAACGGCGATAAAGCAGCTGGCGGACGGGCGCGCGGAATTGACGAT
>CADDZE010000062.1 GCA_902812465.1 Acidobacteriota bacterium | reverse complement strand
ATCCCGGCACGCCTGCGGGCACTTACACTTTGACCGTCACCGGAACCAGCGGCAGCCTTAAGCATTCCGTCGCGCTGACGCTCACCGTTCAGTAGCCGCTAGGGCCGCGGTGGCAAAGCTATTTTGGACTGGAAATTCCTCTCCCACTGGTGTATTCATATCTCCGCGCTGAACACTGGGATTCAGAATCCCGATCCTAGAGCCTGCCCTTGGAGGTTTTCCATGCGAACGGTTCAATTCGCTGCAGCGGCGGCCGGCGCGCTTTTCTGCCTTGCCCTGTCTGCCAACGCGCAGCAGGCTTGCCCAGGCTTCACCTATGTGGCCAACAGCCCCGAGGACTCACTCATCCAGGCGGTGACGGGTGCGGAGAATCCGCAGGAGCAGATCGCGGCGCTGGATAAATTCGTGCAAGAACACGCTGACTCCAAGTTCATGCCCTGCGTCAATGAGTACTACACGGCGGCTTACGTGAAGGCGAACAACTTCGACAAGGCCATCGAGTATGGGGAGAAGGACCTGGCCGCCAACTACAACAGCCTTAACCTGAGCTTGAACCTGATGAAGGCTTATGTGGGTGCTGGCAAAGCCACGGACTCTGCCTTCCAAATTATTGCCAAGGCACCTGAGCTGATTAAAGCGGAGACCAATCCAACACGCCCGGCTGGTGCCTCCGATGAAGAATGGCAGAAGACCCAGCAGGAGAACGCCGAGCTGGCCAAGGACAGCCGCGAGTATATGGAATACGCCTTCTTCCAGCTCCTGCCGCGTGTGCCGGACGCGAAGAAGCGAATCAGTTTTCTCGATGCCTTCATGAAGGCATATCCGGACACCAAGAACGTCGCGCAGGTTAACTTGCAGTACCTGATCGCCTACAAGATGGCAAACGAGCCGGCCAAGGCCGACGAATACGGCGAAAAGGCTATCGCGGCGGATCCGAACAACGTCGAGGCGCTAAATCTGGTGGCAGACGATTACGCCACTCGCCGCACCAACTTGAACACAGCGTCTGACTACGCCAAAAAAGTCTTGACGCTGGTTCCCGCCATGAAGAAGCCCGAGGGGATGAGCGACGATCAGTTTAAAGCCAGCAAGGATACCCAGCTCGGCCTGGCGCACCTCACCCTGGGCTACATCGCCATGCAGCGCGGCGCTAGTACGCACAAGGTGGCACCGGCCATCGAACAGCTCAAGGCCGCCGTCAACCTGTTGGGATCGAATCCGGAACTGCAGGGCAAGGCCTTGTACTTCCTTGGCTATGCCTACGAGCTTCTCTACCCTCCCAATCATCGCGCTGCCGCCGATGCGCTGGAGCGCGCTTCGAAGTTGCAATCGGGCTTTCAGGGCCGGGCACGCGAGCTGCTGGCCAAGGTTGAAAGGGCCAGATAAGACGCGAAGTTGGCCGGTCCCGCTGAAGCTCCCGACCAAAAAGAAAAGGGGCGGGACACGCGTCCCGCCCGTCAAACCTGGCTATCCTAGTTAGCCACTTCCCTTAGTACATGCCTCCGCCCATTCCGCCCGGCGGCGTGGCAGCCTTCTCCTCTTTTTCGGGCAGCTCGCAGACCAGCGCCTCCGTCGTCAGCAGCAGGGAGGCGATGGACGCGGCATTTTGCAGCGCCGTGCGGGTGACCTTGGTCGGGTCGATGACGCCAGCCTCGACCAGATCGCCGAAGGTCTCCGTCTGGGCATTGAAGCCGTAGTTGGGATTGCTGTGAGCCTTGACCTTCTCCACCACGACGGCGCCCTCGTGACCGGCGTTCTGGGCGATCATGCGCAGCGGCTCCTCGAGGGCCCGTTTGACAATGTTGATGCCGATCTGTTCGTCGCCTTCGGCCTTCAACTTGTCCAGAGCGGGGATGCAGCGCACCAGGGCCACGCCGCCGCCCGGCACAATGCCTTCCTCGACGGCCGCCTTGGTGGCGTGCATGGCGTCCTCGACGCGAGCCTTCTTCTCCTTCATCTCGGTCTCGGTCGCTGCGCCCACCTTGATCTGGGCCACGCCGCCCACCAGCTTGGCCAGGCGCTCCTGCAGCTTCTCGCGGTCATAGTCGGAGGTTGTCTCTTCAATCTGGGTGCGGATCTGCTTCACGCGGCCTTCGATCTCCGAGGTCTTGCCCGCACCCTCGACGATGGTGGTGTTGTCCTTGTCGACGGTGATCTTCTTGGCTTTACCCAGGTCCTCGATCTTTACGTTCTCGAGCTTGATGCCAAGGTCCTCGGAGATGGCCTTGCCACCCGTCAGAATGGCAATGTCCTCCAGCATCGCCTTGCGCCGATCGCCGAACCCGGGGGCCTTCACCGCGCAGCACTGTAGCGTTCCGCGCAATTTGTTCACCACTAGCGTCGCCAGAGCTTCGCCCTCCACGTCCTCGGCGATGATCAGTAAGGGCTTGCTAGCCTTCGCGATCTGCTCCAGCAGCGGCAGGAGGTCCTTCATCGAGCTGATCTTCTTTTCATGGATCAAGATCAGCGCGTTCTCCAGCACGCACTCCATGCGCTCGGGATCGGTGACGAAGTAGGGGGAGAGGTAACCGCGGTCGAACTGCATGCCTTCCACCACTTCGAGCGTCGTCTCCATGGTCTTGGCCTCTTCGACCGTGATCACGCCGTCCTTGCCCACCTTCTTCATGGCCTCGGCGATGATGTTGCCAATCGTCTGGTCATTGTTAGCGCTGACGGCGGCCACCTGAGCGATCATGGGGCCTTCGACAGGCTTGGAAATCTTATCCAGCTCACCCTTCACGTGCTTTTTGCTGCCATCCTTGCCGATCTCGTCATAGCCGCACACGGCGCGAACGGCCATCTCGATGCCGCGCTTAATGGCCATGGGATTGGCACCGGCTGCCACCGTTTTGGCACCCTCGCGGAAAATCGCTTGCGCCAACACGGTAGCAGTGGTGGTACCGTCGCCAGCCACGTCCGACGTCTTGGACGCCACTTCGCGCACCATCTGTGCGCCCATGTTTTCCAAGGGATCCTTCAGCTCGATCTCCTTGGCCACCGTCACCCCGTCCTTGGTGATGGTGGGCGAACCGAATTTCTTGTCCAGAACCACGTTGCGGCCCTTGGGGCCCAGCGTAATCTTTACGGCGTCCGCCAGCTGGTTCACGCCCCGCAGGATCGCCTGGCGGCTCTGCTCGCCATGCACGATTTGCTTTGGATTAGCCATCGCTCATTCCTCCATCTGGAATCTTGAATCTGGAATCTTGAAGCTTCCCCACCCAGCCCTCAGCTGCCAGCTTTTGGCTTCCAAGCCATCGTCGCTCACTGGGCAGCCAAGTTTCGGCAGCCGCAGGCCTCGTTACTTCTTTCCACCAGCTGCTTTGGAAGCAGCCTCGATCACACCTAGCACCTCATCCTCACGCAGGATCAGGTACTCTTCGCCGTCGATCTTGATTTCTGTGCCCGCGTACTTACCAAAAAGGATTCGCTCGCCCGGCTTCACATCCAGGGGCGTTACCTTGCCCTCGTCGTTCTTCTTGCCGTTGCCTACAGCTACCACTTCGCCCTCTTGGGGTTTCTCCTTAGCGGTATCGGGGATGATGATCCCGCCTTTCACGGTCTCCTTTTCCTCGATCCGCTTGACCAAGATTCGATCATGAAGCGGCCTAAAGGTCATTGTTCCATCTCCTTTCAGCTCGTCAAATTTTTGGTCTGGGGTTGCTCCGTTTGCCGACGCTACTACGCCCGCCACGGCTACACCCCGAAAAACATTAACTACAGTGGATCAGGCTGGCGAGGAGCGGTGTGTTAAAACTAGCTCTTAGCACTCGCCACCTTAGAGTGCTAAATTAGTGCAGACAGACCTGGTCTGTCAAGAGACTTTTTACGATCGATGACCAGGAAGCCCTCTGGCCTTGAGCTGCAAAATGAGGGTGCCAGGCCAGATTCTGTGACTGTAAGCCTTTGATAAACTGAGTCTTAAGCGGGATTTGGGACTCGATTCGCCTTTGGGACTGAGAAGCGCTACCCAGTCATGCATGCCTAAACCTGTCCTTCACGACTGGGTGGCAGGCCCCCGTGGTCAAGGATAGGGCTCGCACGCGAGGCGAACTCCCGCATTTAGATATAACTAAATAAAAGACTTATAAGAACAGCGTGGTGCGAAGCGTCTAAGCATCCAGTGCCAGGTGGGTTGGTCCCAGCCGGAAGCTCTTGACCCGACGGTGAATGCAAGCTATATCTCCATAATAGCTAACCGCGCGCCCGTAGCTCAGCTGGATAGAGCACTTGCCTACGAAGCAAGGGGTCGGGAGTTCGAATCTCTCCGGGCGCGCCAGTTCTTGCGATCGCGTCCAGTTTCCCGCCTGCTTACCCTCTGTTTTCGGCAAGGTGCTCCGGGAGAACCTGCTGCTCTTTCGGAACGTTGCTGCTTCAGAAATAGAGCTTGAGCGCGAACTGAATCTGCCGCGGATCGTTAAACGGGAAGCGTGTCGATCCGATTTTGCCAAAGTTAGAGTTGGTGTAGTCGCCGGATCCGGCGATGGCGACCACTCCGTTGCCGCCGAAGTTAGGAGGATTGAACGTCGGATGATTCAGAATGTTGAAGAATTCGCTTCGGAACTCCATGCGGTAGCGTTCGCTGATCCGGAAGTTCTTGAAGAGCGAGAAGTCAAGCCGCCCAATGCCCGGTCCTGAGACCTCGCCGTTAGTGCCGCCGAGGAGCCCGATGCCTGTGATGCCCGGAACACAACGGGCTGGCTGGGTAAAGCCGGGGGGCGGACAGGGTTGGGTGAAAGCGGCCGCATTCAGGAAGTGATCGGGGGCGCCGGAGCCGTGCCGGTTAACCCCTGGAATGATAAAGTCGTTGCAGCCCACGCCCGCCGCTGTTCCCTGCGAGCAGCCGAGTGTGACGGGCTGGCCGCCCTCCACCGTTAGAATCCACTGGGTACTCCAGCCGCTCACGATCTGGTTTGCCACACCGGTAACGCCAGAGAGCAGGTGTTTGCCTCGACCGATGGGAAGCTCGTAACCGCCGCTGAGGTGAAAGACGTTTCGGATGTCGAAGTCGCAGTCACTGTAATCACCCTGAATTCCAAAACCTGGTACATAAGGGGCCCGATAGTAGACGGCACCGCCGTTAAGCAGGTCCCCTGCGTCACTACGACACCTCGAATACGTGTGGGTGGCAAGAAAATTCAAGCCGTTGGAATAGCGCTTCTCCAGAGACACCTGCAGGCTGTTGTAGTAGCTGTCGCCTTCGGTCGCTGCATAACTTCCGCCTGCGGCGAAGTCGGGGAAGGGAATGTAGAGTCCCTTACCAGGCGCCGAAGTGGCATAGATATTCGTGTTGGGCAAGAGGATCTGCGAGACCTCGTTGGCGCCAGGAAACACTTCCAGGTGGTGCACTGTATTCCCGACATAACCGAGCGAGACGGTCATGTTGGAGGTTATCTCGTACTGGAACGTCAGGTTGTAGCCCTGCGTGTAAGGGGTTTGGTAGTTGTACTGGATGCCGCGCAGAGTGAGTCCTGAGGCGTTCACCAGCGAAGTCTCCAGCGGTGTACAAGCGAACCCAGCCTCGAAAACGAAGGCTTTGGCGCAGGGAGTGTTGGCAAAAGAGGGGAAATTGATGGCGGAGATCGGCGTTTCACCATTCGGGTTGAAGAACGAGAAGTTAAACTGGAACGGATAATTTTCGCCGATGTTGGGTGAGAAGCCCCGGTTCTCAAACCCACCGTAGAAGATGCCGTAGCCTCCTCGCACGACCAACTTGGGGCTGATTTGGTAAGCAAACCCAACCCGCGGCGCAAAGTTGGTCTTTTGCGAGACACCCAGGCTCGGGTTGTTGATATAGCGGAGGGTGATGCCGTCCTGAGCCAGGAGGGTGGTGAACCCGTTCGGACCTGAAGACAGCACCTCCCCTTTGCGATTAGACGGAATGAGGTACTGAGCTCCAGTGCCGGTGGCACCGTTGCCGGTGCCTGGTGCTCCGGGCACCCAGTTGGCTTGGGCGCCAAAGTGCTCGAACGTCTGGCCGAAGTAGTCCCAGCGCACTCCCAAATTTAACGTCAGCTTGGAGGTCATCTTCCAGTCGTCCTGGAAGTAGGTTCCCCAATAGTTCTTCCCGTCATCGGTCAGCGAGATGTTGGAGGTAAAGACCGCGTCGGCTCCCCCGACATTGGGGACAACGCCCGGTAAGCTGGGGCAGCCAGTTGGTGTGCCGGCCAAGGTCGGGCCTGGACAGGGAGCCAGGACAAACTGGGCGATGCCCGTGTTGTCTGTCGGCCCGTCGGGGATGTTGGTGTAGACGCCGTCGAAATTGAACTGCCCGTGCGACCACGGGGGTTGAAGAGTGGAGAACTTCACCCGTTGGTACTCGAAGCCTGCCTTGAAGCTGTGGCTGCCGTAGATCTTGGTGAAGTTATCGGTGACCTGAGTGGTTTGGCTGATTTCGTCGGAAGGCAGAAAGGCGTTGCTTCCCAGGGTGTTCAAACCACTGATGCCAAATGCCGGCAAGCCCCCGTTCTCCGAGACTTGAGGAATATCCAGTATCCCATACTGAGCCGGGATTCCCATCTGATTGGCGACCGGCCCGAAGCGCGAAGTGTGAATGCGGTTTTCGCCCAGGCGGGCTTCGTTGACGACGGTTGGGGAGAAGGTACGCGTCCAGCTCAAGGCTCCCTGGATCGAAAGCGCGCTCTGAACGCCCTGCTGGAACGCCCCTCCATCGGCAACTCCGCCGAACGGGCCGGGAATGAACTGCGGGTCATTGACGTAGCTGAACCGGCCAAACATCTGATTTCTGTCGCTCTGGTTGAAGTCAATCCGGGTATCGAAGGCGTTCCGATTCTCGCGAAGGACCGGAGAGGTGGTGAAGTTCCCGAAGAGGCTCGGCCCATTCGGCGGAGGATAAAGGGTCAGCAGCTTGACGGCGTTGGGGTCGAGGCGGCCGGGAGGTAGTTGATTCAACAGGCAGCTGGCGTTGCTCTTGCAATAGCCGGTGAAATCCGTAATGCCTGCCACGCTGCCGCCCGTAAAGAAGGGATCGCGGACGTAGCCGGTGGCGGTTGCCACGAGACCCGTCACGGGGTCGACTTGCCCCTTCGTTACTGGCCGCGTGGTGGCAGGATCAAACACCGTCCCGAATGGTACGGTTCGGCCTAGCAGGTCCGTGTGGGTGCCGCTGCCCGCCTGTCCAGTGATGAGGTCCGCGAGATCCGTGTATACGCTCGATCGCTCCAGTGCTGTGGGGACAGAAGTCGTGAACACGCCTCCTTGCCGCCTTCGCAGGCCCTCGTAGTCACCAAAGAAGAAGAGCTTGTTCTTCCCGTTGAAAACACGGGGAATCACGACGGGTCCGCCGACGGTGAAGCCAAATTGGTTCTGGCGGAATTTGCCCTTGTGGATGCCGCCGGAGTCCTCAAAGAAGTCGGCGGCGTCCAGGTGGTCGTTCCGCAGGAATTCAAAGACGTCGCCGTGAAGCTGGTTGGTTCCGGACTTAATGGTGGCGTTCAGGACAGCGCCGCCTGCACGGCCCAACTGGGCGCTGTAGTCCGTGGTTTGTACTTTGAACTCCGCGATGGCATCGACGGGGGGAAGGACGACAAAGTTCGTGCCGTTCAAAAAGTCGACCGTGTCTTCGTTGTTGTCAATACCGTCCAGCAGGTAGTTATTCTGAGCCGGCCTTAGCCCGTTGGCGGCAAAGGCGCCCGAGGCCGCGTTACCCCGCGTGTCGGGCTGGGGAGTGTTGACGCCGGCCACTATCTGTGCAAGGAAGGTAAAGTTACGCCCGTTCAGGGGGAGGTTATTCACCTCTCGGCTGCCCACGACCTGCCCCACTGAGGCCTCCTGGGTCTGCAGTGCCGGAGGCGCTGCTGTGACTTCGACGGTCTGCGTTACCTGACCGGGCTGCAGCGTGAAATCCACCACCACTTGCTGCTGAACATTGACAGTGATGTGAGCGTGGGTTTCGGACTTAAACCCCGTCACTTCGGCGGTGACCTTGTAATTGCCGATCTTGATGGGCGTGAAGACGTAGTTGCCGGTGGGCCCGGTGACGGTAGTCATGGTGAGCGCTGTGCCTTCGTTGGTCAGCGTCACCTTCGCCCCGGGGATCACGGCGCCGGACTGATCTCTCACCGTGCCGAGGATGGTTCCGGTGTCCACCTGGGCTAAAGCCTGGCCAGTGCCGAGCGCTATCGCCAACACCACGAGGTACGTGTACCCACTCCTCGTCCCCTGATTCCTCCGGCTCATCGTTTCACTCCTCTCCGCTCAGAAGATGTGACCAAGTACCGGAACTGCTGCTCCAACCCTGGGTTGTAATACGCGGTTTTGACCTGTTTCAGTTGAGACGCACTTTCAAGTGAGAGGTGCGGGCAACACAGAGCGTCCCCCGAACCGCTGCAGTTTGCCCAGCAAAATCAGCCTTTGTGGCCCCCGAGCACCCGACGCAATCAAGACAAGTGGCTAAGCGCCATGAGCTGTCAAACTGGGCCCTTTGTACCGCAGCCGGGGATGCGCTGTCAAGGGGAAACACGCGGTAAAGCTTGGCCGCGGCGGCCGCTGTCATACGCGGGTCAGAATGGCTCGAGCGGCTCTCCGGCCGCTGGCCAGGGCACCATGGACCGTGGCGGCATGGCCTTCGGTATTGGTCGCTTCTCCGGCAAAATAGAGCGTATCCGCGACCGGCGTGGCAAGCACCTGGCGGGCTTCGAGACCACCCACGGGCGCGTAACTATAGGCTCCGCGGGCAAAAGGATCGTCCCGCCAATTGTGGGTGTACCAGCGTTCAACGTGCCTTTCCAGTGTAGTGCGCCTCTCACCGAGCATGCCGGCGAGCGCCTCGATGGCGCCGGCCGCGATTTCCCCTTTGCTCTTTCCCAGGAGCAGCTCAGCCTTTGGCCCACCCGCCCAAGCCGTGAGCGCTGGTACGTCTTGGCGCACCGTGGTCCACCAGGTGGGGAAGTAGCTGTCGTCCGAGTGGAGGAAGGCGGCTTCGAACAACTGGGGGTACTGCTCGCGCAAGAGGCCGGAGAAGACGAGCGTCACCCGGACGGCCTGCCCCATCTCGATCAAGCCGAGGGCAGCGCGGAGCGGGGCGGGCAGTTCGGGAGTGAAACGGATGGCACCGAGCAGCTCCGGCGGGGATTGCAGAACGCCCAGTGGCACCGTCACCATCGCACAGCCACCTTGGAACACGCGGGCCGAATCACGGTTGGCTGACCGAGTATAGACTCGCACCTTGCCCCGCTCCCAGGCGATCTCCTCCACCACCTCGTTCAAGCGCAGCTCCGCCGAGCGGGAGCTGCACTGTTGCCAAAGCCACTCGGGGGCGCGGGCATATCCCTCGCCGATGCGAAAGGCATGCTGGCCGTCGATGGCTTCGGAAGCCCGCATCTCGCAGGCCAGTGAGTGGATGCTGATGCGGTCGGCGCGCGCAGCGTTGAACCCCTCGACGAAAGCAACGGCCCGGGCCGCCGCCACCGGATCGGTATCCAGGCCGCGCAGAAAGTGGAGGAACGTCTGATCAGGGAGCGCGGGGTCGCTCATCTTCGCGAAGATCTCCTCTACCTTGTGCCATCGGGCGTCGCCTTGCAGCAGCTGTCCCTCCCGCATGACGGCGTGCCGCCCCAAGACCTCGCACAAGGTGAGGCCGGCGGCTGCCGCGAGATCCAAGAGTTCAGGCGGCCGGCCATGAATGAATTCGGCCCCCAGTTCGATGGGAACAGCGACGGCGGGATCATAAACGGTGTGAATCCGTCCCCCGATGCGGCCGCGCGCCTCTAGGATGAGCACCTCCAGGCCCGCTGCAGATAAGGTCTCAGCCGCGGCCAAGCCGGCCACTCCGGCTCCAATAATCAGGACGCGCATGGCTGTCTCGCCTTGCTCCCGGCCTTAGAATATCGTACTGGTGATGGCAGGACCTCATCCTGGTTTGGCGGGCAGACGCACGATTTCTGCCCAAGCCCTTAGCGCCTACCAGAAGCTTGCCAAGCAGCTGGCTGGCGTTGGCCGGGAGATGCGGAACCGGGGGTGGGCCCTGGGCACCAGCGGCAATTTCAGCGCGGTGATCACCGGGCAGCCCCTGAGCTTGGCGATTACCGCGACGGGCGTCGACAAAGCCACGCTAGCTCCGCAGCACGTCATCCTGGTGGATGACCGGGGAGAGCGGCTGGCCGGCTCAGGCGCTCCGTCAGCCGAGACTGCATTGCACCTCGCTGTCGTTCGCGCCCGGAACGCTGGTGCGGTGCTCCATACGCACTCGGTGTGGGCCACGCTCCTGTCGGAACGATTCGCGGCCGCAGGCGGCCTGTCCCTGGAGGGATATGAGATGCTGAAGGGACTCGACGGTGTGGCCACGCACGAGCATGCAGAATGGCTGCCGATCATCGAGAATAGGCAGGATACGGTGGCGCTCGCCCGGGACGTCGAACGGTCGCTGCAGCAGCATCCCCTATGCCACGGGTTTCTTATTCGTCGCCACGGGCTCTATACTTGGGGAAAGCACCTGGCGGAGGCCAGGCGGCACGTGGAGGTTTTGGAGTTCTTGCTGGAGGTTGTGGGGCGGAGCCAGGAACAGGGTTCGTCCCTTCCCATGGCCCCCGAGGGAGACGCGAGGTCCGGCGATGACACCTGAAGAAATGGAGCACATGCTGCGTTCCCACGACCACAATCTGGAAGTCATTTTCGAGCTGGTAGCGGGGAACGAGCGGCGGATCGCTCAACTCAATGAGGGTATCGTCAAGCTGCTGCGCATTGCCGAGCTTCATCAAACTGAGCTGGAGGCGCATCGAGCCGAGCTGGAGGCGCATCGGGCCGAGCTGGAGGCGCATCGAGCCGAGCTCGAGGTGCAGAGGCAGATGCACCAGGAATTTGAGCGGCGCTTCGACGAGTTCCTCAAGCGCTTTGATGCCTACCTCCGCGGAGAACGAGGCGATGGGCATGAGCCCTGAGGCCCAGGACGTAGAATAAGCCGCTGGGGCGCCGCAAGCGCGGGCGCCCGACCCCTCCGCCGCTGGGCGTGAGCCGGATTTCGCTCTTGACAAGCAGGGAGAGAGGCTATGGCCGTCGTAAGAATTCCGGAACAGAATCGCACGCTCTGCCAGTTTGAAGAGGTGAGAGAGTACCTGGCAAGCATCGGCATCGATTACGAACGCTGGAATCCCAGCCGGCCTGTTGCGGCCGATGCACCTGCAGAGGAGATTCTGGCTGCGTATGCCGACGAGATCGGCAAACTGAAAGCGCGGGGAGGCTATGTGACGGCGGACGTCATTGACGTCAGGCCAGACACTCCCGGCCTGGAAGCGATGCTGGCCAAATTCAACCGCGAGCACTGGCACGACGAAGACGAAGTGCGCTTCATCATCCGCGGGCGAGGGCTCTTTCACATCCACCCGCCAGAAGGGCCTGTGTGTGCCATCGAAGTCGAGGCTGGCGATCTCATCCGGGTGCCGCGCGGCACCCGCCATTGGTTCGACCTCTGTGCGGAACGGGAAATCCGGGCCATTCGCCTCTTCCAGAATCCCGCCGGCTGGACCCCGCACTATACGGAGAGCGGCGTGGACAAGCATTACGAGCCGGTCTGCCTGGGCCCGGCTTACATTCCGGCACCATCGACGCGGCGGGCGCTTCTCTGACCGCCGTGAACCGCTCAGCCTCACCCGCGGCGCGAGTCTACCTCCTGGATATCGAGGGTACGACGACCCCGGTGGCGTTTGTCTACCAGATCTTGTTTCCCTATGCGCGTGCCCACGTGCGGGACTTCCTGGGGCGCCAGGGAGAGGCGATCCGCCAGGACATCGAGCAGCTGCGGAGCGAACACAGCGTCGACCAGGACCAGGGGACGCGGCCGCCTCCCTGGCGGGGTGAGACTTGGGAGACGACGGTCGAATCCGCCGTGGCCTACGTTCACTGGCTGATGGATCGTGACCGGAAGTCGACAGCCCTGAAATCGCTCCAGGGCAAGATCTGGGAAGAGGGATACCGCGCCGGGGAGTTGCAGGGCGAAGTGTACCCGGACGTCCCCCGGGCTTTCACCCGCTGGCGTGAACAGGGCAGCGAGATTGCTATCTTCTCCTCGGGAAGCGTGCTCGCGCAAAAGCTGCTCTTCAGCCGCAGCACCGCGGGCGACTTGACCCCCTTCATCCGAGCTTACTTCGACACAACCACCGGAAAGAAGACTGACCCCGACAGTTACCGCCGGATCGCCGCGGCACTCCGCGTACCGCCCTGGGCCGTTCTTTTCGTTTCCGACAGCTCTGCCGAACTGGACGCCGCCCGCCAGGCGGGAATGCCCACCCGGCTCTGCTTGCGAGCGGAACCAAACAGCCTGGCCGCCGGGCATGCCATCATCCAAAGCTTCGACGAACTGTAGCCCTCTCCGCAATGCCGTTCGCCGCGGCAAACGGGCAGGGCCGTTCTGGTCCTTTCCCGGTTCGCCTTGAAGCAAAACGCCTGCTTGCCGATAACTCTGTAAGAACCTGTGGACATCGCGAGTGGTATAACTATCGAAGCAGTTGTCCCACTGAGAACTCTCCGCAATTGCCCGCACGGGTTTAACCAATCTTCGAGGTCGAAGCATGGTGAAACCCAAGCTCTGCAGGCTCGCTTGCTACCTGGCCAGCGTGTTGCCGATCGCTGGCCTCCTTCTTCAGTCCATCCATTTGCACGCCGCTGATAAGCTCGGTGATCTGAAGGCCGCTCAAGCTCATCTCGAACGCGCTCACGCGCTGCAGTCGCGGCGACCTCAACGGTGCAATCGCCGAGTATCATCAGGCTGAGCGCCCGGCCCCTGGGTCGCCTGACGTGCACTACGACCTAGGCGTGGCCCTCCGTGCGAGCGGCGATTTGGCCGGCGCCGTCTCCGAGTATCGGGTGGCCGTGAGTCTGAAGTCGGACTTTCCTCAGGCGCACAACAATCTGGCTCTGGCGCTCAAGCGCGAGGGCGATCTGCAAGGTGCGATCGCCGAATACCGCGAGGCCTTGCGGTGGCAGCCCGACGCTCCTGAAGGCCAAGGGCGATTTGGACGGCGCGGCGGCCGAGTATCGCACCGCTATCCGCCTGAGGCCCAATTTCTCCGAGGCACACAACAACTTGGGCAATGTGCTGCAACAAAAGGGCGCTCTGGGAGAAGCGATCGCCGAATACCGGGAGGCTATTCGCCTGGAGCCGGACAATGCCGTAGCACACTACGACCTGGGCATCGCTCTCGAAAAGCGCGGTGATCCGCAAGGCGCGCTCGAGCAGTACCGCGCGGCGGCGCAGCTCAGGCCGGATAAGGCCGAGTTCCGTGCCAGCGTGCAGCGGTTAGTCCTGGGCCTTCATCCCTAGTGGTTCGGTACCGGCGCTCCTACCCGGTCCCAGAGGCCGGGGCCGCGCCGCCGTCGGACGCGGCGTGCCTGCGGGGCCCTGCGTTTACCGCCATCTCGGTATGTAGGCCAGCGACGTGGCGCGATCACTGCCCGCGGAGCAGCCGCACCGCATCGAGCAGGTCGCCATTGCGGTTTGCTGGAGCGGAAACCGCGGCCTCCGGCTTCGTCTCCTCAACCGTGTCTCCCTCGCCGGGAGCCAGGAACAAGTTCGTCTCGACTCCGTACTGCTTGGTGTAAAGCTCGTAGTACCTGCCGCCACGTGCGTAGAGCGTCTCATGCGTGCCGCGCTCCACGATGCGCCCCGCCTCCATCACCAGAATCTGGTCGGCACGGCGAATAGTGGAGAGGCGGTGGGCAATCACGAAGGTGGTGCGCCCGCGCATGAGGTAGGCAAGGCCCTGCTGGATCATTGCTTCCGATTCGGAGTCGAGGCTGGAGGTCGCCTCGTCCAGGATCAGGATGCGCGGATCGGCCAGAATCGCCCGGGCGATTGAGACCCGCTGCTTCTGCCCGCCCGAGAGTTTCACTCCGCGTTCACCCACCACCGTGTCGTATTTCTCCTCAAAGGTCTCCGCGAACTCATCCACCCGGGCGATGCGGCACGCGGCCATGATTTCCTCTTCGCTGGCCTCGGGACGGGAGAAGGCGACGTTGTCACGGATCGTACCGTCGAAGAGGAACGTATCCTGCAAGACCAGGCCCAGCTGAGTGCGGTAAGTGTCGAGCCGGATGGTAGCCAAGTCCGTGCCGTCCACCAGCACCCGCCCGGCAGTGGGCACATAGAAGGCCGCGATCAAGCCGATCACCGTTGACTTTCCGGCGCCCGACGGCCCCACCAGCGCTGTCACCGTGCCAGGAGCGGCCGCAAAGCTCACCTCATGAAGCACCAGCTTTCCCGGGTCATAAGCGAAGCTCACGTTTTCGAACGCCACCGCCCCCCGCAGCGGCCCGATGGCCACCGTCCGGCGCGGATCGAGATCCTCCGGGCGCTCACTCAGCACCTCGCGGGTGCGCTCCAGGCCAGCCACCGCCTCGCTGATCTGTGTGCCGATGCCCACGACCTGAAAAACGGGCGCGATCAACAGGGCGAGAAACATGCTATAGGTGACGAAGTCGCCCAAGGTCATCGCGCCGTTCACAATGCGGTGCGCACCCAGGTACATGATCGTCGCGCTGACCACGCCCAGCAGCGTGGTGCCAGAAAGGCTCATGACGCTGGTCGTGGTGAGGGTTTTCAGCACATTGTCGAGCAGCCGCTGAACGCCGGCGGCAAACACCTGCGCTTCGCGCGCTTCGGCATGATAACCCTTCACCACGCGGACCCCGCCCAGGGACTCGGCAAGCCGCCCGATGACTTCGGCGTTAATTTGGGCGCGTGCCTTGAAGATGGGCCGGATGATGGCGAATGCCTTGCGCAGGGTGAAGCCAAACCCCAGCAGTACAACCACGGCCACGCTGGTCATGAAGACGCTGATCTTGATCAGGATGAGTAGGGCGAGGATCGCTGTCATCAGGCCGCCGACGAACTGCACCAGGCCCGTCCCGAGAAGATTGCGCAGGCCTTCGACGTCGCTCATGATGCGCGACACCAGCGCCCCGGTTTTGTTGGCGTCGTAATAGGCGACGGGGAGGCGTCCGACGTGAGCCTGCACCTTGCGCCGCAGCTCGGCAATCAGCCGCTGGGCTTCTTTCGACAGAAGCTGGGTCAGGGAAAAGTCGGTGATGCCCTGGATGGCCGTGGCCCCCACCACCACCAGCACCAGCGGCACCAGCAGCTGCACGTGGCGCTTGCCGATCACATCGTCGACCAAGAACTTGGATGAAGCGGGCAGCACTAAGCCGGCGCAGCGGTTGACGGCCATCAACACGAATCCCAGCGCCAGCATCCAGCGCCGCGGCCGGATAAATTCCCAGACGTTCGGCAAGAGCTCGCGGAAGGGCTTGCTCTTGGACTTATCCAGGCTGGCGTCTTTCTTCCCCATTCTAGTTACACCTCTGGTCCGCGGCCTCTATTGCCCGGGCCTGTTCAATTGCAGCGACATCATGACGAAGGAGCCGGCAATGACCAGCACGGAGGCCAGCGCCACCAAGTCCCACACTTTTCCGCTGGAGCCTGTCTCCGGCTCCCCTTCGGGAATGGCGTAGCCCAGCACCAGGCCGGACAACAGCCCTCCGAGGTGTGCGGCATTGTCCACGGGAAAGAACACGCCGAAAATCAGAATGTAAAGCACCCACCGCCAGAGCTGGCCACGATACTGCCGTCCTAGCCATCCGTGATGAAAACTGGCGCCGATGAGGATGCCGATCAGGCCACAGATGGCGCCGGAGGCCCCGACGGAGACACCGGCCGGGCTCCACCAGAGGCTGGCGACGAATCCCAGGATGCCGGTCGCGAGGTAGAGGAAAACGAACTTGGTGGTCGAGAACAAGGACTCGACCTCGGGTCCGAGGTCGAAAAGGCACCACAAATTCATGCCCACGTGCAAAAGCCCGGCGTGGAGGAAGGCGGCTGTGACCAGCCGCCACCATTGACCGGCGAAGATCAGCGGGGACTTGGCTCCCAGGCGGATGAGCACGCGCGTATCGATGGCCCCCAGAGCCGGTGGCGCCTCGAGCCGCGCCGAGGCCGCCGTTTGCGTGAGGTACCAGCTGATGGCGTAGACGGCGATATTCGCCACCACCAGGACGGAAGTCGCGGTGCTAGGAATCGGGATAACACCGCCCAGGACTCTGCCGGGCGTGCTGCTGCTGGTGCGCGGCCGCGGCGTCTTGATGGGGGTGCCGCACAGCGGGCAGACACTGGCGTTGCGGTCAATTAAGGCGCGGCAGGCGGGACACATGCGGACGGACGACTCGTAGCTGTCCGGCTTGGTCCGGAAAGCGGAGCGCCAGGCTGCCTTCAGCTTCTGCAGCCTGAACCACAGCTTGGGAGACAAGGCCACGCTAGCAGTATGCGATAGGCGCCGCAGGAAGGGGAAGGGGAATTGACCCGGTGGTGGGACCTGGCCGAGTGCGGAAGAGCAAGGGCGCAGCTCACGAGAGCAGCTCACGGGCGCCTTCGCCTAGCAGACGGTCGGCCACTTCTTGCCCGAGTGCCTCGGGACGGGCGATCTCCCCGGCAGCCGACGCGCGCAGGATGCGAGAGCCGTCCGGCCGGGCTACCATCGCCGCCAGGTGGAGTTGGTGGCCTTGCAGCCAGGCGTGCGCGGCAATCGGAACCTGGCAGCCGCCGCCCAGTGCGGCCAGCAGGGCGCGCTCCGCGCGGATCGCAAGGTGAGCGGGCGGATGATCCAGCGGCCCCACTAGCTCCCTCATCCGCCAGTCGCCGAACCGAATCTCGACCGCCAAGGCTCCCTGTCCCGCCGCCGGACACATCTCGTCTGCCTCGAAGACCGCAGTAATGCGATCCGCCCTTCCCAGGCGGCGCATCCCTGCCACTGCCACCACCAGCGCCTCACATTCACCCTGATCGAGCTTGCGAAGCCGTGTATCGAGGTTACCCCGCAGAGCGATGATCCGCAAATCAGGGCGCAGGCGCAGGAGTTGGGCCTGCCGGCGCAGGCTGCTGGTGCCGACCCGTGATCCGGGCGGCAGCTGGGCAAGCGAGCCCGCCCTGCGGCAGACCAAAGCGTCGCGCGCGTCTTCGCGCTCCGGAACGGCTGCGATCACCAGGCCCTCGGGCTGTTGAACCGGCAAGTCCTTCAGGCTATGCACGGCGACGTCGATCTCGCCCGCGGCTAGCGCTTCCTCGATCTCTTTGATGAAGAGCCCCTTGACTCCGGACTCGGCGAGCGGTGCGGTGGCCAGCTTGTCGCCGCTGGTCTTGATAACGCGCAGATCCGCCAGCTGGCCCGCCTCCTCGAAACGGCTTTTCACCCAATTCGCCTGCCAAAGGGCCAGCGGACTGCCGCGAGTTCCGATAACGATGGTCGGATGCTGTCTCAAAACTGCCCCGCGTTCTCAGGCGAGTGGCCAAAATCCAGAGTAGATCAGTTTGGGTGCCGAGGCGAGGCCCGACAGCCCCGGCTCTGAGGGAAGGAGCTACGGCAATTGGTTGGCCACTCGCCTGGCCAACTGCGTGATCCTCCCTCCGATGCCACACAACTGTGCAAAGAGCCAGAACTGTTCGTTCCCAAAGGAGTAAAGCCGATCGCGCGCGCCTTTTCCACAAGCTTTTCAACAGAACTGTTCAAAACCTTTTTGAGATGGGCACGCTGGCTGGGCCCATTGCTCGTGAGGATTAGTGCCGCTGACTGTATCGCTGGTAGAGCTCGAGCTGCCGGTTAGCCGTGGAGGTCAGCTTGCCAGCGATGAAGAGGTATTTCACCTGCGTGAGTATCGCCAGCGGATCGCCATCGGTCACGATCAGGTTGGCGATCTTACCAGGCTCGATGGTGCCCAGCTTGTCGCCGACGCCCAAAATCTGAGCGGGGTAGAGGGTAACGGCCTTCAGGGCTTCTTCGTGCGGCAGGCCGTAGGGCACGGCGTTGGCGGCGTAATAAGGCAGGCGGCGGGAAAAGGACGCGTCGAAACTGGAGAAAGCGATCGGGATGCCGCTGGCGCGAAGCCGCCCGGGCAGGGCGTAACTCTGGTCGTAGGGATCGTCCTCATTCACCGGCAGGGACTGAGTGGGCTGGAGGATGACCGGGATCTTCTTCTCGATGAGCAGGTCCTTGACCGCCCAGGCGTCGCCCGCCCCGACGAGGATCATCCGCACGTGCTGCTGGTCGCAGAACTCGATGGCGTTCTTGATGTCGCGATGGTGCTCGGCGATGACGAGGAGCGGCTGGCGACCGCGCACCACGGGAGCCAAAGCCTCGAGTTTCAGGTCGCGGTCGTAGCTGCCAGGCGATCCATGGTCCATCACTTGGGCGTAATGGCGCGCGCGCTCGAACCAGTCCGCCAGCTCGTGGATCTTGCGGTCGTATTCCTGCTTGACCTCGGCAAACGGCCGCTCCCGCCGGCTGAAGGTCGACACATCAAACGTGGCCGTGGTGAGTGTTGGCCACCTCAGCACCATGCCCGCCGAGCGGCTGATCAGCATTTCCCCGAGGTCCCAACCGGCCAGGTGAATGATGGAGGCTTGTCCGGCGATCACCGTGTCGTCGCGGCCAAAGAACCCTTCGCCGCCGGAGGCGGGCGCGGCCAGCGCGTGGGTGATGCCGTTGGCTCGGGCTACGGGAATCAGTTCGCTGGAGGGATGAACTGCGGTAGCGGCTATGAGCTGGGGATTGTAGGAACCGAGGTCCGTGATGTCCACGGTCGCCGCCACCTGACCCACCTCGGTCAGCCCCATATCGCTGAACGCGTCGAAGAGGCCGGGATAGACTTCGAGACCCTGGGCGTCGATGGTCTGCGCTTCGGGCGGCACTTCAACATTCTGACCGACTGCAGCGATCTTGCCGTCGCGGATCACCACCACGCCCTTCTCGATGGGCGGGCCCGTCAGCGTGTAAACCTTGCCCCCGCGGATGGCGTAGACGGCCGCGGGCGCCGGCTGGGCGAGAGCGTTGAGTACCCCCGCCGCCAGCAGCACGACGGATTGCAACGTCGAATGCCTCATCACCTCAGACCTCGACTCGAGTCTCAGTCTTCTAGGCGCGCGAGCTGCCTAGCCGTGCACGCTCAGGCGCACCCTGGCGATTTGCTTCGGTTTCTCGCCCACCTTCTTTGCTTCCTCGGGCTTCTCCGGGGGCGCTGCCTTCCGCTCCTTCTCCATTAGCGAATTCTTCTCGGCCGCCAGCGCGCGGCGCCGCACCAGGTCCTGCTGGCGGTCGAAGTAGACCTGGCCATCGATGAGCGCTTTCTGGACCACCGCGTAGACGCTGAGGGGATGCTGGTCCCAGAGGGTGAGGTCAGCATCCTTGCCGGGCTCAATCGAACCCACGCGGTCGGCGATGTGCAACTGGATGGCCGGATTCAGCGTCACCAGTTTCAGCGCTTCGGTTTCTGAGAGCCCGCCCCACTTCATGCACTTGGCCGCTTCCTGGTTGAGGTGGCGCGCTTCCTCGGCACTGTCCGAATTGACTGAGACCACCACGCCGCGCTGCATCATCAGCGCCGCGTTATAGGGAATGGCGTCGTACGCTTCCATCTTGTAAGCCCACCAGTCGGAGAAGGTGGACGCGCCCGCGCCGTAGCGCGCAATCGCGTCCGCCACCTTGTAACCCTCGAGCACGTGCTGGAAGGTCGCTACCTTGAAGCCGAACTCCTCGGAGACGCGCATCATCTGCACAATCTCGTCTTCGCGGTAGCAGTGCACATGCACCAAGCGCTTGCCCTCCAGCACCTCCACCAGCGGTTCCAGTTTCAGATCCCGCCGCGGCGGAATCAGGTACGCCTCACCCGCTGTCTGGCGGCGGTTGTATTCGTTCCAGGCGCGCTGGTAATCGCGCGCTTCGGTGAAGGCCTCGCGGATGACGTCTATCACGCCCATGCGCGTCGAGGGATAGCGGCGGGGAACGCCGGGCGGCGGCTGAAAGCCGGAGCGCTTCGGGTTTTCGCCCAGCGCGAACTTAATGCCGGGCAGCGCACCCTGGAAGATCAGGTCGCGCGCGTCCTTGCCCCAACGCAGCTTGATGACCACCGTCTGGCCGCCGATGGGATTGGCGCTGCCGTGCAGCACGTTGGCGGTGGTTACGCCGCCCGCCAGATCGCGGTAAATGTCGACGTCCTCGGGATTGAGCACGTCGGCAATGTTGGCCATGGAGGATACGCTGATGCTCCCCTCGTTCTCGTTGCCGTCGATGGCGATGTGTGAGTGGCAATCGATGATGCCAGGCATCACGTACTGTCCCGTGGCATCGATCACCTTGGCGCCTGGCGGCGCTGCCACGTCCGTGCCTACGGCGGCGATCTTTCCGTCGCGAATCAGGATCGAGCCGTGCTCGATCGTGCCGTGAGTAATGGTGAGTATTGTGCCGTTGCGGATCAGGATCGTCCCGAGGTCCTGCGCGAGCGCGGCGCCGCTGGCCAGCGCCGCCATCCATGCGGCCCGGCCCAACCAGCCGATGGTCCTCATTTGCCTTATTCCTCCGCCATTCCTGCCTGGCCTAGCGCCCAAGTGACCGGCGATTATCGCTGAAACGTGAGGAAATGGCAATGTCGAGCCGCCTGGAACAGGCCGCGTCCTGCGCTGCTGGGTGCGGGGTGTGTGGGCGGACGGGCGGGGTGGAGGCGGCGAAGGGCAACCTGTGATCCTG
>CADDZE010000061.1 GCA_902812465.1 Acidobacteriota bacterium | reverse complement strand
GGGGCTCAACATCGAGCACATCAACCGGCGTAATTTCCGTCCTGCGGTGCGCATGCTCGAGCGGCTGGGCGACCTATATTCCAGCCTGGTGGCGGCGCGTGCGCGCGCCTAGAGGGAGGCTTCCCGTGGCGCGTGCCCCCTCCCCGTGCCACACGGCGGACTAGGGGTGTGCCGCCCGGGTTGCTCCCATGGCTCCGCAAAAGCCGCAACTGGTCAACGTGGCCGTAATGGCCGCCCTGCGCGGGCCGCTCACCTATCGCGTGCCGGAAGGCACGGAGGTGCGCGCGGGACAGCGCGTCCTGGTGCCGCTAGGGTCGCGCAAGGCTATTGGCATCGCGCTCGATGCCGCGGCAAAGATGGCGCCCGGCGTCGCGCTGCGCGACATCTTGCGCGTGCTTGATTCCGAGCCCGTCCTCTCCCCCGAACTGCTAACGCTCGGCTTGTGGATCGCGGAGTACTACCTGGCGCCGCCGGGCGAGGTATTTCGCGCCATGGTTCCCCTTCGCCCGGAGACGCGCCGCGTTCGCGTGCTTCACCTCACCCCGGAAGGTATTCGCCGGCTTAACGAACTGGGGGCGACGTTGCTCGAAGAGACGCGCCACGGGAATGAAGCTGCCCTGCTGGCTTACCTGGCGGAGCGGCCCGGCGCAGGCTGGGAAGGCGTTCGAGAGCGTTTTGGCGAGGCCTTGGCGGAGGCCACGTCCAAAGGCTGGATCGCGGTGACGCAGGTCCAGCGCGAGCGCCGCAGGCCCTACGCCGTGCGCCTAACTGCCGGACTGCGTGGCGAGACGGCGGGGAGCGATAAGGACCGCATGGTCGGGGTGCACGGTCCGGTGCCTGAGCGCCTGCCCCGCCTGTCGCCAGTCGCCCGGCGCATCCTCGAGGAACTCGGCCGTCAAGGCGGCACGGCGGACGACCATCGCCAGTTGCTGAGTTCGGCGCGCGGATCGCTGAGGCACCTGCGGAAACTGCAAGACCGCGGGCTCATCCAGCTGACACTCCAGGACTCCGCCCTCTCGAACCTCGCGTCTGAAAAGGCGTCGGCGCAGGCCGGAAACCTCGCGCCAGATAGTCCTTTGCCTGACCTACGGTTGAGTGCGGCACAAACGCGCGCACTGCAAGAGCTCGAAGGGCGGCTGGAGAAGCGCGAATTTGCTGCCGTGCTTCTCCATGGGGTGACCGGCAGCGGCAAGACGGAAATATACCTGCGCCTGATCGCCCGCTCCCTGGAGCTGGGACGGAGTGCGCTGCTGCTGGTGCCGGAGATCGCCCTGACCCCGGCCGTGCAGGCCGAGTTCCAGCGGCGCTTTGGCGCCCGGGTGGCCATTCTGCACAGCGCGATGGGCGAGGCGGAACGCGAAGGGGCCTGGCACCGCGCCTGGGCGGGGGAGGCACGCGTGGTGCTGGGCACGCGCTCGGCGGTGTTCGCCCCGCTGGCCGACCTGGGGGTAATTATCGTGGATGAGGAGCACGACGCGAGCTACAAGCAAGAGGAGACGCCGCGCTATCACGGGCGCGACGTGGCGGTGGTGCGGGCGCGGCTGGCACGCGCTTTGGTGGTGCTTGGCTCCGCCACGCCTTCGCTCGAGTCCTACTACAACGCCCAGCGAGGCAAATACAGCTTGGTAACCCTCGAGGAGCGCGTCGGCGGACGTCCGCTGGCCAGCGTGGAAATCGTCGACATGCGGCAGGAGTTCCGCCAGACCTTTACCCAAGTGCCGATCTCCCGCCGCTTGCACGAGGAAATTGAGACCCAGCTGCGCACGGGCGCCCAGACGATGATCCTGCTTAACCGGCGTGGATATTCCTGGTTTCTTCTCTGCCGGTCCTGCGGCCAGACTCGCCGCTGCGTCAACTGCTCCATCTCCCTTACTTACCATCGCCGGGAACGCCGGCTGATTTGCCATTATTGCGGCTACTCGGCCGCCATCCCCACCCAGTGCCCCGATTGCGGTAGCGAATACCTCTATTACGTGGGTGAAGGGACGGAAAAGATTGAGGACAAACTGAAAGAAGCATTTCCGGAGGCGCGCGTGGCGCGGCTGGATCGCGACGTGGCGCGGCGGCCGGGGGAGTACCGCCGGCTCCTATCCGACTTCCGCGAACGCAAGATCGATATCCTTGTGGGGACGCAGCTCATCGCCAAGGGTCACGACTTTCCCGGTGTGACGCTGGTGGGAGTGGTGTCCGCTGACCAGGCCTTGGGTTTCCCTGATTTCCGCTCGGCGGAGCGCACCTTTCAACTGCTCACTCAGGCCGCTGGGCGCGCCGGCCGCGGCGACTTGCCGGGTAGAGTGATCGTCCAGACCTTCTACCCCGAACACTACGCCATCCGCCTGGCTGCCGAGCAAAACTACGGCGGCTTCTTCGCCAAGGAGATGAGCTTTCGCCGCCTGATGCACTACCCGCCAGTCACCGCCATGGCCAACCTAGTTGCCCAGCACAAGGACCTGACAGCCGCAGCCCGGATCGCCCGCGGCGTCGAACAATTCCTTACCCAGAACTTCGGCGACTCCCCGGAGCTGAAGATCCTCGGGCCGGGGCCAGCACCTCTGTCCCGAATCCAGGGACTGCACCGCATCCAGGTGCTGCTGAAGGCGAGAACGCGGGCAACGCTTAACTCCGTGCTGCGCCGCCTGCTGGACCACTGCGAGGCGGAGCGAATCCCTCCGCGCGCCCTCCTGATGGACGTTGATCCCGTGAGTGTGATGTAGAGGCTGTATCGATTGTATTGAATGCGAACATTGTAAAGCGGCGCCAGCCCGGCGTAGTACGCCGAACGACGATTTGACTAAACGAACCGGATAGTTGATTGAGAACAAAGGGTCGGCCTTTCCGGATGACGTGGCATCAAGCCGTTATTTGCCCTTTCCAGAAGCCATGGGCCACCGCATCCCTATGAAAGGCAATGGGTTAACAGAACAGCCCCATTTCTGAAGCCAGAACCGAAGCGCGCGATAGCTGGAAACGACTTGCAAAGCGGCAGGTTAGCTCCCACCACTGGCGAGCGGTCGCGCGGCCGGGCGCGCGGCCGAGCCGCCAACGTTGACAGCCCTTGCCGCCTCCGCTACGATGCGGGTAACCCGGTGGCGAGACCCTGACACTTACACCATGCTGTTCATTGTTCGCTCGCCCTCTCTGGCGGGAAGTGCCCTGGAATTCGGTCAGATTCGGAGGACCTATGAAAGCACAGCTGCTGAGTAAACGGAAGCTCTGTTCGCCTCTTCTCGGTTTGGGGCTCGTCCTGTGGGTATGGATTGCGCTGGGCGCTGCGCGCGCCCAGACGTTTCGCGGCTCCATTGTGGGCACAGTGCAGGATCAGACCCAGGCTCCCTTGCCCGCGGCGACGGTGACGGCGCGCAACGAGGCTACCTCCCTGGCGCGCACGGTGCAAACCGACACATCCGGCAACTACGCCATCCCCGAGCTGCCGATCGGCAGCTACTCGGTGACGGTGCATCGCGAGGGATTCCAGGACGTCACCCAGCCGGGTGTGCGGGTGGATGTGGCCAGCGAGCGGCGCGTCGACTTCACTCTAGTGCCGGCTAAACTGGCGCAAACGGTGGAAGTCCGCGCGGAAGTGCCGCTGGTGCAATCGACCACCGACGTGCTGGGCGGCACGCTCGAGGCGCCGCAGGTGGAGAACCTGCCGGTCAACGGGCGCGACTACACCAAGCTCATCTTCCTTAACCCGGGCGTTGCCGGCTCTCCTGATCAGATCACAGACTCGCCCGGCTCCTTCGGGGAATTCTCGGTGAATGGCGCGCGTGGCCGGGCCAACAATTTCCTGCTAGATGGCACAGATATGAACGACGGCTATCGCAATGACCCCACCATCAACCAGGCGGGCGTCTTTGGTACGCCCGCCACCATCCTGCCGGTCGACGCGGTGGCGGAACTGGCCGTGCTTTCCAACTTTGCCCCGGAGTACGGCCGCAACGCTGGTGCGGTGATCAATATCGTCACCAAGTCCGGAACTAACCAGCTTCACGGTACGGCCGCGGAATACTTCCGCAATTCTTCGCTCGGGGCCCGCAACTTCTTTGACCATGGCATTGATCCGGCAACCGGCCAGGAAGTGGCGAAATCGCCGTTCCACAATCATCAGTTTGGCGGTTCGCTGGGTGGCCCCATCATCCGCGATCGGACGTTTTTCTTCGCCGATTACGAAGGCCAGCGTGAGACCGGTGCTCAACCCAGCGACGCCTGTGCCCCCACGGCCCAGGATATCGCGGCCGCCTCCCAGGGAATCACCGTGAACCCGGTCATCGCGGCGCTGCTGGCGCGCAACCCGTGGGGCGTCGCGGGATGCCCGGTGGCCGTCAGTACGCCGTTCAGCAATCGCCTGGATAGCGTCATCGGCAAGATCGACCATAATTTCAACTCGAGCAACCTGCTCACTGGACGCTACTATTTCGGCGACAGCGACCAGAGCTTCCCGCTGGGGCTACTGGGCTCCGGCGGCGTGCTACCTGGTTACAACACCCTGACGCCTACGCGCATTAACCTCGTTTCCCTCTCCTATGTGCGTGTGATCTCGGCCAGCTTGGTCAATGAGGCGCGGTTTGGGTTCAACCAATTCCACGAGACCTTTTTCCCCCAGGACCGCCACTTTGACCCCAGCTCCATTGGCCTCGTCACCGGCGTCGGGCCGCAGGACTTCGGCCTCCCGGACATTCGGGTGAGTGGCTTTACGCGCCTGGGAGCCAACGACTCGTTGCCGCGCGGACGCACCGACCGCAACTGGCAGGCCATCGACGATTTCTCGTGGAAGCTTAACCGGCACGAGGCGAAGTTCGGCTTCGAATTCCGCAGCACGCCCGTGCGGCAGTTCTTTGACGCGGGTTATCGCGGAAGGCTGAAGTTTGCTTCGCTAGGCGATTTCCTGCAGGGCATCGTGAGCGGCGGCCGCCAGGCCGAGGGAAACTCGAACCGCCACACCGTGCAGAATTCCTATGCTGGGTACGCGCAGGACAGCTTTCGCGTCACCCGTCGCTTAACGCTCAACTACGGCGTGCGCTGGGACTACTTCGGGGTCATCCATGAGAAGAATAATTTGTTCAGCAACTTCGATCCCGCGGTCGGCCTGGAGCAGGTCGGCCATCCGGTGCTGCCGCCTGGGGTTCCCGACACTCCGCACATTGCGCGCCTTTACCAGCCCGACTACAACAACTTCGCCCCTCGGCTGAGTTTTGCTTACGACGTGACCGGCAAGGGCAGAACGGTGGTCCGCGGCGGCTGGGGCGTGTTTTACGATGTCTTCTCCCAAGACTTTTTCTTAGGTCAGCTGCCTTTCAATACCCTCAATCCCGGCCCGGCGTACAATCCCACAGGGCCGGATCCGATCCTGTTTTCCTTTAGCCCGGTCGGGCAGATCGTTTCCGGGCAGCCCGTGTTTCCCGCCGCGAGCTTTGGAGGCAGTGACGTCTTCGCCGTCGACCGGCACATCCGCACGCCCTATATGGAAAATTACAATTTCAACGTTCAGCAGGAGCTCGGACCGAAGGCGGTGCTCCAGGTAGGCTACGTCGGCTCGGTCGGACGGAAGCTCTTCCGCTACCGGGACATCAATCAGCCCACCTTCACCACCATCGACGCGCAGACCTCCATTTGCGACGGGTGCGTGCCGCGTCCTTTCGATCACGGACCCTTTCCCCCGCTGGGCGGCACGTTTTTCTACGTCAACTACTTTGAGTCGTCCGCCTTCTCGAGCTACAACTCGCTGCAGACCGGCCTGCGTATCCGCGGCTTCCGGGGGCTGGAGTCGACTGTAAATTATGTCTACTCGCATTCGATTGACAACGCCAGTGACGGCCAGGACTTCGTCGCCAACGCTACGCAGCCCAATAACAGTTACCGCCCCGACCTGGAGAAGGGCAACTCGAACTTCGATCTGCGCCACCGCTTCGTCTGGGTGCTTAACTACGCCCTGCCTAGCCGCAGCGGGCGCTGGCCCAGGATGGTGAACGGCTGGGGCGTCTCCAGTGTGGTGACGCTCCAATCTGGCCAGCCTTTCCACGTGAACTTCTCCGACGACTACGACGGCACCGGAGAGTTCTTCCCGCGGCCCGACGTGGTGGGCGATCCCTTTGCCGGGACCCATTCTCCCGATGCCTTTCTCAACTTGAGTGCCTTTGCGGCACCCTGCACCTGGGCAGCGAATCCGGCCGGCGACGGCCTGGCCGACCAATGCGTGCCGGGCACCCAACACCAGGGCACGATGGGACGAAACTCGCTGATCGGCCCCGCCTTCCATCAGTGGGACTTTTCGGTGTACAAGGACACGGCCGTCAGCGAAAGGTTGAAGGTGCAACTCCGGGCGGACTTCTTCAACATCCTGAATCACCCCAACTTCGCCAGTCCGCTTTACCCCGGCTTTGAGGTCGAAGGCGATGCGCCGCCGGGTTGCGTGCCGGCGGGCCATTGCGGTTTCGTCGACCCCCAGACCGGACGCACCACCGGCTTCTTCTCCCTCACGCAGACAGGCGATGTGGGCGTCGGCAATCCGTTCCTGGGCGGTGGCGGTCCGCGGGGCATTCAGCTGGCGGTGAAGTTTGCCTTCTAGCGGGTTGCGGGGTGGCGTAGCCATCGTCAGAGCCTCATGAAGAATCTCAGAGGTCTGCCTAAGCAAGCCGATCGCTGGCTCTGAAAAACGGCTGAGAGCGAGGCCACCGCGGTGGGTCTATAATGATCATTCGGTGTTGCCCTGAGCTATCCTATGCGTGAAACCTCGCAACCCGACAAGCCTGCCAGCTTCGAAGCTAACCTCGAGCGTCTGGACGCGATCGTCCGCCAGATGGAGGATGCCGACTTGCCGCTGGAGAAGGCGCTGCAGCTTTACGAGGAAGGGATGAAGCTCTCCGAGATTTGCCAGAAGCAGTTGGACGAGGCGGAGGGCCGCGTGGAGGTCTTACGCAAGCGCGCCGGCGGAAAGATGGCGCGTGAACCGCTGCAACCTAGCGACGTCACCGACGACGAGGTGCCGTTCTAGGCTCGGGCGGAAGGATGGCGCGTGGACCCCTGCAACTCGAAGAGAATAGCTCGTAGCGCCGCGTGGCCTTCGACTTGATGTGACCGGCGACAGGGCGGGCGGAATTCGTTAAGGACGCCAGCCCGCGGCGGGCTGCGAACAGCGAACCAAGAACGGCGAATCCCTTTTGCATGATGCCCGGCACTCTGCCAGCTTCCATCGAGTATTACCTGGACGAGCAGCGGGCCCTCATTGACCGGGAGCTGGACCGCCTGCTGCCCCCTGCCGACGCCCACCCCGCCTCGATCCATCGCGCCATGCGCCACTCCGTCTTGGCTGGAGGTAAGCGCCTGCGGCCGCTGTGGTGCCTCGAGGCGGGACGCCTATTTGAGGGCGACGAGAGCGTGCTGATGCCCGTGGCCTGCGCCTTGGAGATGATCCATACCTATTCCCTGATCCACGATGACCTGCCCGCTCTGGATAACGACGACTGGCGGCGCGGGCAGCCCACCTGCCACCGGGCCTTCGGTGAGGCTACGGCCATCCTGGCCGGTGACGCGCTGCTGACGCTAGCCTTCGAACTTCTGGCTGGTCCCCTGCCCGTCCCGCCGCATGTCCAGCTCGCGGTCATCCGAAGCGTCGCGCGGGCGATTGGCACTCGGGACGGCATGATTGGTGGCCAGGTCGTAGACCTCGAGACGACGGGAAAGTCCGCTGACGCTCCAGCACTCCATTACATCCACTCCTCGAAAACGGGAGCTCTGATTTGTGCCGCCGTCTGCTGCGGTGCCCTTTTGGCCCGGGCGGGCGACGAGGACCTGGCGCGCCTCGCCGCCTACGGCCAGCGGGTAGGGCTGGCCTTCCAGATTGCCGATGATTTACTTGATGTGCTGGGCTCGCGCGATGCCGCGGGCAAGACGGTGGGTAAAGACGACGAGCAGCACAAGGCCACCTATCCGGCTGTCTATGGCATTGAGGAGTCGCAGAGCATTGCTTGCCGGTTGGTGGCGGAAGCCTGCCAGGAGCTCGAACCTTATGGGCCGCGGGCGGACCGGCTGCGCCAGATCGCCCGCTTCCTGATCGAGAGGAATCATTGATGGAGTACCACTATCTCACCCAGATCGATTCGCCGGATGACCTGAAGAGGATCCCGCGAGAGGAGCTGCCGCGGGTGGCGGAGGAGCTTCGCGATTATCTCATCTCCGTGGTCTCCAAGGTTGGCGGTCACCTGGCCTCGAGTCTGGGTGTCGTGGAGCTCACCCTGGCCTTGCACTACACCTTTGACGCGCCGCGCGACAAGATCGTGTGGGACGTGGGTCACCAGGCTTATGGGCACAAGATTCTGACGGGCCGGCGTGACCGCTTTCCCACCATCCGCCAGTACGGTGGCCTCTCCGGCTTTCCGGTCCGCGACGAGAGCCCCTACGACAGCTTCAACGTGGCCCATGCCTGCACCGCTATCTCCGGGGCGCTGGGCATGGCCGTGGCGCGCGACCTGAAGGGTGAAGACTTCCACGTAATTGCCGTAGTGGGCGATGCCGGGCTCACCGGCGGTGTGGCCCTGGAGGGAATCAACAACCTCGGTACCCTGCAGAAGAAGCTCCTGGTCATTCTCAACGACAACAAGATGTCGATCTCCCCCAACGTGGGAGCTATCGAGGGGTACCTGAACCGCATCGTGCACGGCCAGGCCTATCACCGCCTGACCACCGAGGTCGAGAAAATGATCCTCAGTGTGCCGCGCCTGGGTCCGCGGCTGCTGCGGCTCTCCAAGGATCTGGTGGATTCCGCCAAGACGCTGCTCATTCCCGGTATGGTGTTTGAAGAACTGGGATTTGAATACGTCGGACCCATCAACGGCCACAGCATCGAGGAGCTGCTGGACGTGCTGGCGCGCGTCAAGGACCTTCCCGGCCCCACGCTGCTACACGTCGTCACGCAGAAGGGCAAGGGCTATCCCCATGCCGAGCGGCTTCCGGTGAAGTTCCATGGGGTCACCCAGTTCGACGTCTCTACCGGCGCCTTCCACAAGGCCCCCGCCAAGGCACCCACCTATACCAGTGTGTTTGGCAAGGCGCTGTGCGAGCTGGCCGAGCGCGACCCGCGCATCGTGGCTATAACGGCGGCCATGAGTGAGGGCACGGGCCTGGACGAGTTCGCCAAACGCTTTCCCGACCGCTTCTTTGATGTTGGCATTGCTGAGCAGCACGCCATAGACTTCGCCGCGGGCCTGGCCTGCGAAGGTATGCGGCCGGTGGCGGCCATCTATTCGACTTTCCTGCAGCGCGCCTACGATCAGGTGGCTCACGACCTTTGCCTGATGCGCTTGCCTGTCACCCTGGCGCTCGACCGCGCTGGCATCGTCGGCGCCGACGGCCCTACACACCACGGGCTCTATGACCTGGTCTATCTGTCTGCCCTGCCCGGAATGGTGGTGATGGCTCCCAAGGATGAAAACGAGCTTCGCCACATGCTGGCGACGTCCCTGCAGCTGAACGGGCCGTCGGCCATTCGCTATCCGCGCGGCAATGGCATTGGTGTGCCGCTGGACCCCGACTTCAAGACGCTCGAAATCGGCAAGGCGGAAATCCTGCGCGACGGCGGCGACATCGCCATCCTGGCGCTGGGCAGCATGGTCTACCCCTGCCTCGAAGCGGCGGCCCAGCTCGAGGCCCTCGGCGTGCGCTCTACGGTCATTAATGCCCGCTTCATGAAGCCGCTCGATGCGGAACTCATTTGCGTGCTGGCGGCCGAGAAGCAGTTCTTGGTGACCGCAGAAGAAGGCACCGAGGCGGGCGGTTTTGGCGCCCAGGTCTGCGCCTTGCTGCAGGACCAAGGTATCCCAGCCAGCGTGCTCCGCATCGCCGTCCCCGACCGGATCATCCCCCACGGGGCACCCAATCTGCTCCACGCCAAGTACGGCCTCGACGTGGACGGCATCCGCGAGCGCATCCAACGCTTCATTAGCGAATCGCCCTCGCGCTTCGGAGTGCGATGGCGGTCGGCGTCGCACCCTTGATGATGGATCGAGGATCTTCGGGAACTGCGCCGCTCGTGGCCCTTATTCGAGAAAGGTGTTCAGCAACGCCTCGGTGCGCCCGAGCAGGGCGGAGGCGCGCCGGTACTCCCCTTCGTGATAAGCGAAGGTGGCTACGGGTTCGATGCGGGGCATCATGGTGAACTTGAAATCCAGGTGCTGGATGACTGGATTCAGGAAGGGATCGGCTCTAACGGCTTCCTTCAGTTGCTCGAGGGTCTGCATCAAGCTGTTGGTTAACCCACTAATCTGGTCAGCGGCGTGGCGGTCGGGAGCAGAAGCCAAGCGTTTGCAGAGTGCTGCTTCCTCCGCCATGCGCGCCAGGGCGGCCTGGACATGCGCGATCCGCTCGTGCAATTCGCGGCGCTCGCTTGAAAGGTTGACTTCTAGCTCTAGGCCGCGAAGATACGCCATGGACAAGGCTTGCTGCCCTCCGCAAAACGACTCGGCCAGCGCGTGGCGCAGAGCCCGCGTCCACAGTTCCTCCAGCCGCAGTCGATGGCGATGAAGGGGGCGGTAGGTGAGGCCGCCCAACGGGTCGGCCTGAGCTGGTAAGAACATGGTTTCCCAGCCTTCAAAGTTCGCTTCGGCCAATTCCTGGCGCAAAGACGCTTCCGGAATCGCGCCCAGGCGATGGAGCGCGGCGGCGAGCACCAATGGGGGCGGGAGGCGCGCAATCTCGGTTCCCAGAGGCGCCTGCAGCACCGTGTTTCCGGCGCTCCAGGGTGCCGTCTCACGGAAGTAGGCGCCGACGCCATAGAGGCCTAACACCGGGGTACCAGCTGCCGCCGCCAAGTGCACCGCGCCGGTATCCACGCTGACGAGGAGGTCCACTTGTGACAGTAGATGCACCGCTTGGGCCGGGCTGGTCTGCCCGGCGAAGTTGGGGAGTGGAACGCGGCATTGCCTCTGCACTTCTGCGCACAGCTCACGCTCCGGCGGCGCGCCCAAGAGGATGGGCGCGAAACCTCGGTTTGCCAATGCCTCGGCCAGCCAGGCAAAGCTAGCCGGGGGCCAACGGCGCTGGTCCGAGCCGGAGCCGGGGTTCAAGGCCACTTTGCGGCCTGCGGGAAGGGCGCAGGGAAGCTCGGCAGCCCGGGCGGCATAGGGCCGTGCGCCGGGGGGCGGTGGGACAGCGGGTGCCAGGCTTCGCCACAAATCGACGAGGTTGAACCAGTTCTGCTGGCGAAAGAATTTCCGCGAGCCGACATATACATGCGCCTCGCCCGATGCCAAATATTCGTGGTCAGCGGTGATCACCGCGCCTTGACGCTCCTCGGCCGGAAGGTGTTGGGTGAGCCACGCACCCAGCATCGAGTAAGTGCAGTTGATAATGCGTCGGTAGGAGGGAAGGCTCATCTGTTCCAACAACCGAAAGGCGTCCGATGGAATGCGGCTTTCGCGAAACCCCTCAGAAATGGGCCCTTCGAGGCGGTTCCAGGAAGCAGGCAGCGCGTAGACCTGGCCCAGCCCTGGCAGCCCGGCCAGCACTTCCGTGCAGCCGACGAAAACGAGCACGTCCAGGGCTTCCTGAGGATGCGCGGCGACCAGCGCCTGGAGAAGAGGCGTCGTTTGGACCACATCGCCCAGCCGGGCGAGCTGGATAACCAGGATCCGAGACCTGGGGTTCAACGCCGCATCACTCCTCAAGAGAAATCTACATCCGTTGGGTGATGAGAAGCATCCCCTAGGTGGGGGAGAACCTTGTATGCTTTCTATGCAGTGAGGGCTCGAATGTTTTTGTTGCTCTTTTTCGTTTTGCTTGCGGCTTGGGCCGCCGGCTGGTTGATGTTCCACATAGCGGGTGAACTCATCCACGTGTTACTGCTCCTCGCAGCGATATCGTTCTTAGTCCATCTCTTCCGCAGCCGCCCGGCCTGAGAGCCGTCGAGTCAGCGGCCGATTCGTTCGCTCGGCGTGAGCATCGGTGCCGTCTACCTGGCGGTATCGCAAGGTTTCGGTTGCAGCCGAGCCCTTCATCGTCCCGGATCGGCAGAGGGGAATCTCCACGCTGAGGTGGCTGCCGGTGGCGGAGCTTTCGCTGGCAGGGCAGTGCCTGCGGGGCATTCTCTGTGGTTCCGCCGGGTGACGGGCAGGGTGTGGCGAGCACCCGCCGAACGGCCGGCCCCGGCGGGCCTGACAGATTTTCCTCCCGCTTTGGGGCGAATCTGCCGATACTCCAGCAGGAATAGAGGTGCTGCTTGCCTCTGGGGCCTTCGTGAGTAGCCCAGGAGAGGGGTTCCGGGAGGCAAGCCGAGAAGCGCCCGGCCATGGCGACATCGAATCGCTGCTTACCAATTCGAAACAAAAAGCTACCTCATGAGGGGAGCACAACCGATGGAACTGAGAGCGGATCGAAGAGGACGGGAAGCGTTTGCGGTGCTAGCTTATTCGAACATGCTGACCCTGAATGCCATCATTCAGCTCCTCAGCAAGAAGGGCATCCTTACGCGTGAGGAGATCCTGGCCAAGGTAAAAGAGATCGAAGAACGGATGCCAGGCGGCGATCGGCGGCGCTGAAGTCTCGCGCTGCCGTCGAAGGAGTGAGGTAGCGCTTCCGGCCTTGGAACCCGTGGCTGGTTGTTTCCCAGCAAAGGTAGCGGTGTGTCAAGGCGCCGTGTCGCGCCACCTGGCGCCGGCCTCGCCCGTTGCTGGGCGGCGACGGATATATACTCTCCGGGTTGGGGGGACTGCAAATGCCCCGGCTCAGGAGGACACGTATGCGAGATCATCCGGACCATCACGATGCGGAACTCCTCCTCAGGCTCTATGAGCTGCGACGCGAGGAGAAGCTATGCAAGGCTCGCGATTGGCTGGCCACCGAGTTCCACGCGGACAGCTTGGAGGATTTCCGCCAGCGGTATCCCAGAGCCAGCGAAGGCGAAGTCTATTTCCGCATGGTTACCGGCTACTGGGAAATGGCCGCATCGCTGGTAGACCACGGCTTGATGCACGAGGAGCTCTTCTTTGAGAACAACGGCGAGTTCTATTTTGTATGGATGCGGATCAGGCACCTGGTGCCCGCGGCCCGCGAGGCGTGCAAAAACCCCCAAATGCTGGGCGCTCTCGAGCGCGTGGCGCAAAAGTACGAAAAGTGGATGGAGAGGCGAGCGCCGGGCGCTCTCGAGGCCGCCCGCGAGCTGATAAAAACGGGGGTACAGGGCGGCGGAGCCAGGGCCTCCTGAGTTCACGCACGCTTAGACACGGTCCTCCGGGCACTGCTTAGCCGTGTCGAGGTGCGTGAATCTCCCGGGGCCACTCCGCTTCTGCGTGAGTCAACATCAGCTTTTCGACAATTTGGTCGCCACGGAAAGCAGCAGCTTGCGGTTGGAACTCGACATGTTCTCGTAGAGCTTCAGCAGCCGCCGCATTTGCTTGGTCATGTTTGGCTGGTGCGGCATTCGCGGGAAACGTGGCTTTCCGCCGCGGCTGAACAGCAGCTGATAGGACTCCATGCCGAGCGCCTTGGCGAACTTTTCCAGGGTAGCCAGGGAGGGCGCAGTGTAGCCGCCTTCGACGCGCGAGATGTAGGAACGGAGTAGGCCGGACCGCCTCTCCACATCACCCTGAGAGAGTCCCTTGGCTTCTCGTAGCTGGCGGAGACGGGCGCCAATGGTCATGGTATCATTAAATCAGACCTGCCATCTCTAATCAACAGTTCTAGGGAAGGGATTAACTTTCCTAGAAATACCCCAGCAACTGTTTCATCCAGGAGGGCTAGTACGCCCAGCCTCGTGCCGGGCACGATCCAGCTCGCAGCCCAGCCAGCGGACCACCACGTGAGCCAGAATGCTTCCCGCCATCTCGCTGAGCGGCGGAAGCAGCAGCGCGATGTCTGAGGCTTCGCGCACGGCGCGGTCGGAACCGTCGGTAATGGCCAGCACCCGCGTTCTCTTCTCCAGCATCTGCGCCAGGAAGCGCTCCACACTCTGGCGTGCACGGCATCGCGATCCGGAAAGCACAAGGCACACCGGCAATTCGGCTCCGGGGTCGAAGCCTTCGGGCGGACCGACCGCCGTCGCACGGGCGTCGGGCCGCCTCGAGAAAACCCGCTGGGCGTGCAGGGCGGTGGGATAGTAGAAGCCGCTGCCAACCACAGCGAGCTCCCGATGCAATCTCATCTCGGCTGCGAGCGAGCGGATGGCCGCACCTGCCTGGGTGAGGACCCAGTCGACGTGGCGCGGCAAGCGCTCCAGTTCTTCCCGGCAAGCTTCGATCTGCCGCTGAGGGGGCTTTAACAGCCGCGCTGCCAGCGTGGCGAAGTAACAAATCGCCGCTTGCTCGAGGATCGGCGACCGGACCTCGCTTTCCTCGTTGGCCCGCACAGGACGCGAAGCGGCGGAGCCATCCGTCGCCGCTGGATTGCGTAGTGCCGGCAGCGTGAGCACAGGCAGGCGTTGGCCTTCGGCGGCACGTATGATCTGCCTTACCTGGGGGGAACGGCGCTCGGGAGCCAGGACTAGCAGGACAAGGCCGGGCCGCAGAAGCGGCATCGCGTACTCGAGGAATAGTGCGGGGTGCCGGGTGAGGACGGGCCATCCTAAAAGGCTCTCAAACGCCAGCTGCGCCGTAGCCGCGTTGGGCATCGAGTCGCCGCGCGCCAGCACGCAGAGCGGACCGGCACCCCATCGCGTCCGGTGGATCAGGTCCTCGTACTCGGCGCGCTTCCGGCCCAGCAAGTCCTCGAGGGCGCAGGGCAAATTCAGGAGTTGCTGTTTGGGGTCCATCCGGTGAGTTTAGCGTGACCAGCAAGAGCTGTGGCGCTACCGTCCCCCGGTCTCCCGGTTGCGCGCCTTGATTTGGGCCGCAAGGTCTCTGGCTACGTCCTCTTCTAGCTCTTCGATGTCCCGGAGGTCGCGCTCGTAGGCCTGACCCCACAGGTACCTCCCATCCGGCGCCAGGCGCAGTTGGACCGTGGTCCGAATGCGACCGGCGGACCGCGCCGCGGTGCCTTCCACGACTGCATCGACGTTGAGCTCGCGCGCAATCTGCGGGAGCGGCTTGCCCGCCCGATGGTAGGGCATCACCGCCGTTCGCGAGACCACGCGCAGTGAACCCGGCATCATCTTGGCCAGGCTGGCAATCAGTGCCCCGGTGAGCTGGTCGGCAGCATAGTCCTGCTCCTTGCTGCTGGAAAGGTTCTCAAATGGCAGCACCGCCAGCGACTGAATCGGCCCAGCAGAGTGGAGATGGAGCACTCGATTGCGAAGCCCCGCCGGATTGAAGCGCAACACCAGGATGAGCAATACCGCCAAGCCCAGAGCGCCGAGACCGACGGCCGCCCACCGCTGGCTCGCCCGGCGATGCTGGATCACCGCGTCTACCAGCGTGGTGATGGCTCGGCGGGTGATTCCGTCCGCCTCCGGGTGTGCCCGAGGCCCGGGAGCGGTTGCGTTCAGCGGGCTGGTACTGGGCGCATCAGCGCACTTCACCTGGGCAATGAACCGGTAACCGCGGCGGGGAAGCGTTTCAATGTAGCTGGGAGCATCGGCGTCGTCGCCCAAGGCTGTCCGGATCTTGTTGATCGCAAAGTTAAGGCCTTGGTCAAAATCGACAAAGGTCTCGTCACCCCAAATCTGCCGTTGAATCTCCTCCCGGGTTATGAGCTCGCCTGGGTGGGTGGCCAGTAAGGTCAGGATTTTGAAAGGCTGAGGTGCCAGCGAGACGGGGCGTCCGGCCCGGCGTAGTTCCGCCGTCTGGAGGTCCATCTCGAAGAATCCGAAACGCAGCAAAGACGACGGGTCAGGATTGGGCATGTTCGCGGGACATCCGCGGCTCCGTCATGAATTATACGCGCGCCCAGCGCGCCCACAAGTCACATCCAAGTCACGTCCTGGTTAGGTTTGGGGTTCTCGCGTGGTCCTCCGTATTGGGGGGCTGATTAACCCTCGGCGTTTCAAATGCTTCCGTACTCTGCCAAAACTAATTGACAACTCATGCGGCGTCCATTGATAGCGCGCGAACCCTGCCGTAAGGTCGGGGCGTGCGAACGATGCGTCTGATATCTGGTATCTGGCAGCGCAGTACGCTCGCCAAGTCAAAACAAAGGAGATCCCAACATGAAGGCGAATCGAAACTCTTTTTTGGTTAAGCTGGCGGTGCTGGCCGTGCTCGCAGTCTGCTTCGGCGTGGGTGCGGCAAGCGCTCAAAACTTCTCTCCCGTCTTCAAGGGCACGTTCACGCTGCCCTTTGAGGCTCGCTGGGGGCAGGCAACCTTGGCTCCCGGAGACTACTCGTTCTCCGTGGATCGTGCGTCCGGGCCTTATCTGGTTACCGTGCGCGGCGAAGGGGAGACCGTCATTGTCATGGCAATGAGCGGGTGGACCGGCGATCTATCGGGCCACAGTCACCTGACCGCGGTGCGTACCGGCAGAGGTTACAGGATTCGGTCGCTCGAAATGACCGATCTCGGTCAGACGCTGACTTTCGGCATACCCAAGGCTGAAAGGCGGCAGATCATGGCCCACCTCCTGGTGCCGATCGAGCGCGTTCCTGTGGTTCACAACGGGAAGTAAGTGCTCCGCCCGGGAGGCCTGAAACCCTTATCCAGCTCCAGCGCTCACAACAAACTGGCCATCGAGGGGTGCTGCCTTCGCGGCGCCCCTTTTCTGTCTTGAATGGGGCGGGACCCTCTGGGGCAGAGCCAGCCGAAATGAGACTAAAGTTTTCCGGCTCTCCGCCGATCTCGTGTATGAAAGAGAAGACCGCCATGGCGAATCTCAATGTCCCAGGGGTAATTAGCGGGGCCACTCCGGTGGACTTCCTCAACCCCCAGTCCCGGCAACAGAATCCATCGACACCCCCCGCAGCAGTCGAGGACAAGGTAACCTTAAGCCACGCAGCTAAGTCAGGCGTCCACCTTCATATCCCAACCACCGGCCAGACAAGCCAGAAAAACGGCAACCAGGCGCACGCCGCCTATCTTTCCAGCTCGATGCAGGATCGGGACCACGACGGAGACAATCGGTAGACTTTTACGGCCCCTCAGAGCCTCACTCTACGCGGCTTTGCCCTGCGGACCTGTATCCCGTGGGAGCGGCCGCATCTCTTTAGTTTCTCCCAGGGTCAGAGGGCACCCGGCCCCGGGGCCTGCGTGAACCGATAATTGCTTCTATCTCCCGCCGAGCGCAAAGCTTACATTGTGGACAAAGTTTCGATGGTGACTGACTGGTCAGGTCCGTATCCAAGCAGTCTGGATTACCCCGCCTCCGAACAAACCGGAAAAGTCGTTGAAAACACGGCGTCGGCTTTTCTAGCATGGCATTTTCTGGTGGCTTCTGGGCCGACGTGGGCCCGAGCGAACGGAAGCGCCGGAACTGCCGGAACGGTCCGTCATGGCGGTCGGCAGGTTTATCGCTTATAATCGCCGGGCACGCCCCTGGGTATCCGGGCGGATTCAGGGTTATTCCGCACGGACTGGCTTGCAAGGCTGGTCCGGTAGGCCTGAGTCAGGGAGCCGGAGGCTGGTTTCTTGAAGCCCACGGACGCGGTTTTGGAAAGTGAGCGGAGTGTGGTCTACACGATTCATGACATTTTGAAGATTCTGCCGCACCGCTATCCTTTTCTGCTCGTTGACCGCATCCTGGAGCTAGAGCCGGACCGGCGGATAGTCGGCCTGAAGAACGTGACGATCAACGAGCACTTTTTCCAGGGCCACTTCCCAGGTGCGCCGGTGATGCCAGGCGTGCTGGTCATCGAAGCGATGGCGCAGGTGGCCGGCGTACTGATCTATCGGGATCTTCCCGACAAGGATTCGAAGCTCATCTACTTCACCGGAATTGAGAACGCTAAGTTCCGCCGGCCCGTCATTCCGGGTGACCAGCTTCGCATCGAGATGCAGTTGCTCAACCGCCGCAACAATTTTGGCAAAATGAGCGGCCAGGCCAGCGTGGACGGCAAGCTGGCCGCGGAAGCCATCGTGCAGTTTGCCATCGTCGACCGTCCGCACGTATGAAAGCTCATCCCACAGCCATCATCCATCCCAAAGCTCGAATCGCTTGCAGCGTTACCGTAGGCCCTTACACCGTGATCGGTGAGGGGGTCGAGCTCGGCGAGGACTGCGAAGTGATGTCGCACGTCGTGCTCGAGGGCGAGACGCGCTTGGGCGCGCGCAACCGCATCTTCCCCTGGGCCTCGATCGGCCTGGCACCGCAGGACATGAAGTACGCGGGCGAGCCTACGCGCCTCGAGATCGGCGACGACAATACCTTCCGTGAGTTTGTCACCGTCCATCGCGGCACAGCGGGGGGCGGAGGGGTCACGCGCATCGGCCATCATAACCTGCTGATGGCCTACGTGCATATCGCGCATGATTGTCGCTTGGGGGATCACGTCATCATGGCCAATGGTGCTTCCTTGGCAGGTCACGTGGAGATTGGCGACCATGCCATGGTAGGTGCGTTCTGCGGTATTCACCAGTTTTGCCGCATCGGTGCTTATAGCTTCCTGGGCAGCTACACGGTGGTGAACAAGGACATTCTGCCGTATTCAAAAACATCCGCGCCGCGCCCCATGCAGGTGTTGGGGGTGAACCGGATCGGGCTCGAGCGCCGTGGCCTACGCGGCGACGACCTGGCGGAGCTCGAGCAGGCTTTCCGCCTGCTCACCCGCTCGAAGCTTAATACCACCCAGGCTCTCGCCGCGATCGAAGCACGCCAATTCCGCTCCCAGCACGTCCGTGCCTTGGTGGAATTCATCCGATCGTCGGAGCGCGGGGTGGTAAAGTGAAGGTGTGGAAAACCCAAAAGCGGCCCAGTCGATAGCGGCCTGATCGCAGCATCCACGTGGCCCTGATCCGGTTGCCCAGCGTTTTGCTCCCCCGCTGCCGTAAAGCAAGGGTTGAGACGTTCTAATCGCCTGGGCGAGAGGCGGGCCGGGCAGCAGTGGCTCAAGGACCGAGGGAAGGAGATCCGAGTCTCTCAATCAGCTAACATTCACCAGGAGCGCTGCCGAATTTCTCTCCCATGCCGCTCTCCACAGACCTCCGCCTAGCCATCATTGCCGGCAACGGCGAATTTCCGTTTCTCGTTCTTAAAGAAGCGCGCGCCCAGGGCGTTGATCCCCTAGTGGTGGCCATCAAAGAGGAAACCTCTCCGGACATTGAGCGGGAGGCTTCCCGTGTTCACTGGCTGAGCCTCGGCGAAGCATTGAAGCTTTTCGAGCTCTTCCGCAGCGAGAAGATTGGGCAGGTACTGTTGGCCGGCCAAGTGAAGCATCGCCAGATTTACAGCTCCATCCCTCCTGATTCCCTGATGAGCCAGACGCTCAGCCAAATGCATCGGCGCAACACCGATACGTTGATTGGAACCTTCGTGAAGATGATCGAGGATATGGGTATTGAAGTGCTCGATTCGACGCTATTTCTAAAGCATCTGCTGGCCGGACCGGGCACGCTGACCCGGCGCCCGCCGGAAGAAAGTGAGCAGGCGGACGTTCGCTACGGCCGTGAAATTGCCAAGAAGATTGCCGAGCTGGACGTGGGCCAGACGGTGGTGGTGGCGGACCGCGCTTGCGTGGCGGTGGAAGCTATGGAAGGCACCGACGCCACCATCGAGCGGGCAGCGGCGCTGAGCAACGGGAAGCGTCTGGTGGTGGTGAAGGTGAGCAAGCCTGGGCAGGATATGCGCTTTGATGTACCGGTGGTTGGAGTCAAGACGATCCGGGTGATGGCGCGATCCAATGCGCGGACCTTGGCGGTGGATGCCGGCAGGACGCTCCTCTTCGAGCGCCCGCGCTTGCTCGAGGAAGCCGACGCTGCTGGCATCGCCGTGGTGGGCATGTAAGAAGCTGCCGGTTGAATGAGTCGATGACCCCATTCCTCTCAGCCTCTGACGAATCCCCAGTTGCGGTGGCGGTTATCGGTGCCGGGGAGCATGGCCGGTACCACGCGCGAGCCTTTCAAGAAGTGAGCGGCGCTAGGCTGGCAGGCATCTACGATCTGAACCGCGAGCGCTGTTGCCAGGTGGCGAAAGCATTTGGCGTTCAGGCGTTCGATTCTCTGGACCAGGCGCTGGAGTCGGTCCGCGCCGTCAGCGTGGTCATTCCTGCCACTTACCATGCGGAAGTCGCCCAGCGTGCCTTTGACGCGGGTGTGGACGTCCTGATGGAGAAGCCGATCACTCGCACCGTCCCGGAGGCTGACGAAGTGATTCGCCGCGCAGAGGCTTGTGGGCGTATCCTCCAGGTTGGACACCTGGAGCGCTTCAACCCCGGCGTAGTGGCGGCGAAGGCCGTCACCACAGCCCCTCTCTTCTTTGAGGTGCACCGCCTCGGGGTCTTCAGCCCTCGCAGCCTGGACGTGGATGTGGTTTTCGACCTGATGATTCATGACCTCGACCTGGTGCTTTGGATGGTTCCCGCTGCCGTGAGGGAAGTGCGGGCGGTTGGGCTGCCCGTGCTTTCCGACAAAGTGGACATCGCCAACGCTCGCGTCGAATTTGAAAACGGAGCCGTGGCCAACCTCACCGCCAGCCGCGTCAGCACGGAACGAATTCGCAAGTTTCGCTACTTCCAACCCTATGAGTACATCTCGATCGACTTTGCCCGGCGAGACGCTCTCGTGATCAGCGTCGACCGTTCCCGCACGGCGCCGCAGATCGGCTTTCGTAAGCTGCCGACGTCAGACTGCGACCCCCTGGTGGCGGAGGTAGCCAGCTTTATCCAGTGTGTCCGCACGCGCTGCCCGCCGCTGGTGGGAGGCCGTGAAGGACGGGCAGCCTTGGCTTTGGCCGAACAAGTGATGAGTTGCATCGAACAGCATGCGGGACAGGTGGGCCTCAGTTCCGCCAGGCCGCCCGGGCGCAGTGGCGAGAATTAGTTCCGGCTGTCAACCCGCGGTCGTTACCATGGGCTTAGCGTTGGGGTGTGCGTGAAGGTCGATTAGAATCAGAGAGGGCAAGCTAGGAATGGCGGCGGAGCGCGGCGTGGCTCATGGGCCGCCAGCCTGCTTTCTGGAACTCAGGGCGGGCCGTTTTGAATACCAAGGTGGGTCAGGAACCCGAACTCCACCTACTGCTGGAGCTGGAAGAGGAAGTCGTCCGCTGGCGGCGGCGGACCCTGTTCCTCTTGTCGCTGGTCTTCCATGTCATCCTGCTGCTCTTCGTTGTGCTGTCGCCGGACATTTTCCGGCGCGGCGCGCAGATCCTGGGAATCGCGGTCGAGCCAAAACCCCGAGAGCAGATGACCCTGCTCGTTCCTCCCGACCTGCTGAAAAGCCTCAGCCACCCGCCGGACACCAATATCCTTTCGGACAAGAACCGCCGCGCCCAGGGACCGGCACCCAAAATCAATCCCAAGGGTCTTCGGATGCCTTATTTGCGCGGCAACACGCCGCTGCCGGAGATCGCGGGCGGTGGCAAGCCTTCGCCGCCACCGGCTCCCGCGCCCCCTCCCCCCGCCCGGGGCGAGCCGGCTCCCGCGCCTCCTTCGGACTCTGTAGCTCAATCCAATCCACCGCCCCCGCCTCCGTCTAAGCCGGAGGACAATGCGCC